>CAZNZS010000039.1:0-20725 GCA_964577585.1 uncultured Acutalibacter sp.
AAGGAGCAGATCGAGAAGTACGGCATTGCCCCATTTATCGATAAGTGCAAGGAAAGCGTTTGGGAGTACAAGGGAATGTGGGAGGATTTTTCCCGTTCCGTCGGCTTTTGGGCCGACATGGAAAACCCCTATGTGACCTATGACAACAGCTTTATCGAATCGGAATGGTGGGCCTTAAAGCAGATCTGGGACAAGGGCCTGCTTTACAAGGGCTTTAAGATCGTGCCTTACTGCCCCCGGTGCGGTACGCCTCTTTCTTCACACGAGGTGGCTCAGGGCTATAAGGATGTAAAAGAGCGCTCCGCCGTGGTAAAGTTCAAAGTGAAGGGGGAAGACGCCTTTATTCTGGCGTGGACTACCACCCCCTGGACGCTGCCCTCCAACGTGGCGCTTTGCGTAAACGCCAAGGAAGACTATGTGAAGGTATCCTCAAAGGGTGAGACCTATTATCTGGCAAAGGCTCTGTGCGATACCGTGCTGGGCGAAGGAGAATATGAGATCCTGGAGACGTGCAAGGGCGCCGATCTGGAATACAGGGAATATGAGCCGCTGTTTGATTTTGTGAGCCCCAGTGAAAAATGCTGGTATGTGGTGTGCGACGATTACGTCACACTGACCGACGGCACCGGTGTGGTCCATACCGCGCCGGCCTTCGGTGAAGACGACGCCAAGGTGGGCAGGAAATACGGCCTGCCTCTGGTGCAGCTTGTGGACACCCAGGGAAAAATGACCGCTGAAACGAAATGGGCCGGGACCTTCTGCAAGGAAGCCGATACGCCCATTCTGCAGGATCTGGAGGAGCGGGGCCTGCTGTTCTCCGCGCCGAAGTTCGAGCACAGCTATCCGTTCTGCTGGCGCTGCGACACG
Organism: uncultured Acutalibacter sp.; assembly: GCA_964577585.1. GTDB lineage: Bacteria > Bacillota > Clostridia > Oscillospirales > Acutalibacteraceae > Acutalibacter. The sequence goes on from CAZNZS010000039.1 coordinate 868, forward strand.
CCTCTGATCTACTATGCCAGAGAGTCCTGGTATATCAAGATGACCGATGTTCGCGATGAGCTGATTGCCAATAATAATACCGTGAATTGGCTGCCGGAAAGCATCGGCAAGGGCAGGTTCGGAGATTGGCTGGAAAATCTGCAGGACTGGGCCGTGAGCCGCAACCGGTACTGGGGCACGCCACTGAACATTTGGGAGTGTGAATGCGGCCATCGTCACGCTATTGGCAGCATTGCGGAATTAAGGGAAATGTCTCCCAACTGCCCGGAGAATATCGAGCTGCACCGCCCCTATGTAGACGAGGTGACCATCACCTGCCCCCATTGCGGCAAACAGATGCATCGTGTGCCGGAGGTCATCGACTGCTGGTTTGATTCCGGCTCCATGCCCTTTGCACAGCACCATTATCCCTTTGAGAACAAGGATTTGTTTGAGCAGCAATTCCCCGCGGACTTTATTTCCGAGGCCGTTGATCAGACAAGAGGCTGGTTCTATACGCTGCTGGCCATTTCCACGCTTCTGTTCCACAAGGCTCCCTATAAAAACGTTCTGGTGCAGGGCCTTGTGCAGGACGAAGAAGGAAAGAAAATGAGCAAGAGTAAGGGCAACGCCGTAGAGCCCATGGAGGCGCTGGAAAAATTCGGCGCCGATTCCCTGCGCTGGTATTTCTACACCAACTCCGCCCCCTGGCTGCCCAGCAGGTTCCATGAAAAGGCCGTGGTAGAAGGGCAGAAGAAGTTTTTCTCCACCCTGTGGAACACCTACGCCTTCTTTGTGCTGTACGCCAATATCGATGAATTTGATCCGACAAAATATAAGCTCGACAACTGCGCGCTGACGGTAATGGACCGCTGGCTCCTTTCAAGGCTCAACACGACGGTGAAGGCCGTTGATGAAAACCTTTCCGCCTATGCCGTGCCGGAGGCCGCCAGAGCACTGCAGGATCTTGTGGACGAGATGAGCAACTGGTATGTCCGCCGCAGCCGTGAGCGCTTCTGGGCAGGCGGGGAAACAGAGGACAAGACCGCGGCTTATATGACCCTTTACACCGCCTTGGTGACGGTGGCAAAGCTCTCCGCTCCCATGACTCCGTTTATGAGCGAAGAGATCTACCGCAACCTGGTGTGCTCTGTCGACGGGAACGCGCCGGAAAGCGTACACCTTTGCGATTTCCCGGTATGTGAGGAAAGCAGGGTGGACGAAAAGCTGGAGGCGGACATGGATGAGGTTTTGCAGATCGTGACTCTGGGCCGCGCCGCGAGAAATCTTTCCGGCAGGAAAAACCGGCAGCCCCTGCGGACGCTTTATACGGACGCCCGTTCCGATCTCGGTGAGATGTACCGCCACATCATCCAGCAGGAGCTGAACGTGAAGGAACTGGATTTCCTGAACGATCTGTCCGGCTTTATTTCTTACACCTTTAAACCCCAGCTTCGTCTGCTGGGCCAGAAATACGGCAAGCAGCTGGGTGAGCTGAGAACCGCCCTGCAGGAGCTTGACGGGGCCGCGGCAAAGAAGGAGCTGGACAAGACCGGTGCATTGAAGCTGACGCTTTCTTCCGGAGAAGCGGTCCTGACCGAGGAAGAGCTGTTGATCGAAACGGCCCAGAGGGAGGGCTTTACCTCTGTGGCGGACCATGGACTCACTGTTGTGCTGGACACGAACCTGACGGAAGAACTGATCGAGGAAGGCTTCGTGCGGGAGATCGTTTCCAAGCTGCAGTCCATGCGGAAGGACGCGGGCTTTGTGGTCACCGACCATATCGAGGTCTACCAGAGCGGCAGCGAGAAGATCGCAGAGATCCTGCAAAAGAACGAGGCCTCTATCCTGGGCGATGTGCTGGGAGAAGCCTGCCATATTGGAACGCTTGCGGGCTATACCGCCGAGTGGGACGTAAACGGCGAAAAGACCCAATTCGGCGTGAAAAAAGTGTAAGCCTATTTGCAGATGAACCAAAATTTCCCGGCGGAACATGCTTCCACCGGGAAATTTTTTGCCAGCCAAACGAAACCTGCGGTTCTTTTTGTTGTCTATCTGGGTGAAAGGCCTTTTGTATTGTGCGGGAAAGGAGGGAAAAACCATGACGGATCAGGAGATCATTTCTTTGTACCGGAAGCGCGGGGAAGCGGCCATAGCGGCCACGGAAGAAAAGTATGGAAGCTACTGCTATGCCATTGCGTATCATATTCTGCGCAATGAAAGCGACGCGAAAGAGTGCGTCAACGACGGGTATCTTGCTTTGTGGCAGGCGATCCCGCCGGGCTGTCCGGATCAGCTGAAGGCGTACCTCGGCAAGATCGTTCGGAATCTGGCCTTGAACCGTGCAAAGCTTTCCAACCGCAAAAAGCGGGGCGGCGGCCAGACAGAGCTTTTGCTTTCCGAGCTGGAGGAATGCGTTCCCGCTGTGGTAAGCGTGGAGCAGGGGGCGGAGGACCGCGTCGTTACACAGTGTATCGAAAGCTTTCTTTACGCCCAGCCTGAAGAAAAACGCATGGTGTTTCTGCGCAGATACTGGTATGCGGATTCCCTTCGGGAAATTGCCCGGGCGTACCGTATGAGCGAGGGAAAGGTAAAGTCCATGCTGTTTCGCATGAGAGAAGAATTGCGGGACACTCTCACAAAGGAAGGAGTAGAGCTATGAACGAAGAGATCAGGAAACGAAAAAGTGAAAAACTGCTGCGCGCTATGGGAAAAATAGACGACAGCCTGGTTTTGTCCTGCGCACAGGAGAAGGAACCGAAGGTAAGGCACAGGCACCGCTGGGCCGTGGTGGCTGCTGCAGCCCTACTGGTGCTTTGCCTCGCTGTAGGCGTTGGAGCTGCAACTGGAACATTCTCCGGTGAAGCAGACCTGTTTGCTCCGGCCTTCTCCGGCTATCCGGAAGGAACCAGGCCGGATCCGGAGCTGCTGGAGCAGCTGGGCCAGCCGGTGGGCGTCAGCACAGAGGAGCAGGGGGTCACCGTTACGGTAGATTCCTTCCTGCGGGACCGCCACACCTGCGTCGCGGTGCTCAGCGTCCACAAAAAAGGGCTGGACGGCAACGAGGTCAGTTTTGACTGGAACCGGCTGGAAATAGGAGGTTTCCGGGTCTTAGAGGGCGGCGGCATGTCGGGGTCAGACCTGATTCCCGGAGATGACACAAGGGAATGTGTTGTGGCCTGGCAGGATTACGAGCCGATCCCCACAGGGAAGATGGAACTCATCCTGGAAAATCTGGTCCTGAATAGACACAGGCCGTTTCGGGAAAAAGCCATACAGGGTACCTGGAAGCTGGCCTTTGAAGTGGAAGCGCAGGACCTGTCTCACAGTCTGCCGGCCGGACAGCACATTACGATCGAAGGGGTAGAGGGCGTTTTGGAAGAGATCACGCTTTCTCCCTTATCGCTAACGGTAAAGTATACTGTGGGAGAGGGAGCGGAGATGTCGCGCCGGGAAGGCCTGGACTTTGTGATCACATTGAAGGACGGCACGAGGTTCTTTAATCACTTTTTACACGGGGAAGAATTTTCACGTGGCGAAGACGGTCTGATTCTTTCTGGAGGCGGGATTTCGGAACCGAACGGAGATGGCTTCCAGTGCTGCTACGCAGTGAGGTTCGGACGATTGGTGTCCTTGGAGGAGATAGAGTCTTTCACCATTGAGGGTGAAACAATTCCCCTGGAATAGCGGGAAAAGGACAATCAGGAATGAGCAATGAGGAATGAAAAGCAGGAGATCCAGTGCGCTAAATTGGAATTTAGCACCCGCCTCTTGGCCCCCCCTGAAAGGGGGGCCAAGAGGCGGTGAGCACGTGCCGATGGCACGTTGACGCGAACTGGTCTTCACTTCGTTACGGTCGGTGCTGAACGTGTGCCACTGGCACACAGCACCCGAGTCGAAGACGAGACGCCATGACTGGGGGGTTCTGCAGTTGCGGCAGCAAAACCCCTCCGCCATGCTATCGCATGGCCCTCCTCCCCTTTCAGGGGAGGCAAGAGTTTCCGCTTTTCTGTTAGTGCTGCAAATTCCAATTTATCTCTCTGCCCTTTCTTCCTTGCGCTGCTGTGCAGCGTCGCCACCGTCTAGTATCAAGCATCCAGCGTCCAGCATCTAAAAAAGGGAACCGCCGCAAAATGCAGCATTTTGCGGCGATTCCCTTTTTGCTATTTCTTACCGCGCCTCCCGGATATCCCGGATCAGTGCGTTCACGTTTTCCTCTGTGGTGGCCCAGCTGGTGCAGATGCGCACGGCGGTGTGGGTATCGTCTACCTTTTCCCAGAAGGAAAAGCAGTATTTTTCCTGGAGCTTCCCTAAAACTTTGTCCGGGAAGATAAAAAACCGCTGGTTGGTGGGGGAGGGGGCGTATTCCGGGAAGCCCGCTTCCCGGCAGGCGTTGGAGATCCTTTCCGCCAGCATGTTGGCTTTTTTGCAAATCTCAAAATACAGGTGATCCGTAAACAGCGCCTCAAACTGCAGCCCAAGAAGCCGTCCTTTAGCAAGCATTGCTCCGTTTTGCTTGATGGCATATCGAAAGTCACGGTCAAGCTCAGTGTTCGTTATTACCGCCGCCTCTCCGAACAGCGCCCCGCATTTCGTGCCGCCGATGGTGAACACGTCGCAGTATTGCGCCATGTCTTCCAAGGTGTATGCGGCGCTTTTGCTTGTGAGGCCGTAGCCCATTCTGGCACCGTCGGCAAAGAGATAAAGATTCCATTTGTCACAGACACGTCTGAGAGAAATCAGTTCTTCCCGGCTGTACAACGCTCCGTTTTCCGTGGGCTGGGAGATATATACCATTTTGGGCTGTACCATGTGCTCAGTGGGGACGCTTTCGCTGTAATGCCCTTCACACAGGGCGTTCACCTGTTCTGCGGTAAGCTTCCCCTCCACGGAACAGGGAACGGCAAGCACTTTGTGGCCCGTGGCCTCCACAGCGCCAGTCTCGTGGACGTTGATATGCCCGGTTACCGGGGAGATCACGCCCTGATGAGGGCGCAGGGCGGCCTTTATTACCGTGAAATTTACCTGGGTGCCGCCGGTGAAAAAGTGCACTCCGGCCTTTTCCGCCCGGCAGGCCTTCCGGATTAGAGCCCTGGCATGGCCGCAGTAAAGATCTTCACCGTAGCCGGGAGTCTGGTCAAAGTTCGTTTCATGAAAGGATTCCAGAATTTTAGGGTGGCCGCCTTCGTTATAATCACAGTTGAAGTAAATCATAAACAGCACTCTTTTCAGCAGAAATTTTTCCTTATTGTATCATCCGATGATCAAAAAGGCAAACATATGGCTTGAGAAAAAGGGTGACGGGTTGGCAATGGGAGAAAGTGTTTCTTATTTGCCTTTTGAGAATATTTCTCACGCCGGAGCAGCACTTCTTGACGCCGGATTCCAGGACGGCTATACTGATAGAAAAACACGACCGGTAGAATATTTTCATGAATCGAGGCCGAACCATGTACGATCTGAGCAAAACAAAGCTGGTGCCTGAATGGGTCACCATTGAAAACGGAAGCCCCAAGATCCGCATTGACAACATCCAAAGGAAATTTCTGGATCAGGCATACGGCGAGCATCCGAAGCAGAAGCTGGATATTTATCTTCCCGAGGAAAAATGTGATTCCTATCCCACACTTATTGTAGTCCATGGAGGCGGCTTTGCAAACGGGGACAAGCGGGATATGTGTTTTTATCCGGGACTGCATGCCCTGCACAGAGGCTTTGCACTGGTTTCCGTGAATTATCCGCTGCTTCCGGAAAATGCATTCCCCTCTCACATTTCCAGCGTGAAATCTGCCATCCGGTTTTTGCGGGCCAACAGTGCCAAATATTCCCTGGACAGCAGCCATTTCTTCCTTTACGGAGATTCCGCAGGCGGAAACATCGTTTCCATGATAGGGGTGACCCATCGCACGGAGTTCCTGGACGAATACAGGGAAGCTTATCCCGGCGTTAGCTGCGAGGTACAGGGCGTGGCGGCGATCTGCCCGCTTTTTAACCTGCCAAGGCATTACGGTCAGCTAAAGGCCGTGGACTATCTTCCGGAAGAGCTGCACCGGGCCATGCTGCAGGAAAGCGTACAGATCCTTTCAGATTACCTGAGCGTACCGGAGGAAAAGTGGGCGGAAACTGCGGAGCTTGCCAGCGCCGACAGATATATTTCTTCCGAAGCGCCGCCCTTCTACATTCAGCATGGCACCTGTGATTCAATCATTCCCTGTATCCAGTCCGTTCAGTTTTCCGAGCAGCTTGCGGAAAAGATAGGGAAGGAGCGTGTTCAACTGGAACTGATTGAAGGCGCTACCCATTCGGGTACAGAGCCTTCTTTCCTGCAGGAAGAGCATGTCCTGCCCATTCTGGACTTTTTCAGAAGAACAGCTTTCTGACAAAAGGCTGATAAAGAGCAAAAGAAAAACCGATGACTTCCAATTGGGGCAGTCATCGGTTTTTGTGTGTTACTCAAAGCAATCGGGTGTTGTTTATAATGAGCTCAAACTGCAGGCCCAGGGTCTGGGCTGCCTTGCGGCAGAGCACCATGCGCTCGAGAAAGATCTCAAAGTATTCCATGACCGGGCATATCTCCGTGGCGATGGTAATATTAAATAAACATATCTTCTTGTCATTGTCGATGGTGAGCTCAGAGTTTTCCACTGCGTAGTTTACCCTGTCGTGGATATCGGCGGCCAGTACCGCGTCGCGCCTTACCCGGCTTCGGCGCACATCGCTTTTATCCGAAAGGATCAGCGCCGCGGCAACGGGATTTACGGGAAAGGCCGTTTTTTCGTCGTGGTGGCCGATGGCGGAGCAGACTAGACCGATCTCCTCAGGCGGCATGGAAAGCCGGTTCAGAAGAGTAAAGGCCATCAAAGCGCCGCTGTGGGCGTGATCCACACGGTTTACGGTGTTTCCGATATCGTGGAGATATCCGGCAATGGCCGCAAGCTCACAGGTGCGGGGCGGGTACTGCAGAGCCCTTAAAATGCTTCCGGCGGAATCGCTGCAGCGCTTGGCGTGGGCAAAACCGTGCTCCGTAAAGCCGATGGCTCCCAGGCATTGGTTGCCCCGTTCGATATAGGCCCGCACTTCCCGGTCCTGGTAGATCTCTTCAGGGGTGACAGTTCTGTATTCAGACATGGCGGTCCTCTCTCAATCGGCAGTAAGCATTCTGTACATGGCTTCCAGGCAGATCTTCGCGTGAAGCTTCAGGCTTTCCAGATTTATGCGCTCGTCAACATCATGCTCATGACTGTCGCCGTCTCCGGGGAAGCCGGGGCCGAAGGCGACGCCCTTACCGTGCATCTGCCGGGCGTAGGTCCCGCCGCCCATGGAGAAGACGGTGCATTCCTCGCCGGTAATATCGTGATAAGCGCCCGCAAGCAGCGTGACAAGAGGGCTTTCCTTGGGAAGATACAGGGGAGCGGCGTCGGAGAGAAGAGCAAAGGAAAGGCCTTCATAGCTTTCCACCGCCTGCTTCAGAATGGCTGAGATATCCTGACCCTTCTTTGTGGCGGGATAACGAATGTCAACAGTAAGACTGCAGCCGTTTTCGTCCGCATGGCACAGGCCCAGGTTAAAGGTGAGGTCGCCGCTGGGCTCATCGTGCATCTGAACGCCTATTTTGCTGCCGTCTGTGGAAAGGCCGATCTTTTCATGGATAAAGCGGAAGAAGCTGCCCAGGCGCTCTTCACCGAAGACCTTTACAAGAAGCACGATCAAGTGGGAAGCGGCATTTACGCCATAAGAGGGGGCTGCGCCATGGGCGGCCTTTCCTTTGGAAAGGAGAGCGGCGCCGGAACCGGTTTCTGTTACCGTGATCTGGGCTTCGCTTTGGGAAGCCAGCTCCTTTAAGCTTTCCGCTTCTTCCGGGGAGCAGAGCACTTCGCATTCCGCCTTGGAGGGCACCGCGTTTGCCACTGTGCCTGCGGAAAAGCTCTTTATCACAGAAGAGGTGTTTTTTCCTGTGACCCTGAAATTCAAAATGCCCTTTTCGCAGTGACAGATACCGTATCCGGCATCCGGAGTGAAGCCCATGTCGGGCAATTGCTCTTTTTCGAAATAGTGGGCCATATCGCCCATGCCGATCTCTTCGCCGGAGCCGAACACCACGCGCAGCTTTCTTTTGCCCTGTACGCCGGCATCCTTCAGGGCGCGCAGGCAGTGAAGGGCCACAATGGCGGCGCCCTTGTCGTCCGCTACGCCGCGGCCGAAGGCCTTGCCGTCCTTTACCGTCAGGGCAAAGGGGTCGGTAGACCAGCCTTCTCCGGCGGGAACAACGTCGACATGGGCCATTACCACGGCGTTTCCTTCTCCTTCACCGTATTCGGCATGGCCCGCGTAGTAGTCCACATTTTTTGTTTTCAGGCCGTAGCCCTCCGCCATGGAAAGCACCGTGTCAACGGCCCTTGCGCAGCTGTCGCCGAAGGGATGGGCTCCCTCCTGAGGTACCGCTACGGAGGGGACGGAGACCAAAGTGCCAAGGTCCTTCAGAATATCGTCCCAATAATCCAGTATTTTTTCACCAAACAGCATTGTGCCGTGCCTCCAATCAATTGATATCACGGAAAAGTGTATTCTTTTTTTCGGGTAAAGTCAAGGGAGAGACGGGGAAAAGAGGGAAATCACCATGTTAAACGCCATATGGTTCGGAATGATAGCCGCCAGTGTCCTGTGCGCCCTTTGCACCGGCAGAATGGGGGAGCTTTCCTCCGCGTTGATGGATGGGGCGGGGGACGCGGTGCAGCTCTCCATTTTTCTTCTGGGAGCCATGTGCGCCTGGCTGGGATTTTTGAAGATCGCCGAGAAAAGCGGCCTGACAGATTTGCTTGCTTCCGCTTTTTCTCCGGTGATTGACCGGCTGTTTCCGGAATACAGGAACGACCGGGAGATAAAGGGGAAGATCTGCATGAATATCTCCGCGAATTTCCTCGGTCTGGGAAACGCGGCTACTCCCCTTGGACTGGCCGCAATCAGCGCTATGGCGGAAAAAAACCGGGGAGACGCGCCGACGAAGGGCATGATCCTTTTTGTGGTCTTCAACACGGCCTCCATCCAACTCCTGCCGGTAAACATGGCAGCCATGCGGGGCTCCTGCGGAAGTGAAGCGCCCTTTGGAATTTTACCGGAAATATGGATCACCTCCATGGCTTCCCTGCTGGTATGCGTGGCAGCCTGTAAGCTGATGGAGCGCAGCACCCTTGGAAGAGAGGGGATCTGATTATGGAGCAGATCGGCGCTGCCGCGATGGCCTTTATCGTTGGGCTGATTTTGGTATTTGGCTTTTTTAAGGGCGCAAATGTCTTTGATCTTTTTGTGGAAGGGGCAAAGGAGGGAATGGAGGCCTCGTTTCGTATTCTTCCCACTCTGATAGGACTTATGGCGGCAGTTTCCATGCTGCGGGCCTCAGGGCTGCTGGAGCTGCTCTGCGGGGCCCTGGAGCCTTTGGCGGCTGCCCTGGGGATCTCTCCCGAGCTGTTTCCGCTGGCACTATTACGGCCCATTTCCGGCAGCGGCTCTTCCGCCTATACTCTTTCCCTGCTGAAGCAGTTCGGCCCGGACAGCGAAACGGGGAAGATCGCCTCGGTGCTTGCTTCTTCCACGGAAACTACCTTTTATGCCATTGCCGTGTATTTCGGGGCCTGCGGGTACAAAAAGCTGCGGTATACGGTTCCCGCGGCTCTGCTGGGGGACTGCGCGGCGCTGGTGTTTGCCGTGCTTACCGTGAAGCTTTTCGGATAATCAGCGTTGAAACGGTTCCCGAAGGCCGGTCATCAGCTCCAGCCGATAGCTCGCGCCGGTTTTTGTTTTTTCCGTTTCCTTGAATCCGCAGGAAAGAAACAGCTTTTGTGAAGCGGCATTATAGCTGTAGATATTCTGTACCGCCAGATGGTCCCAATGAAGCGCCCGGGCCCTTTCGATCAATGCTTTGAGCACAGCCTTGCCGATTCCTCTTCCCCTGACGGAAGAAGAGCCCAGGGCAATGGGCAGGTCCTCCCGGCACAGGGTGACATCGCCGATAGGGACAAACCCGGCGCCCTGATCCTCCTCGATCCAGTAGAGCTCTCCGTGGGTGTCAAGATAAGTGTACATCCACTTCAGGTTTTCCAGGGTATAGGGCTCTGTGCCTTCGCCCTCTGACATGCGGAGAACTACCGGGTCCTGATACCAGGGTAAGGCAAAGTCAAACACGCCGCCATATTTCCGCAGTCTCAGAGTAGGAGAAATGAGAAGAAGCTCCGGCTGCGGGATCCCTTCAACAGGCATGAAAAAGCCTCCTTCATAAAACCGTAAGATTTCGCAGTTTGCATTATAGCTTCGGGCATGCTAAAATGCAAATTGTACAAATACCTTTTATTTTGGAGCGATGCCTTTTGACAGACCGTGAAACCAGGCCGGAAGCCGCTCTTTCCGAAAAACCGGGAAAAAAGCGGAAGATCCCATGGGGGATCCTCTATATTGCCGCCACGATCATAGCGATTTTGATATTTGGCATCTGCAATCGGGAATTCGGCAATGTGTTCCGTATTTTCGGAAGCCTCACGCCCGGCTTTCTTTTGCTTTCCATTGGAATATTGCTTGTCTATTTTTGCTTTGAGGGCGGTATCATCCGGCTTTTGATGAACAGCCAGGAGATACACCTTACCCTGTGGGAGAGTGTCAAGATCGGCATGATCGGGATCTACTATTCCAACATCACGCCCAGCGCCACCGGCGGACAACCCATGCAGTCCGCATATCTTCTCCGGGACAACAAGGCTCCGGTGGGTTCCACCACCGCTGTGCTGATCATGAAGTTCTTCTGCTTTCAGTGTGCCATTGTGCTCTGCTCGGTGGTTTCCCTGATCGCCCTTTACGGAAAACTGATGGCGGAAAACAGCGGGATCCTGATTTTTCTCGTGATCGGGCTCTTGATAAACGGAGGCTCGCTGCTGTTCTTTCCCTGCCTCTTTATTAGGCCGGTGCTTCACAATATCTGCCGGTTCGCAAAATGGATCACGGGAAAATTCAAGTTCCTGCAGCGCCGCCTGCACCTTTCGGAATCCATCGACAAATTTGAAAATGATTTTTCCAGTTATAAAGACAATTTTAAGGAAAAGAAAAGGAGCCTCGTTTACGCGATCCTTCTTTCCATGCCGGAGGTGATCCTGCAGATGAGCATGCTTTACTGCGTGTACCGTGCTTTTGGTTACCATGACGCCGGCTATTGGGAGATCTCCGCGGTACAGTGTTTGCTGCAGACCACGGTTTCCTATATGCCCATGCCCGGCGCCTCCGGCGCCCAGGAGATCGGCTTTTCCGCGTTTTTCCGGAATTATTTTGCGAAAGAGGATCTGTATTCCGCTGTGATGGTGTGGCGTTTCTTTACCTATTATCTGGTGGTGATCGCCGGCGCGCTGTTGGTGGTAGTGGATCAGTTCTTTTACAGCAGGAAAAAGCACGGGGAAGAGAAGTGCGAGGCGGACGGAAATTGATGGGAGACTACAGGGAGTGGTGCGGTATGACCATAGAGGAAAAGCGGTCCCGAAGCAGAGTGAACGGTTTTTTGCGCGCAAAGGGAAGAGAGATCGTCAACGGAAAGGGCGAGCCTGTTCTCCTGTCCGGGTGGGGCCTTGGCAATTGGCTGCTGTGCGAGGGATATATGTGGAAGGCCGGTCCCCGGGCTGACCGCCCCCGCAGGCTGGAGCAGGTGATACGGGAACTGGCGGGCAGCAGCTACGCGGAAAGCTTCTGGCCCAGATTCCGGGAAAATTACATCCGCCGGGAGGATATTCTGCGGATGGCGCAGATGGGCTATAACTCGGTGCGCCTGCCCATCAACTGGCGGGTGCTGATGGAGGACGAGCCCGGCATACACTGGAAAGAGAACGGCTTCTGCCTGATCGACAGCCTTTTGGACTGGTGCGAGGAAGCGGGGCTTTATGTGTTCCTCGATTTGCACGGGGCTCCCGGAGGCCAGACTGGAGCCAACATAGACGATTGCGTGGATGATTTTCCCCGGCTGTTCACCGACCGTGACAGTTGGGATAAGGCCATTGCCCTGTGGGGGGAGCTTGCCAGGCGTTATCATGACCGCTGGATCGTTGGAGGCTATGACCTTCTGAACGAGCCGCTCCGGCCCGACGATGGCCGCAGGCCCTGCCAGTATCTGCTTCCCAGGCTGCGGGATTTTTATATAGCAGCCATTGCGGAGGTCCGCAGGCATGATAAGGTCCATATGCTTTCCATAGAGGGCAGCAGCTGGTCTACGGACCCGGCGGTGTTTTGCCTTGATTATGACGATAACATGGTGATCCACTTTCACCGGTACGCCGTTTTCCCGGATACGGAAGCCTACCGTGAATTCCTGGCGCTGGCGGAACGTTGGAACAAGCCTCTGTGGCTGGGGGAAAGTGGCGAAAACACCCCGGAATGGTTTGCGGCCCTGTATCCCCTTGGGACAAAGCTCGGAGTGGGCTTCAATGTCTGGCCCTGGAAGAAGATGGACTGCAAAAATTCTCCTTACTCGGTGAAGCTCCCGAAGGGCTGGGAGAAATTTACCGCTTACACGAAGGGTGGGGAGCGCCCGACGTACGAGGAAGCACAGGACATGCTGGAGGAATACCTGCGGAATATGCTGCTGGAGCATTGCGAGGAGAACCCGGCGGTCAGCGCTTCCGTGCTCAGGGAGCCGGGCTGCTCTGTGAGAGCTACAGACTTTGACCCTGACGGATGTTTCGGATTTTGCGGAACCGATGCGGTAAGCGGCTACCAAAAGGGATCGGGGATGTGCATTACAGAGCCGGAGCGATTGCCGGAAAAGCGCTTTGGGTTTGACTGCTGCTGGGACTCGTATAAGCTGAAGCTCCGGCCGGGAGAGTATGCGGAATATACTTTTTATCACGCAGAGAAGGACAGTACAGTCAGCATGAAATTTGCGAAAGATTCTTCCGGAACGGTGGAGATATTCCAGGACGGGAGCTTTCTGGGAGAGGCAAGCGGCTCCGATCATCCCTTCTCCCTTTCGGCCGCAGCGCAAACCGTGATCCGTGTGCGGGGAAAAACAGGAGAGGCGCTTTTGGAAAGGTTGATTTTTGCATGAGCGTTTCTTCCCTTCCTTTGATTCATGGGAAGACGAAAAAAAGGCCCGATGTGATGAGCGGAAGCGCATACACCGGGTCTTTTTATACATATCAGCCGATATTGGTCAAATAACGCATGAGCATGGCCGCGGTTTCGGCCCTTGTGGCATAGCCACCGGGAACAAAGCTGCCGTTTTCGTAGCCTTTGATGATCCCCTTTGAAACTGCCCAGCGTACTGCATTCAGCGCGTAATTACTGACTGAGGACGCGTCCCTGAAATTCAGTTCTCCGGTTGGGGCCGGGCTGCCGGCAAAGCGGTAAAGCATGGTGACAAACTGTTCTCTGGTGATCTTCGCGTTGGGGGAGGTACCGTCGCTTACACCGTTTTCCACGGCCCAGGCAACGCCTTTTTCATACCATGGGGACCCGCCGGAGGTATCCGTTCCGTCCAACCGTGCCAGAACGGTCATAAGCATTCCGCGGGTAGTGTGCCCCGATGGGGAAAAGGCGTTGTTGCCTGTTCCGTTCATTAATTTGTTTTCTGTAACGAAGCTTACCGCTTCACAATACCAGGCGCTTGCGGAAATGTCTTTGTAGATTTTTGACGCGTCTGTTATCGGTGGCGTTGGATCTTCTCCTCCACCCGAGCTTTCTGAGCCGCCTGAATTGCCGCCTGTTGCGGGGATTTCCTCGGTGACAGTGATGAAGCCGCATACGGTACAGACCTTACGCCTGCTGCCCGCCTGTGTGGCCGTGGGCGCTTTGTCTATGATCCAGTCACCCTCTGTGTGGGCGGCATAGCCGTCCTTCAGGGCAGAATCGGTTATGGCACAGCCTTCGGCCGTACATTCGTGCCAGTGATGGGTCTTGTCGCTTTGCCAAACGCCGCTCCAGCTGTGGATATGCTCGGGGGCCGTGACGTCTCCCACCGTCAGGGTGGCCGAAGCGCGCAGGACGCTTCCGGAGGCGGTATATTCCTTGGGCACAACTATCTCTATGTTATAGACGCCTTTTTCATGGGGAGTCACGCAGAGGTCTCCCTCTATGATTTCCATGGAAAGCTCGCCCAGCCTCGAGGTATATGTGTAATATCCCTCATCCTCGGCGCGGGAGGTTTCATATCCGTTGACATTGACGGTCAGCGGGAAAAAGTCAAGATAAACGCCAACAGAGGGCTCTGTCACAGCGGTCATTTCCATAACGGCCTGTTCTTCAAGGCTTTCTGCCTTGTACGAGGCCGCGTTAAAGGCGATGCTGACTATTTTATCATCGCCTTGTTCTCCGTCAGAGACAGCCCAGCCGCCGTTACCGTCTCTTACCAGCATGGCGTCTGGGTGGGTTGAATAGGGCAGGAGCTTAAAGCTGTCGGAGGACGACAGAGGAGCCGTTATGTATGTATGACCCGGGGTGGGGAAAGAGGTCGAGTAAGTGTCGCTGTAATTGGCGTCGCCCACAGCGACACCTGTGCTGCCCGTGACGGCGCCCGAAAAGCCGGCCGTCTGACCCTGAGAGAGAATGAGAATACCGCCCCCCGTCAGAGAGCCGAAGGAGAGGTCGCCTGTAAGGCTGCTGAGATAGAGCTTCGCGCCGGAGGCAACGCCAAGACCGCCATCCTTTGTTTTGAAGGAAGAGCCGCTTTTCAGCCTGAGCTTGCCGCTCTGCACCGTCAGAGAGGAAATGTCCCAAAACTCCCTTTCGGCCTCGAACGTGTCGGATAGAAAGGTGACGTCGACACGGGGCGCGCCGGCGCCCATGACGTCGGGAGCCTTGCCGGTTACGGTTACGGCGCCGGAGACGGTATAGATGTTGGCGCCGGGCATTGTCATCTTGCCGCTCGACTGACCGACAGGAATGCGCTGCTGGCCGCCGCAGGCATATATTTTGCCGAAAGCCTCGCTGCCAGCAGTGCTTGCCGAAAGATCGATGACGGCACCGCCGTCGAAAATATTGGCCGGGCCGTTGTCGCCGCTTCCGTTGTGCTGTTCGTTCATGCCGCCCATGGTCAGGTTTCCGGCGTAAATATTGCCCGTGCCGTAGTCGGTATTGTTTTGCAGGGAGGTATCGCCCTTGATTATAAGCTCGCCGCATCTTCCGGGAGTGGGCGTTACAAAGCTTTCACCGTTGCTGTTTATAAGACTGCCGCAGAAAAGGTTGTAGGACTGGTTGCCGCAGACGACGTTGTCAAGGGTCAGCCTGTGTCCGTTGGCAATGACGGCGTTGCGTACCGAAGAAGCGAAGGACAGGGTGGTGTTCCTGAATGTCACATCGGCCCCGAGCAGAATTCCGCCCGCCCCAAGCCAGACGCCTCCGCCTTCGACGGTTACCGATTTGCTTATGATCCACGGATTATCGGTGCCGTCGCGGACAAGGCATTCGCCCGAAAGCCGGACGGTGTCGCCGTCGCTGACAGCCGCGCTGTTGATAAATCCCTTTAAATCATTGCCTGTATAGTCGTGAACGGCTCCTTCCGCCGCAAGCCCGGCAGATGAAAGCACGGGAAGCGACAGGCACAGCACAAGTGTTATGGCGATAGACCGAAAAAGCTTTTTCATGATGTCTTCTCCTTTTGGGTAGTGGCCGGACTGCAGATGCAGGTTGCGGGGAACAGGGCGGATCCGCGGCGGTTATTTTGCAATATCAAGCCCCAATTCATCTATCTTTTCCCGCAGCTTCAAAAAGTCCTCGAAAGCCGCGGGCTTCTGCGCGGGGTTTCGAAGCAGGGCAGCAGGGTGGAGAGTGGGCATGAACAGTACGCCGCCCTTTTCAAAGAAAAGGCCGTGTTCCTTTGTGATCTTCAGATCCGGCTTTATCATTTTCATTCCCGCAATGCGCCCCAGGCAGACGATGATCTTCGGCCGTAGAAGAGCGAACTGGTTGCGGAGCCAGTCGATACAGGCGTCCTGTTCCTCGGGCAGGGGATCTCTGTTTTTTGGGGGACGGCATTTTACGATATTCGCGATATAGATATTGGTATTCCTGTCCAGATCAACGGCCGCCAGAAGCTTGTCCAGCAGCTTGCCGCCGCGGCCCACAAAGGGCTCTCCCTGCAGGTCTTCATTTTCGCCGGGGCCTTCTCCCACAAACATGACCTTTGCCTTTGGGTTTCCCACGCCGAATACCACATTGTGCCGTGTTTCGCAAAGCCCGCATTTCCGGCAGTTCATACAGCTTTCCTGAAGGGCATCCCAATTGTCAAGCATTTTTCTTCCTCCCGTTGCCCGTTTTCGCAAGTATAGCAAATTCCGCGGAAAAACGCAATGAAAGACGGTTGAAATTTTCTTCGTTCGGTAGTAAAATGTATGTGCAAAATTTGATGTAATTTGAAGGAGGAACCGACAATGAAGGTTATGGTAGAAACTTCCGCCCATCATGTTCATGTTTCCGACGCCGATCTGGAGACGCTGTTCGGAAAGGGCGCGGCACTTACCAATAAGAAGGATCTTTCCCAGCCGGGACAGTATGCCTGCGTGGAAAAGGTAGAGGTCGTGGGCCCCAAGGGCTCCATGTCCATGTCCATTCTTGGGCCTACCCGCAAGGAGACCCAGGTGGAGATCTCCCTGACAGACGCCCGCAAGCTCGGCATCACCGCGCCGATCCGTGAGTCCGGCGATCTCACCGGCACTCCCGGCTGTATTCTTCGCGGCCCTGCCGGTGAGCTGGAGATCGGCCGCGGCGTTATTGCGGCAAAGCGCCACATCCACTTTAATCCCGATGAGGCCAAAGAGGCCGGCGTTACCGACAAGCAGATCGTTTCCGTCAAGGTGGATTACAACGGCCGCAGCCTGATCTTCGGTGATGTGGTCTGCCGCGTAAGCCCCGCCTACGCTCTGGCGATGCACGTGGATACCGATGAATCCAACGCAGCCGCCCTGCCCGGAACCGTTGACGGCGAGATCATTCTGTAAGGAAAACGCATATGGCGGAAATTACTGTTTTTACATATAATTTGCGCACAGATGTATTGAGCGACGGCAAAAACGCTTTTCCAAACCGGCGGGAGCTTATCAAATCACGCTTCCCCGGATATCATCCCGACCTGGTGGGCTTTCAGGAGGTCCAGCCTCATATGCGGGAATGGCTTATAGGTTCGTTTCCCGAATATGAGCTTTGCGGCCTCGGCAGAGAAAAGGATCTGCAGGGCGAGGGGACTCCCATCCTGTTCCGGAAGGACCGGTTTGAGCTTTTTTCTCAGGACACCTTTTGGCTTTCCGACACGCCCCGGGTCCCCGGCAGCAGGTTTTCCACCGATCAAAGCATCTGCCCCAGGATCTGTACCTGTGTAACGCTCCGGCACCGGGAAACAGGCCGTCTTTTCCGCCATTACAATACCCATCTGGACCACGAGGGGGCTTTTGCCCAGGTGCAGGGAATGTCCTTGATCTTGCACCGCATGGCGGAGGATTTTGCCCTGTGGAAGCTGCCCGTTATCCTGACAGGAGACTTCAATGTCTTTCCCGACAGTCCGGTATGCCGCTCTGTCCTGAATTTTTCCGGCTGCGGCGCGCCGCTTATCGACGTTACCGCCGGGATAACATACACTTTCCACAATTTTGAGCCGGAAAAGGTACGGCAGAAGATCGATTATATTTTTACAAATCTTTCCTGCGATCCCGTTCGTTCCTTTACGGCGGAGGATGAGGAAAACGGCCGGTACCTTTCTGACCACTATCCGGTGGGCACTTATCTGCAAATTTAGAACAGCCTGCTTTTGCAGGACAAAACGCGCTCTGAAGCGGTATTTCCCGGCTCAGAGCGCGTTTTGTCATATAATGAGGCTTACTGTCGTTTTGAGCTTTTCTTACGTAATCTGATCCTGAATTTGGCTTTTACTGCTTTCTGCCTTCAATTCCTTCCAGACATAGACCATTACCGTGGAGGTGGTCACAAGTGCAAGAATATCCGCGATGGGAGCGGCCCAGAAGATCCCCGTAACGCCCAGAATCATGGGAATGATCAGGGAGAATACGATCAGCAGCACATCGCGCAGGACCGACAGGGAAGCGGCGGCCCCTGCTTTTCCGATGGACTGCAGAAAAATAGCGCACACCTTCTGAACGCAGGTGAAGGTGATCAGGGAGAGATAGATCCGCAGACAGGAAACGGCAAAGTCAAAATATACCGGATCATCCGCGGAACCGAACATCCTGATAAATACGCCGGGCAGCGCCTCAAAAAGGACAGTACAAATCAGGCAGGTGATAACAGTCCATTTCACGATAAGCCTGAGCAACGCTCTTACGCGTTCATTTTTGCCGGCGCCAAAGTTATATCCCACTATGGGCTGTGCACCGGCTGCAATGCCGATGGCAATGTTTAAGACGATCTGGAAAAGCTTCATGATCACCACAAAGGCGGCCAGAGGAATATCGGCTCCGTATTCGGAGACAGCTCCGTATTGTACCAGCAAAATGTTGTTGACCACTGTGATCACCACGATGGAAAGCTGAGTAAGCAGACTGGAGGTGCCCAGCGCCATGACCGGCTTCAAAAGCGACAGCCTCGGAAGAAAGCTATTGAGGCTGAGACGGAAGTTCTTAGAATGGTTCAAATATGCGGCGCAGATGAGAAAGCTTACGAACTGCCCGAAAATAGTTGCCCAGGCGGCGCCCTTTATGCCCATATGAAGCACGAATATGGCAATGGGGTCGCCGATGATATTCAGGGCGGCTCCTGTAAGCATTGCGCCCATGGCGTATTTCGGGCTGCCGTCGGCGCGGATGATGGACGCCAGTGTGTTTTGCGTCATGGCCAGAGGCATCATGGCGAAAATGATATTTCCGTAATCACGGGCCATTTGAAGGTTTGCGTCCGTGGCGCCGATCAGGCGAAGCAGGCCGTCTCCCCACAGATAGGATATCACGATAATGATGATCCCGGAGAAAAGCGAACCCAGCATCGCGTTCCCGACTTTCCCGGAAATGCTTTTTGTGTCGCCGCGGCCCAGAGAAACGCTGAGCGAGGCGGCGGCACCGTCGCCAAAGAACAGGCTCAGGCCCCAGCCGACAACGGTTATGGGAAAGATAACGCCTGTAGCGGCGTTTCCCAAATAGCCTACGCCGTTTCCCACGAAGATCTGGTCAACGATGTTATAAAGGCAAGAGATCAACAGAGAGCAGATGCAGGGGATCGCAAATCTGCCCAGAAGTGTACCGATTTTTTCGGTACCGAGAGAAGAACTGTTTTCCATAAAACCTCCTTGATTTCAGACAAAAAAACGGCACATGCAGGCGCATGTGCCGGAAAGAAGCTTTTCTTCAACACACACCGCGCCGCAGATCTGTACCGTGATCAGACTTACGCGCAAACGCGCTGCATGTGTCGTTGATTGCCAAATTCAGTTCAGAAAACAGTATACCATGATGCCGAAGATTTTTTCAAAGGCATTTTTGCACAAGAAATCCGGGAGATTCACTCAGGCATTTTTGGCAGGAAATCCTATCACGAATCGGTTCTCGGAGAATTCAGACAGGGAAGCCTTCGTTTCTGCTCAGAGCACAACTTAACTAGCCGCGTGAAAACTCAGAAAGCAATAAACCCTCGTTGTGCTCTTGGGCCCAGTTAATGCTCCATTCGTTGGAGAACAGAAGCAGGAACCGGCCCTTCATATCCTGGACCTTGCGGGTATCGGAGGTCAGGTTCAGCTTCTTGAGATCGGTTTCGTCCAGATCTTCATTGTCGATCCAGCGGATGAAGGAGTAGGGAAGAGTCTGCATCAGCACATCCACATTGTATTCGTTTTCCATGCGGTACTGGAACACATCGAACTGCAGGGTGCCGACAACTCCGACGATGACCTCCTCCATGCCGGAATTGATCTCCTGGAAAATCT
>CAZNZS010000040.1:0-9162 GCA_964577585.1 uncultured Acutalibacter sp.
GGTCAGAACGCTGTCCACCGGACAGCTTCCCCTCCACTGGAGACCAACGCCCCTTTCAGGGGAGGCAAGGGTTTCTGCTTTTCTGTTAGTGCTGCAAATTCCAATTTAGCGGTGCCCTTAACCTCCCCTGAAAGGGGAGGGGGACCATGCGAAGCATGGTGGAGGGGTTGCTACCGCAATAGCAGAACCCCTCAGTCACGGCTTCGCCGTGCCAGCCCCCCCTTTCAGGGGGGCTAAGGGTGAGTGCTAAATTCCAATTTATCTATGTGGCCCTTGGTCGGGCTTTTCACTGTATGCCGGTTCAAGCTGCCTTCTCGACTTGCCTCCGGCGCAGCCGGTAAATTTTTTGCAGGAACATGAGCCTGCTTCTTGCATTTCTTTCTGTCAGTTGCTATAATTAAGAAAAATTTGTTTTGCGGTGAAATGCCACGAAAGACAGGAAAAGAGGTCCTCTTTTTGCAGGAGATCAAGATTGAACTTACAAAAACGCCAAAGCAGAAGCCGGCAGATCAGTCAA
The DNA here is from genome assembly GCA_964577585.1 of uncultured Acutalibacter sp. GTDB lineage: Bacteria > Bacillota > Clostridia > Oscillospirales > Acutalibacteraceae > Acutalibacter. The sequence goes on from CAZNZS010000040.1 coordinate 518, forward strand.
AGCTGGGCTTCGGCAAGATCTTTACAGATCATATGTACACCATGAAATACTCCCCTGATAAGGGCTGGCATGACCCGAAGGTGGAGCCCTACCATTCCATTTCTCTGGATCCTTCCGCCATGGTGTTCCATTATGGGCAGGAAATGTTTGAAGGGCTCAAGGCCTACCGTACGGAAGACGGGCGTACGATGCTGTTCCGTCCCAATAAGAATATTGAGCGCGCCAACAATTCAAACCGCCGCCTGTGCATTCCCGAGATCCCGCCCGAGGATTTTCTCAATGCTCTGAAGACCCTTGTAAGCGTGGAAAAGGACTGGATCCCTACCGCTCCCGGCACTTCACTTTATATCCGTCCTTTTGTCATCGCTACCGATCCCTTCCTGGGCGTGCGGCCTGCCGACAATTATCTCTTTATGATTATATTGTCGCCTTCCGGGGCATACTATGAAAGCGGACTGGATCCCGTAAAGATCTGGATTGAAGACGATTATGTGCGCGCGGTGCGCGGCGGCATTGGAGAGGCCAAGACCGGCGGCAACTATGTGGCCAGTCTGAAGGCCCAGATGAAGGCCCACGACGAGGGCTATTCCCAGGTGCTTTGGCTGGACGGCGTAGAGCGCAAGTACATTGAAGAAGTGGGCGCTATGAACATCTTCTTTAAGATCAACGGCAAGGTGGTGACCCCCATGCTCAACGGCAGCATTTTGCCCGGCGTTACCAGGGCGTCCTGCATCGACCTGTGCAAGCATTGGGGCATGGAGGTCGAGGAGCGCCGCGTTTCCGTAGACGAACTGGTGGAGGCCGCAAAGACCGGCGCTTTGGAAGAGTGCTGGGGCAGCGGTACGGCAGCGGTGATCTCTCCCGTTGGAGCCCTCCGCTATGAGGACACTGTCATGGAGATCTCCGGCGGCGGCATCGGCCCTGTCAGTCAGCGGCTGTACGATACGGTGACAGGCATTCAGACCGGAAAGCTTCCCGACGAGTTCGGCTGGACAGTGGAAGTAAAATGAGCTTCAAAGGGCGGGGCAGGCTTTCCCGCCCTTTTTGAAATCGTGTACGGTAGCTTCGATTGATAAGGGGAAACACGCCCCAGAGGGGCTCAAAGGGCGCGCTGACAGCGTTTTCGTCCTTGCCGGGCGTTAGCCCGCCTGCGGACTGCAGCCTCGTCATCACACCCTTTGAGCCCCTCTGGGGTCCGAAGGAGTTTTGCGGGAGCAGGAGGTGTTCCCGGGCAAGGTGAACGACGACGCCTTACTGGCGTAAGGCTAGGAGTTCTAACGCCGGCCGGGGATACCTACCGCCCTGCAAAACCGTGTCTGCCCTTGTCAAACGAAGCTAAAATCAGAAAAGAAAGAAGAATGAGAATATGAAAACACAGCCCCAATGGCTTTCCCGCTCCGCCGGGATCTTACTGCCGGTAAGCAGTCTACCCTCAAAATACGGGATCGGCACCTTCGGAAAGGCCGCCTACCGGTGGGTGGATTTTCTGGCCATGGCAAAGCAGAAATACTGGCAGGTGCTTCCCCTGGGCCCCACCAGCTACGGAGACAGCCCCTATCAAAGCTTTTCCGCTTTCGCGGGGAACCCGTATTTTATTGATCTTGACCTTCTTTGCCAGCAGGGGCTTTTGGACAAAAAGCAGTGCAAACAGGTGCGTTGGGGCGAAAAGAAAACGCGCGTGGATTATGCCGCCATCTATCAAAGCAGGGAAAAGCTGCTGAGAAAGGCGTTCTTCAATTTCACAAACAAAAAAGCAATAGAAAGCTTCCGCCGGAAAAACAAGGCATGGGTAGAGGACTACGCCCTTTACATGGCGGTTAAGGCTAAGATGGATCTGAAGGCCTGGAACCAGTGGGACGAGGATATCCGCATGCGCCGCCCGGAGGCTCTCAAGCATTGGCGGGAGCTGTGCAAAGAAGACGTGGAATACCATATTTTCGTGCAGTACCTTTTCTTTGACCAGTGGAACAAGCTGAAAAAATACGCGAACAAGAAGGGCGTTCAGATCATCGGCGACGCTCCCATCTATGTGGCGATGGACAGCGCCGATGTGTGGGCCAGCCCCCAACTGTTCCAGCTCGACGAAAACAACGTGCCCACCGAGGTGGCAGGTTGCCCGCCGGACGCTTTCTCCGAGGATGGACAGCTATGGGGAAATCCCCTGTACCGTTGGGATGAAATGGAAAAGGACGGCTTTTCCTGGTGGCTGAAGCGCCTGAAGGCAAACCTCACCATGGTCGATGTGCTGAGGATCGATCATTTCCGAGGCTTGGAAAGCTATTATGCCATTCCCTACGGTGACAGCACCGCCAGAAATGGCCGCTGGAGAAAGGGCCCGGGCAAGGCCTTTGTGGATGCGGTAAACAAAGCCTTCGACGGCGCGGCGATCATTGCGGAGGATCTCGGGTACCTTACGCCTGCGGTCAAACGGCTGCTGAAGAACAGTGGCTATCCCGGCATGAAGGTTTTGGAATTTGCCTTTGATTCCAGGGAAGAAAGCGATTATCTCCCCCATAATTATCCCAAGAACTGCGTTGTCTATACCGGAACCCACGACAACGATACGGTGCGCGGCTGGTTTTCCTCCGCTCAAAAGGAGGATGTGGCCATGTCCTTGAAATACCTTGGCCTTCCCAATGATAAGGACGGCAACTGGGCGTTTATCAGGTCTGCTCTCGGCAGCGTGGCCGAGTTAGCGGTGGTCCCCATGCAGGATTACCTTGACCTGGGCAGTGAGGCGCGCATCAACACGCCGTCCACCCTTGGCGGAAACAACTGGTGCTGGCGCATGGAAAAGGGGCAGGCCACAGAAAAGCTTGCAAAGAAGATCGCCGGCCTGACAGAGATCTACGGGCGCGCCAGAGCGTAAAAGGAGGATGTAACATGATACGGGAAGAACTGGAGCAAAAAGTAATGGCAAAGGCGGGAAAGAGCCTTGCAGAGGCAAAAAACGCCGATATTTATTCCGCTCTTTTGGAGCTTACTCAGGAGCGGCTGAATGCCGTTTCAAGGATCGCCGGAGACAGAAAGCTTTATTATATTTCCGCTGAATTTTTGATTGGCAAACTGCTTTCCAATAACCTCATCAACCTGGGGATCTATGAGGAAGTGAAAGCGGCGCTCGAAGAGGCTGGGAAGAGCTTGGGCGAGATCGAAGAGATAGAGCCGGAGCCTTCTCTCGGAAACGGTGGGCTTGGCCGTCTTGCCGCCTGCTATCTGGATTCCGCCGCTTCCCTGGGTCTCTGTGCCGATGGCGTCGGGCTGCTTTACCATTTCGGCCTTTTTCGCCAGAGCTTTTCCGATAATAAGCAGCAGGAGAAGCCGGATTCCTGGCTCACGGAGCAGAACTGGCTTCAGCCCACGGATATCCGCTTTTCCGTGCCCTTTCCCCAGGGAGAGCTCCAGGCCGTTTTATATGATCTGGACGTTTCTGGCTATGAAAGCGGAAGAAACAGGCTGCGGCTGTTCGACCTTGAAACCGTAGACGAGAGTATGGTAAAGGAAGGGATCGATTTTGATAAAACCGATATCGCCCACAACTTGACCTTATTCCTTTATCCCGACGACAGCGACCGCGCTGGGAGACTCCTGCGTGTGTATCAACAGTACTTTATGGTAAGCTGTGCCGCGCAGCTTATTTTGAAGGAGCTTTCCGGAAAGGGCTATGCTCTTCGGGACCTGCACAAGCACGCGGTGATCCAGATCAACGATACCCATCCTTCCATGGTGATTCCGGAGCTGATCCGTTTGCTGCAAGTGGACGGGATTTCCATGGACGAGGCCATTTCCATCGTCAGTAAGACCTGCGCATACACGAACCACACCATTTTGGCGGAGGCGCTGGAAAAGTGGCCCATGGATTATTTGGAGGAAGCGGTCCCCCGGCTCGTGCCCATTATCAAGGAGCTGGACCGCCGGGTCAGAGAAAAATTCAGCGATCCCAAGCTTTTCATTATCGACGAAAACGACCTTGTTCACATGGCTCATATGGATATCCATTACGGCTTTTCGGTAAACGGTGTGGCTGCGCTGCATACGGAGATCCTCCGCGGCTCAGAACTGGCTGTTTTTGAAAAAGCGTATCCCGGAAAGTTCAACAACAAGACCAACGGCATCACCTTCCGCCGCTGGCTCATGCACTGCGATCCGGAGCTTTCCGGTTTTATTACCGAAAAGATCGGAAGCGGCTGGAAAAAGGACGCCTCTGAGCTTGAAAAGCTTTTGGCTTTTCGGGAAGACGAGGCTTTCCTTTCCAGACTGATGGAAATCAAGCAGAACAACAAAACAGCGCTAAAGGCGTATTTGTTGGAGAAATCGGGCATAGAGATAGATGAGAATTCCATTTACGACATTCAGATCAAGCGCTTGCACGAATATAAACGGCAGCAGATGAATGCCCTTTATATCATTTGGAAGTATCAGCAGATTAAGGCGGGGCACAGGCCAAAGCGGCCCATTACGCTGCTGTTTGGCGCAAAGGCGGCCCCGGCTTATATCATCGCAAAGGACATCATTCACCTGATCCTCTGCCTCAGCAAGCTGATCAAAGAGGATCCTGAGGTAAGTCCCTGGCTCAAGGTCGTGATGGTGGAAAACTATAATATCACCTGGGCGGAGCATCTGATCCCGGCCTGCGATATTTCAGAGCAGATCTCCCTTGCCTCCAAAGAGGCAAGCGGCACCGGAAATATGAAATTCATGCTCAACGGCGCCGTGACCCTTGGGACCATGGACGGCGCGAACGTGGAGATAAGCCAGCTTGTGGGGAAGGAAAACATCGCTGTCTTTGGGAAGTCCAGCGATGAGGTGATCCACCTGTACGAGGAGGGGCCGGACAGATACGACCCGGCGGACTTCTATCCGAAGGATCCTGAGATCGAAGCCCTCATGGACTTTATCATCAGCCCGGAACTGATGCGGCTCGGAGATCCGGAAAACCTGGGCAGGCTATACAAGGATATGACCAGGAAGGACTGGTTCATGGCCCTTTTGGATGTCAAGGATTATATCCACGTGAAGGAAGAACTTCTGGAAAGCTATGAGGATAGGACCGGCTGGGCAAAAAAGATGCTTCAAAACATTGCTATGGCGGGCTTCTTCTCCTCCGACAGAGCGGTCGCGCAATATAACGACGATATCTGGCATTTGCAGGGGAACTCTTGACGGCTTTCGAAAAAGATGCTATACTGCGCAAAAGCGAAAGCAAGGCCAACCTCGTTTCGGGAGGCTTTGTGAAAAGCGGGAATACTCCGTGGGGGAGTAGTTAGCGGGCTGCGGCCTGTGGCAATATCAACACAATGATTTTCGGATCTGGTGTTGCCTGAAATAGCGAGACCCATGGAAAACAGCCTGAAAAGCGGGCTTGTTTTCCATGGGTTTTTTCTTTTGATTTTGGGTCGCCGGAAAAAGCAGGAGGAATTGGGCATGGGAATTGCTGAATTGTTCATTTTGGCTGTAGGGCTTTCCATGGATGCCTTTGCGGTAGCCGTATGCAAGGGCTTGGCACTAAAAAAAATAAAGCCGTTCCAGATGGTGCTGGTGGGCCTGTGGTTCGGTGGCTTTCAGGCTCTTATGCCGGCAGTGGGTTACGCTGTGGGCGTGCAGTTCCGGGATGCCATTACAAGCATTGACCACTGGATAGCCTTTGTACTTTTGGGCGTCATTGGTGGCAACATGATCCGCGAGGCCTTCTCCGGAGCCGACGAGGAGGCTGACGCATCACTTTCTCCGAAAAAGATGGCGCCTCTGGCGGTGGCTACGAGCATCGACGCTTTGGCAGTGGGAGTGAGCTTTGCATTCCTCAACGTGAATATAGGCTTGGCAGCTTCCTTTATAGGCGTGATCACCTTTTTGCTTTCTGCTGCCGGAGTCAGGATAGGGAGCCTGTTCGGCGCGAAGTACAAAAAAAGAGCAGAGCTTTGCGGCGGCATTATCCTGGTCTTGCTGGGAACCAAGATCCTGCTGGAGCATTTAGGCGTGCTGAGCTTCTAGATGCTGGATGCTAGATTCTAGATGCTGGATAAAGGGCAAGGGCAAAAGGGCAGTGAAGAGTGTATAGTGTAGAAATAAGGGTATGTCCTTAGGCGCCCCTTTTTGAAAGAGGAGCTGTCAGCGAAGCTGACTGAGGGGATAAGAAACCAGCAATTCTATACTGCTTTCTGCGTGTACAAATCCCCTCCGTCATGCTAACGCATGACCACCTCCCCTTGCAAAGCAAGGGGAGGCTGCCCTTGACCTTTAACCTCCCCTGCTAAGGGAAGGGGGACCGCCGGTAGGCGGTGGAGGGGTTCTTATCGCAAGTTTTCCTGTGGAAAAGGCTTGTCTGCAAAATCCGTTGGAAACGGGAAGCACATATACTTGAAATCCTGCCGGAATTATGCTATGATAAGCTTCGATTTCAGGATATTGGATGGCAGAGAAGGACAGAAAGCGCCTCTCGCTGAATTATGCCCTTGTCTAGTGTCTAATATCTACTATCTGGTATAAGGCGGTATGTGAAATATGTCAGGACATTCAAAATGGAACAACATCAAAAGAAAAAAGGAAAAAGCAGACGGCGCTAAGGCAAAGATCTTTACAAAGATCGGCCGTGAACTCACCGTGGCGGTCAAAGAAGGGGGCAGCGCGGATCCCGCGGCTAACTCCCGTTTGAAGGACTGCATTGCCAAAGCCAAGGCCGCGAATGTGCCCAACGACAATATCGAGCGCATCATCAAAAGAGCCGCGGGCGACGGCAACACTGACAGCTACGAAGACGTCACCTATGAGGGCTACGGCCCCTCTGGCGTGGCCGTTATCGTAGAGGCCCTTACCGATAACCGGAACCGGACGGCGGCGGATGTGCGTCACGCCTTTGATAAATTTGGCGGCAATCTGGGTACCACCGGCTGCGTTTCCTTCATGTTTAACAAGAAGGGCGTTATCGTGATCGAGCGGGAAGGTCTTGACGAGGATACCGTTATGTCAGATGCCCTTGAGGCAGGTGCTTCCGATTTTGCGGCGGATGAGGACGTGTTTGAGATCTCTACGGATCCTGCTGATTTCAGCGGCGTTCGGGAAGACCTGGAAAAGAAGGGCTACGAATTCGTTTCCGCCGAGGTGGAAATGGTGCCTGATACCTACACCGCTATCGAGGACGCCGAAGTGGCGGAGAAGATGCAGAAGATGCTGGATCTTCTGGAAGACAGCGACGATGTGCAAAATGTGTGGCATAACTGGGACGCCCCCGAGGACGAGGAAGAAGAATAAAGGGTTCAGAGCCTCTCCGGCGCGTTCGGAGGGGCTTTTTTGCAAATGATTTTGAGAGAAGGAAGGGAAAATCATGCGTCACTTGATCGATCCGCTGGATCTTACCAGGGCGGAAACGGACAGGCTTCTGTCTTTGGCTGAAAAGATCATCGAATGTCCGGAAGAATATGCCCATAAATGTGACGGAAAAATCCTTGCCACCCTGTTTTATGAGCCGAGCACCCGTACAAGGCTCAGCTTTGAATCAGCCATGATGCGTCTGGGTGGCAAGGTGCTGGGCTTTGCCTCGGCGGAAAACAGCTCTGCCGCCAAGGGGGAAAGCGTTGCCGACACCATCCGCATGATCTCCGGGTATGCGGATATCGCCGCCATGCGCCATTTCAAGGAGGGCGCGCCCTACGTTGCTTCCCGGTATTCCAGGATCCCCGTGATAAACGCCGGAGACGGCGGTCACCAGCACCCTACCCAGACTCTCACGGACATGCTCACCATTCGCAGGAGCAAAGGAGAGATCAGCGGGGTGACCATCGGGCTGTGCGGCGACCTGAAATTCGGGCGCACCGTCCACTCTCTGGTAAAATCTCTGGTGCGGTATGAAAACATCCGCTTTGTCCTGATCTCGCCGGAGGAGCTCAGAATGCCCGGCTATATCCTGAAGGAAGTGATAGAGCCTTCTGGCCACCCCTACCGGGAGGTGAGGGATATGGAGGAGGTTATGAAGGATCTGGATATCCTCTATATGACCCGTGTACAGAGGGAGCGCTTTTTCAATGAGGAAGATTATGTCCGCCTGAAGGATTCCTATATCCTCACCCCGGAAAAGCTCAGCCTGGGGAAGAAGGATCTGGCGGTACTTCACCCGCTGCCCAGGGTCAATGAGATCGCCCAGGAAGTGGACGAGGACCCCCGGGCCATGTACTTTCAGCAGGCGAGAAACGGCGTGTTTGTCCGCATGGCTCTGATCTTATCTTTGCTGGGGCTGGCGCCCGGCGTTTTGGAAAAGGAGGAATGAGCCGTGCTGAATATTGACAGTCTGGAAAACGGGATCGTGATCGACCATATCACCGCGGGAAGAGGCATGCGGATCTATGAGCTGTTGGAGCTCAGCAAGCTTGACACCTGTGTGGCGATCATCAAAAACGCGAAAAGCGAAAAATTCGGGAAAAAAGATATCATCAAGATCGAGGGCGTCATGAATATCGATCTGGACGTGCTGGGCTTTATCGACGATAACGCCACGGTCTGCACCATTCGGAACGGGAAGCTGGTGGAAAAGAAAAAGCCCTCCCTGCCGGAAAAGCTTGTGAACATCATTTCCTGCAAAAACCCCCGGTGCATCACAAGCGTGGAGCAGGTAGATCAGGTGTTCGTGCTCTGTGATGAAAAAGCCCACCGGT
>CAZNZS010000040.1:9172-20674 GCA_964577585.1 uncultured Acutalibacter sp.
AATATTTCGAGCAGGAATACAAAAAATGACTTTGATTTCGGGAAAGTGAGAAACCCTATGAAAAGAGCCGGAGCGGGGCGGAAGGCCCCGGTAAAACGGAAAAGCAGCAGGGCGGGAAGGCTTGTCCTTGCCATTGTCACCTGCTGTAATCTTGTGCTTTCAGTTGCGCTTCACCTGATGCGCCGCCGGGAGATCCTGCACGCGGTGGAAACAGATGAGGGTGTGAGGCTGCTCATTACCTCAAGGAAGGAAACAAAAGCGCCTAAAAACGTGGATTGAATGCAGAAAAACGGGAAATTTGTGTTGACTTTCCCATTTCCTTGTGGTATAGTTTATAAGCCGCTTATGGCAGGTTGCGGGGCAGTATGCCCATTTTACAAAAGCATCAGGCGTGAAAACGCCCTGGTCACCTGTTTCGTAGCGAGACTCAGAAAAAGGTAGGAAAGAAAATGTTTGCAGTTATTGAGACCGGCGGAAAGCAGTACAAGGTTCAGTATGGCGATGTGATTTTTGTGGAAAAGCTTGACGCCGCCGATGATGAGACCGTGGAATTCCCTGTAGTCGCCCTGTTTGGCGAGGGAGAGACCAAGGTCGGCGCACCCTATGTTGAGGGGGCTTCCGTTACCGGAAAGGTCATCAAGTCCGGTAAGGCCAAGAAAATCACCGTATTTACCTACAAGGCCAAGAAGAACATCAAGCGTAAGATGGGTCATCGTCAGCCCTATACCAAGGTGCAGATCGAGGCCGTAAAGGGCTGAGAAAAGCATGATCCAAGTCGACTTTCTGACCGTGCCCGGTGGTGAAGTGCTGGGATTCAGCATTCGGGGCCACTCAGGTTACGGCGAAGCGGGAGAAGACATTGTGTGCGCGGCAGTTTCCTCCGCAGCATATCTCACAGTGAACACCATTACCGACGTTCTCCATGTATCGCCGTTAGCACTGCGGGCAGAGGACGGAGAAATGTTTTTCCGCATAGAACAGAAGGACGAACTATCCTGCCGCGATATGCTGGCGGGGCTGAAGCTTCACCTGATACAGCTTGAGGAACAATATTCCGACTGTATTCGGGTGGAATATCTGGAAGTTTGATTTACACTTATATTTTGAAAGGAAGAGATCATCATGCTGAACGTAAATATCCAGCTTTTTGCTCATAAAAAAGGAATGGGCTCCACCAAGAACGGCCGCGATTCCGAGTCCAAGCGCCTCGGCGTAAAGCGTGCTGACGGTCAGTTCGTGCTGGCCGGCAACATTCTGGTCAAGCAGCGCGGCACCAAGATCCATCCCGGCACCAACGTAGGCAAGGGCAAGGATGACACTCTGTTTGCTCTTATCGACGGCCATGTAAAGTTTGAGCGCCTGGGTGCTGACCGCAAGAAGGTCAGCGTTTATGCTGCCGAGCAGTAAAATTTACTGAAAACAAGCTTTTTGCCGGCTGCGGGCGAAAGCCCGGCAGGCAAACATTTTGGGGATACTTCAAGGAAACGCACCGCTTGCGGCGGCGTTCTCCCCGTTGTCCCGAAATAGGCAAGGATTTGCCTTTTGCAAACCCTGACAAAAACTTCTTCGGGCAATGCCTGAGGAAGTTTTTTATTCTGTTTTATCCTGTTAAAGCAGGAGAAAGAAAATTCCGGATCGCCTGCCCCTTGCCCTGAAAAGACGAAGAGAAGCCGGGAAAGCTAGAAAAGAGGACAGGCGGATCTGTGTGACCGCGAGCATCTGGGCGCATCCGGTCTTCACGGTTCAAAAAGCTGAAGGAGTAAGCTATGTTTATTGATATTGCAAAGATCAAAGTGAAGGCGGGGGACGGAGGCGACGGCGCCGTGGCGTTCCATCGCGAAAAATATGTGGCCTCCGGCGGACCTGACGGCGGCGACGGCGGCCGGGGCGGCAACGTGGTGTTTCAGGTGGACGACAATCTATCCACCTTGGCCGATTTCCGCTATAAGCGAAAATATGAGGCTCAGCGCGGCGAAAACGGAAAAGGAAACCGCTGCTTTGGCAAAAGCGCGCCGGATCTTATCATCAGAGTCCCCAGGGGAACCTTGATCAAGGACGCGGAAACGGGTCGGGTGCTGGCTGATATTTCCGGAGACGAGCCTCAGGTGATCGCCAAAGGCGGCCGGGGCGGCTGGGGAAACACCCATTTTGCCACGCCCACCAGGCAGACACCCCGTTTTGCGAAGCCCGGTACTCCGGGAGAAGAATTGGAGATCCAGCTTGAGCTGAAGCTTTTGGCAGACGTGGGGCTGGTGGGCTTCCCCAATGTGGGAAAATCCACGCTCGTGTCTGTGGTGAGCGAAGCAAAGCCCAATATCGCTAATTATCACTTTACCACCCTTACGCCGGTGCTTGGCGTGGTGAGAATGCAGGAGGGGAGATCCTTCGTGATGGCGGATATCCCCGGCCTCATTGAAGGGGCCTGGCAGGGCGTTGGGCTGGGACACCAATTCCTGCGCCATGTGGAGCGCTGCCGCCTGCTGGTGCATATTGTAGATGTATCGGGCAGCGAGGGCAGAGATCCGAAGGAAGATTTCCGCATCATCAACGAAGAACTCCAAAAGTTCAATCCAGAGCTTGCACAGCGGCCGATGCTGGTGGCGGGAAACAAATGCGACCTTGCCTCTGACCAGCAGGTGGAGGAATTCCGCAGCTTTGTGGAGGAACAGGGATATGAGTTCTTTCCCATTATGGCGCCGATCCGCCACGGCGTAGACGAGCTGATGAACGTGATACTTGCGAGGCTTTCCCAGCTTCCACCCATTATCCGGTACGAGGCGGAGAAGCCCGTTCTGGAGCCTGTGGAATCCATGAGCCGTGGCAAGGTGGACATCACCTGCGAGGACGGCGTGTATTTCGTAAGGGCTCCCTGGCTTTTGAAGATCATGAGCAGCGTGAATTTCGATGAGATGGATTCCCTGCAGTATTTCCAGCGGGTGTTGATCCAGACCGGTGTGATCGACGCTTTGCGGGAAGCAGGTGTGCAGGAGGGCGACACGGTGGATCTGTACGATCTTGAATTTGATTTTGTGGAGTAAGGAGCGGCACGGGTGGAAAAGTTATTCGGTGGAGAAGCGCCCCCATTAAAGGAAATGAGCCCGCTGGCGCTGGCTTTTTTGGGGGATGGCGTATATGAGCTTTTTGTCAGGGAATACCTTGTGAATAAGGGGAACTGTCCCGTAAAAAAGCTGCATGGAAGGGCGGTGGAGCTGGTGCGCTGTGAGGCGCAGGCCAAGGCTTTGGCCGAAACGCTGTGGCCTGTTTTAACGGAAGAAGAGCAGGCGGTGACTCTGCGGGGGAGAAACGCCCATGTGGGGCATGTGCCCAAAAACGCGGAGGTCGCGGATTATCACGGGGCTACCGCGTTGGAAACTCTCTTTGGATATCTGTATTTGAAGGGTGAGCTTTCCCGGCTTCGTGAGCTGTTTTCCATGATTCTGGAAGGGAAAGGGTGATTTTTTGCAAAAAGGGAAAAAAGTAAAAACGGTGGTTATGGATTTTCTTTTCATTATAGTGGGGTCTATGATCTATGCCCTTTCCGTAAACGCCTTTACTTCGCCGAACCACATTGCGCCCGGCGGCGTTACCGGACTTTCCACCTTGATAAACTATGTGTTCGGAACGCCTATCGGACTGGTGGCTTTTCTGATCAATATTCCCATTATCGTTTGGGCTATCCTGGAGATCGGCTATAAGCTGGTAGTAAAAACCATGTCGGCTATTGTGATCTCCTCTTTGATGATCGACCTGTTTTCCTATTTTATCCCGCCCTATCGGGGCGATATGCTTCTGGTGGCCCTGTTTGCAGGGCTGTGTGAGGGACTGGGGCTTTCTTTAACTTTTATTCGCGGCGCTACCACCGGCGGCACTGATATGCTTGCGCGTCTGATTGGGCGGAGGATGCCCCACTTGTCTATGGGAAAGCTGATGCTTGTAATAGACGGCATCATTGTGGTGATCTCTGCTTTTGTCTACGGCAGCATTGAAAACGCCATGTATGCCTGCATCGTGATCTTTGTCAGTACAAAGCTGATAGATTCGATCCTGTACGGCACCGATTCCGGCACCGGAAAGCTTTTCTTTGTCATGTCACCAAAAGTCCGTTCCATGGGGGACCGCATTATTCAGGAACTGGACCGCACAGTGACCTATCTTGATTCCCACGGCGGATATACCAAAGAGCCGGGCGAAACCATGATCTGCGCCGTGCGCCGGTACGAGGTATATCAGATTCAGAAGGTGATTAGAGAAGAGGATCGGGACGCCTTTGTCATTGTAGGGGATGCCGGAGAGATCACCGGCGAAGGCTTCCGTCCCGTTCGTTCCGATGATAAGCCCTTAAAGGAGCTTTTGCAGGAACTGAAAAATCCGGAAAAGAAATAAAAGGAACGGCCCGGCAAGTCACGCATGGCTTGCCGGGCCGAACCTCAGAAGATGCCGTGAAGCTTAGAACTGCTGCTCCTGCTGGTTCTTGCTGTTCTTGGAATTCTGAGAATTGTTCTGGCCCTTCTGATTTTTCTGGTTCTTCTGGTTCTGCTGCTGGTTCTGCTGATTGTTCTGATTGTACTGATTATTTTGGTTGTTGCACATAAGCTTATCGCTCCTTTCCGCTCTTAGTGTGGGCGGAAACACTGGAATTATACAAAAATTTTTTGGAAAGGAGATGGCCGCAAATGGAGCTGTCCCAAAGCTTTCTCGAGAGAATGAAAAAGCTTCTTGGCGGGGAATATGAGGAATTCCTTGCCCAATATGAAAAACCGTCCAAAAGGGGAGTGCGATTAAATACCCTGAAATGTAATCGAGAAACACTGGAAAAAAGCCTTCCCGGCGTGCTTTTACCGTCTCCTTTTTCTCCTTTCTGTTTTTATTATGAAGGAAATTCACAATTTGGAAAGCTTCCGGCACATCATGCCGGAATGTTTTATTCCCAGGAACCTTCCGCTTCTTCGGCGGTGACCGCCCTCGACCCCCAGCCCGGAGAAGCGATTCTGGATCTTTGCGCCGCCCCCGGCGGAAAGTCCACGCAAATCGCGGGCCTTCTCCAAGGAAAAGGCCTTCTGTGGGCCAATGAGATCGTCAAAAGCCGGGCGAATATCCTGAATTCCAATCTGGAACGTTTGGGCGTTCGCAATGCGGTGGTGTCCTCCTGCCACCCTCAACGCTTGTGTGAAGGGCTCAAAGGGTATTTTGACCGTGTTCTGGTAGACGCCCCCTGCTCAGGCGAGGGAATGTTCCGAAGAGATCCGAATGCTGTGCGGGAGTGGACCCCTGAAAGCCCCGCAGCCTGCGCCCTGCGCCAGCAGGCGATCCTCACTTCCGCCGCTCTTGCTGTTCGGGAAGGCGGCGTGCTGGTCTATTCTACCTGTACTTTTTCTATGGAGGAAAATGAAGAAACGGTACGGGAATTTTTGAAAGCCCATCCGGAGTTTGAGCTTGTTCCCATTGAAGCGGAATTTGGCAGGCCTGCGTTGGATAACTCATTTGCAAGGCGGATCTTTCCCATGGACGGCGGAGAGGGCCATTTCGTGGCGAAATTTGTGCGGTCAGGTGAGAACGGGTGCAATGTGAAGGCAAATAACTTTACATCAAAGAAAACAGATATACAGCGGGCAAAGGATTGTTACAGCCAGCTCTTTTCCTCAGACTGTACGGACGGGATCGGGCTATTCGGGGACCGGATCTTCCTGATGCCGGGAAGGCTTCCGGAGCTTCAGGGCCTGGGGGTGATCCGGGTCGGAGTGGAGCTGGGCATTCAAAGGGGGAACCGCATTGAGCCCTCCCATTGCCTCTTTATGAGCCGCCAAAAGGAAGAATGCCGCGGCGCTTTGGATTTCTCCGCGGAGGATCCGCTGCTGGCAGCCTTTCTGCGGGGAGAGGAGATCCCCTGCGAGCTTTTGGGATATACGGCGGTTTGCGTAAACGGAGTGGTGACAGGCTTCGGAAAAGCCTCTTCGGGCAGACTGAAGAATCATTATCCCAAGGGCCTTCGGAATTTGCGGTGAAATTCGCCATATTTTTCTTTTGCGTATTGCGCGCGGGAAAAAAGGGAAGTATAATAGAGGCAGAAAACGATGCCGGTAAGCAAACGCCTTTACCGGAAAAAGCAAAAAGAAAAGGAGAACAAAAATGGCTGCTATTACAAAAGACACCATCATTGGAGATATTCTTGATTTGGACGGCACCACTGCCCAGTTCTTTCTGGATATGGGGATGCACTGCCTCGGCTGTCCTTCCGCCAGAGGGGAAACCCTGGAGCAGGCCTGCGCCGTACACGGAGTAGACGCCGCTGAGCTGGTAGAGAAGATCAACGCCCATATGCAGAACAAGTAAAGATCAGGCGGTTTCATATCCTGCTGTCGCCGGTGCATTCCGGGGGCAGCATTTTCTTTTTCGGGAAGGAGGCTTCCCCGTGGCAAGACCTTTGTTTCAGCTTGGCCCGCGCCTGGCCCTCTGCGCTGAATTGCTGCAGGGCGGAAGGCCCTTTTGCGATGTGGGAACGGACCATGCGTATTTGCCCATATGGCTTCTGAAAAGCGGAAAGATCTCTCAGGCGGTGGCCTCTGATATCAATCCCGGCCCGCTGAAGGCCGCTGCCGAAAACGCCCGCCGTTATCAGGTGGAGGACAGCCTTTCGCTGCGGCTTTCAGACGGCCTTCAAGAGATCCGGTCGGAAGAGGCGGAGGAGATCGTGATCGCCGGGATGGGCGGCGAGCTGATCCTCAGGATCGTGAAGGAAACGCCCTGGCTGATGGAAAAGGACAGAAGGCTGGTGCTGCAGCCCATGAGCTCTGCGGAAGAGCTTCGGCGCGGCCTTTCAGAGCTTTGTATGGAGGTTTCCGAAGAGCGGGCGGTGCTGGACGGCGGCCGTCCTTATACAGCCTTTTCCGTTTCCTACATAGGAAAAGAGCCGGAGACGGGTGACCTGTTCCCTTACCTTGGGAAGCTTTCCCCGGGCACGGAAGCGGCGAGAGAATACGCTGCCAGGGTGTGCAGGGACCTTGCGGGCCGCGTGGAAGGAGCCCGCCGGGGCCGCCGGAAAGAAAGCCCCGAGGCACTTTTGAAGATCCGGGAAAAAATCAGAGAGATCTATCGATTGCAATAAGCGGAAAGGAGATCCGTATGGCCAGAGTATGCGATATTTTTGACGTAATAGACGCGGTGGCTCCCTTTTCCTCGGCCATGAGCTTTGACAATGTGGGAGTGCTGGTGGGAGACAGCAATAAGCAGGTTTCCCGGGCTTTGATAGCCCTTGATATTACGGAAGCGGTGGTGGGGGAAGCGGCAAACATGAACGCCGGCCTGATCATCAGCCATCACCCCGTGATTTTTGATCCGATCAAAAAACTGGGCGCAAAGGACATTCCCTACCTTTTGGCAAGTAAGGGCATTGCGGCGCTGTGCTGTCACACAAACCTGGACGCTTCCCCGGTCTGTGGAGTAAACGTGGCCCTTGCGGGAAAGCTGGGCCTGAGAAACATTCGGGCGGAGGACGTGTTCGGTGAGGAATGCGTGCTGTTTGCGGGAGAATTGGAGCAGGAGCTTTCCCCGGAGGAGTTCGGGGTTTTGGTGAAAACACGGCTGAGTGCCGGAGCGGTGCAGCTGATCCCCGGAACGAGACTCATAAAGAAGGTGTTCCTGTGCAGCGGGGCCGGAGGAGAATTCACTTCCTTTGCAGCCTGCCGCGGCGCGGACGCATACTTAACAGGAGAAATGCGCCATCACGAAGCCCTGGCTGCCACCCGGACAGGTCTTACCTGTGCGGTGGCAGGGCATTATGAAACGGAAAAGCCCTTCGGCGAATTTTTGGTCTCTTACCTGAAAAAGAGGATACCGGATACGGCTTTTCTTCTCTCCCAGGCGGAGCAGCCGCCCTTTCAGACAATGTAACGTGAAGGAGGATGCCCCATGGCATTAGACGGTATATTCCTGCGCCATATCCAAAAAGAGCTGTCAGAAAAGCTGATGGGCGCCAGGGTGGATAAAATATATCAGCCCAACAGGGAAGAGCTGGTGATAGCCTTTCGCACAAGGGAAGGGGTACACCGGGTGCTTTTTTCTGCCAGGGCCAACAGTGCCAGAGTGCACTTCACCTCAATAGCCCTGGAAAATCCCCAGCAGCCCCCCATGCTCTGTATGCTGCTGCGGAAAAAGCTTCTGGGCGCGAAGCTTGCATCCATTCGTCAGCCGGAGCTTGAAAGGCTTCTGCATTTTGATTTTGACTCCTTGAATGAGCTGGGAGACCGGGTCACTCTGACACTGACCATGGAAGTGATGGGCCGGTACAGCAATGTGATACTTACCGATCAGGAAGGGAAGATCATAGACGCCCTGAAAAGAGTGGATGCCGAAATGTCTTCCCAGCGGTTGATCCTGCCGGGGCTGACCTATCATCTGCCGCCGCCTCAGGAAAAGCACTGCGTGCTTTCCACTTCCTCCGGTGAGCTGATGAACGCTCTGAATGCCCTTCCCGGTGATATGGAGCTGGAGAAAGCCCTTCTTTCCGTGCTGCAGGGAGTTTCCCCCATCGTGTGCAGGGAGCTTACCCATCAGGTGGGAAGAGGAAGGGAGCTTACCGTAAAGACCCTTGACGAGGAACAGCGCTTTCGGGTGGGCTTTTTCTATCAAAAGCTGAAGGAGACTGCCGAAGCTGTTTCGGGCGCGCCGTTTATGGCGGTGGATCTTCGGGAAAAGCCGATGGACTTTTCCTTCCTGGAGATCCATCAATACGGCTCCGCCGCAGTGGTACGGGGAGCGGAAAGCTTCTCCGCGCTGCTGGACGGCTTCTATCGGGAAAGGGACCAGCGGGAGCGGATGCGGGTGCGGGAGCAGGATCTGCTCCGCCTGCTTTCGAACCACTCTGACAGGCTTTCCCGCAAGATCGCCGCACAGCGAGGCGAGTTGGAGCAGTGCGCCAACCGTGATTCCCTTCGGGTTGCCGGGGATCTGATCAGCGGGAACCTTTATGTCCTCTCAAAAGGCGAGGAAAGCGCCGATCTGCCCAATTATTACGAAGAGGGAATGCCGCTGGTCCACGTGAAGCTGGACCCTGCCCTTACCCCCTCTCAAAACGCGCAGAAATACTATAAGGAATACCGTAAGGCGAAGACTGCCGAGGAAAAGCTGACAGAGCAGATAGAGATCGCCCAGAAAGAGCTGGAATATCTCGATTCCGTATTGGACGCTCTGTCGAGAGCGGAAACGGAACAGGAGCTTTCCGAGATCCGGGAAGAGCTGAGAGAGCAGGGATATATCAAGACCTCCCGGGGCAAAAAGCAAAAGGTCCTGTCTGCCGGAGCACCGGAGCGGTTTACGGTGTCAGACGGCTTTACCGTTCTGATCGGGAGAAACAACCGGCAAAATGACAGGCTTACCATGAAGCTTTCAAGCAATAACGATATCTGGTTCCACACAAAGAACATCCCCGGCGCGCACACCGTTCTGGTAACGGAGGGCAGAGAACCCACGCCGAAGGCTATGGAAGAGGCTGCCGTGCTGGCGGCTTCTCATAGCAGGGCAAGGGGCTCGGCCCAAGTGCCGGTGGATTATACAAAGATCAGAAATGTTTCAAAACCCCAGGGCGCCAAGCCCGGCATGGTGATCTATGTGAATTACAAAACCGTATTCGTGAATCCCGAATAAGGCGAGGTGGGTTAGGTATGCGAAAAGCGCTGCACGGAATTGCGGCTTCTCCGGGAATAGGCATTGGGCGCGTTCAGGTATATCACACGGAACGCATCGACGCCTTTCGCCTGAAGATCCAGGACAGGGCAGGGGAGCGGGAGCGGTTCCATTTTGCGGTGGAGCAGTTCTGCACGATGCTCAGGAAAAAGGCAGAGCATATCGGGCCTATCGCGGGACAGGAGCAGGCCGATATCCTTTTGAGCCAGATCGAAATGGCAAGAGATCCGTATTTGAAGGGGCAGGTAGAAGGCCGCATCGACGCCTTTCAGTCGGCAGAGGCGGCTTTGGACGCCGTATGCGCCGGTTGGCAGCGGGAATTCATGGATTCGGATAACGATGTGATCCGCCTCAGGGCCATGGATATACAGGACCTGCGGGACGGGCTTTTGAGGACCCTTTTAGGCCTTCCGGAAAACAATTTCTTCGATCTGATCTCCGGCGCGGTGCTTGTGGCAAAGGAGCTGTCGCCTTCCGCCGTAACAGCGCTGGACGCGGAAAAGGTGGCCGGCATTATTCTCTGCCGGGGCGGAAGGGCCTCACACAGCGCCATACTGGCCCGGGCCATGGGGATTCCCACTGTGGTAGGCGCTTCTGAGGCCGTGGCTTGGGCAAGGAATGGGGAATGGGCCATAGTGGACGGCGGCGGAGGCACTGCCATGCTTTCTCCTTCGGAGGAAGAGCTGAAAAGCTGGCGCAGCCGCCGGGAGGAATATGTGCGGAGCAGGGAAATGCTGCAGTGCTACATTGGGCGGGATTCCGCCACCGCGGACAGCCTGCGGATCAAGCTTTATGCCAGTGTGAACGGGGAAAGCGACGCGATCCTGGCAAGGGAATGCGGCTGCGACGGGATCGGCCTGCTGCGGTCGGAATTCCTGTATCTCAACCGCCCCTCCCTGCCGGATGAAGAAGAGCAGTATCAGAATTACAGCCGGTTTGCAAAAGAAGCCGGCGGTAAGCCTGTGGTGATCAGGACCCTGGATGTCGGCGGGGATAAGCGGCTTCCCGGCTTTTCCTGGGAAAGGGAGGAAAATCCCGCTCTCGGCTGCCGGGGGCTGCGGCTTTCCCTGCAGGAAAGGGAATTGTTCCGCACCCAGCTTTTGGCTGTTCTGCGGGCCGGCGCACAGGGAGACGTCCGGCTGCTGCTGCCCATGGTGACAGGCGTGGAAGAGCTGCGGGAGGCGAAAGCGCTTCTGGAGGTCTGTAAGCGTGAACTGTGGGAACGCGGCGTAAGCTTTCGGGAGGATATGCCCGTTGGGGTGATGGTTGAAACCGCCGCGGCCGCTCTCATAGTAGATCTGCTGGCGGAGGAAGCGGATTTCCTCAGCATCGGCATCAATGATCTTACCCAGTACACCCTGTCGGTGGATCGGGCAAATTCCAAGGTGGCCAGGCTTTATTCCTATTACGATCCCGCGCTGCTGCGCTCTGTGCAGCAGATCATAGCCTGCGGGAAAAAGGCCGGCGTTCCGGTTTCCCTATGCGGCCAGGCAGCGGCCGACCCACTGTTTATTCCGCTGCTGCTGGCCTTCGGGCTGGAATCCTTCAGCGTGCAGCCTGCCGTACTGCTTTCGGCAAGGCGCTGTATTTCCCGCTGGACGAACGAAGAAGCCGTGGATCTTGCAAAGCAGGCGATGAGCCTGAAAACAGAAGCCGAAGTGCACAAATTGCTTGAAGAAAACCAGCGCCTGTAGCCTGTGCTTTCAAGAAAATTGAAAAAATTTCAAAAAAGTCTTGAAAAATGCGTTCTCCTATGATATCATGTTCTAGCATTATTGAGTAATGCGAATGAGATCCTATGGGGGCGTAGCTCAGCTGGGAGAG
>CAZNZS010000041.1:0-20224 GCA_964577585.1 uncultured Acutalibacter sp.
GCCAGATGCTGGCCGACGTGTACAACTGCCCGGTAAAGACCGTAAGCTCCAAGGAGGGACCGGCACTGGGCGTGGCTATTCTGGCAGGCGTAGGCGCGGGGCTGTACTCTTCCGTGCAGAGCGCCTGTGACAAAATGATACAGGCCGGCACCGTGCAGGAGCCCATCCCGGAAAACGTTCCGCAGTATGAGAAATTTTATCAGGTATACCGCGGCCTTTATCCGGCGCTGAAGGACCAGTATAAGCTTCTGGCTGCTTTGGGAAATTAGTAGCTAGCTTATAGTAGTTAGTCGTTAGAGTCCTTGGCCTCAGGCTCACTGCTAATTGCTCATTTCTAATTGCTCATTTCCCATTGCCCTTTATCCAGCATCTAGAATCTAGCATCCAGCATCTAAACTAACAACTAACGACTAACATCTAACAACTAGAAACCCACCGGGAAATCGGTGGGTTTCTTCGTCAAATCACATTTACAAAAGGGGGACTCTCTTTATCGAATGCTCCGCAGCGCCTCTATGGCGGCGGCAGGGTCGGCGGCACGGAACACGGCGGTACCCGCCACCAGAACATCGGCCCCTGCTTTGACGCACAGAGCGGCTGTTTCTTCATTCACTCCGCCGTCCACCTGAACGAGGACCTCCGGAAATTTTTCCTTCAGCCAGGTCACCTTTTTCAGGGCCTCAGGCCGCAGCTTCTGCCCTCCGAAGCCGGGCTGCACCGTCATTACGGTGATCATTTTCAGTTCTTTTCCGTAAGGGGCCACGGCCTCCGGAGGCGTGGCGGGATTCAGGGCGATACCGGGCGCGCATCCGCAGCTTTTGATCGCCGCCAGCACCGCCGCCGGGTCGTCCTCGCATTCAATGTGGAAGGTGATCCCGTCTGCCCCCGCTTTCTTATATGCCTCTATATAGGAAAGGGGATGGGAAAGCATGAGGTGGGTGTCAAAAAACAGGCTTGTTTTTCCCCGCAGCGCGGAGATCACAGGCGGACCAAAGCTGATATTGGGCACAAAGCAGCCGTCCATACTGTCAAGATGCAGCATATCGGCCGAACCGATCCTGGAAAGCTCCTGTGCCAGCACGGAAAAATCCGCCGCCAAAAGCGAGGGCGCCACAGACGCCATCAAAACACTTCCTTTCTAAAGTTACAGGCCCGCGCTTGCAAGCTGTGCAAGCAGCGTAAAAATGGGAATGGTGATAATGGAAAGCACTGTGGTCAGGGCCACGTTTTTGGAAGCCAAAGCGGAGTCCCGGCGGTATTCCACGGCAAAAAGAACGGTATTTGCCGCAACAGGGGTGCTAGCTTGTATCACGCTGCTGATAAAAAGCTCCGGCTCGGGCCTGATCAGCAGCAGGGTGAGAAAATAAATGCCCGGGCAGATCACCAGCCGGAAAAGCGCCATTTTGTAAACGGAAAGGTCCGTCAGGAAAGACTTCAGATCCACTCTTGCCACAAAGCTCCCTATTACCAGCATGGCAAGGGGAGTATTTAAGCCTGCCAGAAAGCCGATGGGCTCGCTGATCACACCCGGCAGGGGAATTTTCAGAAAGTATACGGGCAGACCGATGGCAAGGCCAATGACTCCGGGATTCAGCAGGGCGGTTTTCAAATTGAGCTTTCCGCCGCCCATCATCATATATCCGTATGTCCAGCAGATCAGGTTGAACACCACGATGTAAAAGGAGCCGAACACCACGCCGCGATCCCCGACGATGGATTCCACCAGAGGCAGGCCCATGAACCCGGCATTGCTGAAGATCATGGAGAACCGGAGGACCTTTTGGCGCTCAGGCGGCTCCTTTCGGAACACCAGGTAGCTGACCATGATGCTGATCAGAATGGAAAACCCGGCAAGGCCCGCGGAAAACAGCAGCTCCGTGGGATGAAGGTCTCCGCCGGCATGGATCAGCGAATTGATGATCAGGCAGGGGGTAACGATCTTTAACAGCAGGGAATTGATTTCTGCGGCTCCCTTTTCCGTGAGCATTCCCGTTTTCGTGATCACAAAGCCCACAGTGATCAGGATCAGCATCACCGCTACCTTGCCGACTATCGTTCCAAACGCCTCCATGTACCGCTTCTCCCTTTTTTGTTATTTGACCGGCTCTTTCCACCGTTCTCTCAATTCTTCTTCTTTTCTTCTTCGCTCTTCTTGATCATTTTCTTCCGCTCCAGCAGGAACACCGCCGTCAGAGCCACAAGAGCGACCCCGCAGACGCAACGAAACGCGACACCCCAGACGCCGGAAAACAGATCCACCTCCGGCAGCAGGGCATCGGCCAGCCACCAACCTCCTAAAAGCAGAAAAAACGCTCCTGAAAAATAGAAGACCTTATTCTCTTTTGAAACGGAAAATATCTGAACAAGACCTGCCGCAAACCAGAGGATCGCGTAAAAATAATTCATCTGGAAAGCCTCCCCGCTTTTTTGGAAAACATGCCTGCCCGGAACATGCCTGTCCGGGACTATTATAGACGGTTTCCGGGGAATTGGCAAGGCATTTTCCTTTTTCGCCCCTTACCACGGCTTTCCGCTGTTCCGGCAAAAAAACGGCAAGACCGGAGCGCTCCGATCTTGCCTGAATTTCTGTTTTCCGTGTGAGATCACTCGAGAATATAGATGACCATATTTCTCCGACCGATGATGGAGCACTCGGCCTCCGTGTCGTAACACAGGTCCGCCAGGATCCTTCCCGACATGGCCGCCCCGCCGGTATCCACCGCCACGCCATAGCCGTATACAATGCTTCCGTCAGGCGAGGTGATATACATCCGGGTGCCATAGGGGATCACGCTGGGATTTACGGCAACGGCTCCGCGCACCGCGGGAGCGCCCGTGGCCGTAATGGCTCCGGGATCGGCATAATAGGCGGTGCATTCGCCGGTCATGATCTTCGAATATTTCAGCACGTTTCCGCTTGTGTCAGTAATGGTGCCTCCGGAACCGGTACTGTAATCGGGCTGCTGGGGCTCGCGCGCCTTGGTGCCCTTTACAACTACCTCGGGAACAGGCTCACGGATAATCTCCTCGGAGATCACTTTCCTGCTTTCCTGCTGGCCGGCAATGTAGCTTACCTTATAGGTCACGGTCTTCTCTCCCTTTTCACCGGGAGTGCGGACCTCCATTTCGTCTTCATACATGGAATCGGAAGTCAGGTACTGGGTAGGATAGTCGATCTCTACAGTTTCCGTCTCCTCCTCGGTGGTCACTCTGGTAACCACGACCTGCATCCCTTCCGTGGGGCGGGCCTTGCCGTCCACGTTCAGGCGGTCGTCCTCGGAAAGGAGGATGCCGCACTTTTTCAGGGCGCTGCGGACAGTGGGGGCGGAGACCATATATTCAGCGGTCTTACCGTCAGCGGTGACAGTGATCTTCACCATACGGCTGACCCGGATATACATATTGTTGTAGAGGGGCTCGTCCTGCTCGAAGTTGACCGTGTCGTTCTCCCCGAGAACGATGCCCGCCTCGTCCAGCGCACCCTGTACGGTGCTGCCTGTCAGCATCAGCGCCACGCTCTCCCCGTCGGCGGATACCGTCACACGGCAGGAACGGCGGACTTCGATGGTCATACCCTCCATCACTGCGGTGTCGAGAGAGGGGTTGACCAAATCGCTGTCATTCAGCATAATGTTGTTGTCTTCCAGCGTTTTCTTCACATCGTCCCCGCGATAAGCCACCAGCTCTTCCCGCCTGCCCGCTTCCACCACGGCAACGGATACGCCGCGGCGAATGTTTACGGTGGTGGTGGAACCTACCTGCTCCGCCACGTCAAGGGGGCCCAGAGGCTGAAGCCCCTGCTCCTGCGCCTGGTCAAGGATCACATCCAGCTCCGTGCTTTTCATGGGGAACGTATAGGAGCGGTCCCCGTCGACCACAACGGCGGAAACCGTGTTCGCCATAACAATTGAAAACGAGAAAACGCAGAAGACAGCCACCAGAAGAAGGGAGGCCACCGCCCGGAAGATCAAAAACCGGGGCGCTTTTCTCATGTGCTTACCGTGCATACAAATGCTCCTTTCACTGCCCAAACCGGCAGCTTACAGGGCTTATTATAGTCAAAAACTAACGAGGTGTCAAAATTTTTTCGGGTGGTCTTTTGTGCACTTTTTACAAATCTGAATGGCATATTCCTTGACATAATCTTTTTTCCCCCTGTTTTACGACCCTTTTTTCCCCCGGTTACGTTGTTATGGAAACCACCCCCCTGTGCAAAATGTCACAAAAACAAAGATTACAAAAAAGTTTCAATCAAAAAAATGAAAATTTTGCGAATATTTATTCATAAAATAGTCCATTCTCCTGCCAAATCTCCATAAATGCACCAGAATTAGTGTATATTGCCAGAATGGATATACACAAAGTGGAAGGTTTTACACTTTTTTCGAAAAAGCCCCCTTTTTCTCTTTTCAAAGAGAAAAGCTTCCGTTCCGGCTGGAACAGCTGGAACGGAAGCAAACCTTTTCAGGGCCTTTCCGAAATAAGGTGATAAAGCAGTGTCTGGAAGCTTTCGGCCATTCGGTCGGCCGTCTCCCGTACCTCTTCGTGGGAAAGGGGGCGCCCGCTCAGTCCGGCAGCCAGATTCGTGATACAGCTGACGCCGCACACCTCCATTCCCATGTGCCGCGCGCAGATGGCCTCGCACACGGTGCTCATTCCCACCGCGTCCGCGCCCAGCCCTCGATACATCCGGATCTCCGCCGGCGTCTCGTATTGGGGGCCGCGCACCTGCAGATAGATCCCTTCCTTCAGCAGAAGATGCAGCTTTTCCGCCGTTTCCTTTACCCTTCTTCTCAGGGCAGAGCTGTACACCTCCGTCATGTCGGGAAATCTGGGGCCGAAAGAGTCTTCATTGGGGCCGATGAGCGGAGAGGGCACAAAGGCTGAAATGTGGTCCGTGATCAGCATCAGGTCCCCCGGCCGCAGCCCGGGCCCCATGCCTCCAGCGGCATTGGTCAGGATCACGCGCTTTGCCCCCAGGCCATGAAGCACCCGGATTGGCAGCACCGCTTCCGAAGGAGAATAGCCCTCGTAAAGATGGACCCTTCCCTGCATGACGGCCACGGGAGTTTCGCCGAAGCGGCCCAGCACCAGTCTTCCCCGGTGCCCCTCCACCGTGGATACCGGAAAGCCCGGGATCTCTCCGTATTCCAGAGAAACGGGGTCCTCCACCCTTTCGGCCAGAGCACCGAGGCCGGAGCCCAGCACCAGCGCCGTTTCCGGAACGAGCTCCGTCTTTTCCCTGATGGCCCTTACGCACGCTTCGATTTCCCTCACGCCCGCCATACTGCACCTCTCCCTCTTTTTGCTTTCATGATACGGGCTTTTTCCCCCATTGTCAACGGGAGAAGCCCTCAAAAATTTTCCTCGATGCGCAGCAGCCGGTTGTATTTTGCAACCCGTTCGGTCCGGCAGGGAGCGCCGGTTTTGATCTGTCCCGCGTTTACGGCCACGGCCAGATCGGCGATAAACGTGTCCTCCGTTTCTCCGGACCGGTGGGAAATGATGGTCTTATAGCCGTTTCTTTTTGCCAGGTCGATGGCGTCCATGGTTTCCGTAAGGGTCCCGATCTGATTGGGCTTGATGAGAATGGCGTTGGCCGCCCCCTCGTCGATCCCCTGCTGCAGCCGTTCCGGGTTGGTCACAAACAGATCGTCTCCCACAAGCTGGACCCGGCTCCCCAGCCTGTCGGTCATTTCGGCCCAGCTTTCAAAATCCTCTTCCCCCAGAGGGTCTTCAATGGAAAAGATGGGATACCTGCGGACAAGGCCTTCCCAGTATTCTATCAGCTCCTGGGCGTCGTACTCCCTTCCCCGCTTCGGCAGCCGGTAGTGGTCGTCCATGACCCATTCGCTGCCCGCGGCATCCAGCGCCAGCTTTACCCTGCCGGAATATCCCGCCTTCTCGATGGCGCTTACGATGATCTCAATGGCGTCCTCATCCGAGGAAAGATCCGGCGCAAAGCCGCCCTCGTCGCCTACGGCGGTGGAAAGCCCCTGCCCCTTCAGCTCTTCCCCCAGAGTGTGGTAAATTTCCGCGCACCAGCGCAGCCCTTCCCGGAAATCCTGAGCGCCCAGGGGCATGATCATAAATTCCTGAATATCGATGTTGTTTCCCGCATGAGCGCCGCCGTTTAGAATATTCATCATGGGCACCGGAAGCTGATAGGCCGCCGCGCCGCCCAAGAACCGGTACAACGGCATTCTGTAGTGGGCGGCAATGGCTCTGGCACAGGCCATGGAAACCGCCAAGGTCGCGTTGGCCCCCAAATGGGCCTTGTTGGGCGTGCCATCCAGCTTTCGGAGCATCGTGTCTATCTCCCGGACCGTCAGGGTCCGCACCTTTTCCAGGGCCGGAGAGATCACCTCATTGATGTTCTGCACGGCCCTGAGAACGCCCTTGCCTCCATACCGGCGGCGGTCGCCGTCCCGCAGCTCTATTGCCTCGAATTTTCCTGTAGAAGCGCCCGAAGGCACCGCCGCCGTCCCTGTGGAGCCATCGGAAAGCTGCACTGTGGCGCTCACCGTGGGGTTTCCCCGGGAATCCAGGATCTCACAGCCTGTCACCTTCTGTATCTGTACCATACCTTTTTCCTGCCTTTCCAATATTTGCTTTTAGTATTTTCCGTTTTCCTTGGCTTTACTCATTTTTTCCACAACTTTAGGGGTTGTATCTGGATTTTTTCCCTTCTATCCTTTATAATGAAAAGCAGAAATCTTCGCCCTGCATTCGGACAGGGCAAAAAGGAGTTGTCAGGCTATGGAATTCAAACGTGTCTCTCCGGAAAGCGTAGGTATCCCTTCTCAGGCAGTGCTCAATATGATAGATACCCTCTATCGTTCCGGCATCGAAATGCACGCCTTTATGCTGCTGCGCCACGGCATGGTGTGTGCAGAAGGAAGCTGGCTTCCTTACCGTCCCGGCGTTCAGCACAGCATGTTTTCTTTCAGTAAAAGCCTTACCTCCACCGCCATCGGCTTCGCGGTGCAGGAGGGTCTTCTTTCCCTTGACGACAGACTGGTGGATATCTTTCCGGAAAAGCTTCCGGAGGAACCCCCCGAAAATCTGAAGAATGCCAAGGTCCGCCATCTTCTCATGATGGGCTGCGGCCACGAAACGGAAATTTCCTGGGACGGGGAAGACTGGATCAGAACCTTCCTCCATCACCCCTTTCCCTATGAGCCCGGCGCCCATTTCATGTATAACACCGCCGGCACCAACCTGCTTTCCGCCATTCTCACAAAAAAGACGGGCCAAACGCTGACGGAATTCCTGCGTCCCCGGCTCATCGGGCCTCTGGGTCTTTCGGATATTCATTGTCACGCCCTTCAGGACGGAACGGAAATGGGCGGCGCGGGCTACGCCCTCACCATAGAGGACATGGCCCGGTTTGTCCAGTTTGTGGCCAATAAAGGAAAGTGGGAAGGCAGACAACTTTTAAACGAAAGCTGGTTCGAGGAAGCTACCTCCAAGCAGATCGATAACAAAGGCGCGGGCTGGGGAGGCGACCCCGACTGGGGCCAGGGCTACGGGTATCAGTTCTGGCGCTGTGAGCCGGAGGGCGTTTTCCGCGGCGACGGCGCCTTTGGCCAGTATGGCATCGTCTTTACGAAGCAGGATGCCGTCCTTGTGATCCAATCGGCCTCCATGCAGCTGCAGCAGGTGCTTACCGACGTATGGGAAACTCTGCTGCCCGCCATGGTAGATGTTCCCCTGCCGGAGGATCATAAAAACCATCACATCCTCCAGAACCGGCTGGCAAAGCTGGAGCTGAACACGGCCCTGGGAATGCGCAGCCCCGCTGCGGAAGCTTCCCTGAACGGCGCCGTTTATCTGCCCGATTCCCCCACTCCTTCCATCACCGACCTCACCGGCGGCGCCGGCCGCTTTACGCCGGATGGCGGCTCCCTTCTTTCTCTGGGCTTCCGCTTTGAAAAGGACAGGGCCCTGCTGCTTTGCGGCCAGAATACCGGCGATCTGGAGATCGACCTGGGCATCACTGGCCATTTTGCCGAGACCCTGATCAACGGCGTTCCCTACGGAGCCAACAGCCATTGGCGCTCTCCCGGCGAGCTTGAGGTGGAACTGCGCTGCACCCGCGCCGTTACCGGACACCGGTTTGTGTTCGGCTTTGCCGGCGATAAGCTCACCCTGACAGCCGATTCCACTATTCCCGGAGAAGGCGGCCTGAACGATCCCCGCTTTACCCCCCTCACCTTCACTCTTCAGGAAGGTGAGATCAGCACCAAGACAAAAATGTACTGGGAAACAAACGGCTGAGCGTAAATCGTTCCCGTTGTGACCCCTTCATAAACGCGCGCCGCAAGAAATCTCGCGGCGCGCGTTTTGCTGAAAACATAAAAATCGCCGCAGGCAAAAGCCTGTGGCGATAAGCATACAGACAGAGAAATTATCTCTTGCTGAACTGAGGAGCGCGGCGTGCGGCCTTCAGACCGTACTTCTTTCTCTCCTTCATTCTGGGGTCGCGTGTCAGGAAGCCTGCCTTCTTCAGCACAGAACGAAGATTCTCGCTGTCATACTGCAGAAGAGCGCGGGCCACGCCGTGACGGATCGCGCCGGCCTGTCCGCTGACGCCGCCGCCGGATACACGGCAGACAATGTCAAACTTTCCGTCGGTATCGGTAAGGGCCAGAGGCTGACGTACAATGTACTTCAGGGTATCCAGACCGAAATAATCATCGATGTCTCTATCGTTGATGGTGATCTTGCCGGTTCCCTGATACAGGCGGACTCTGGCAACAGAGCTTTTGCGCCGGCCGGTACCGTAAAAATAAGGTGCAGTCTCGTACATACTTTACGTCCTCCTCTTAAAGATTCCACTCTGTGGGCTTCTGGGCTTCATGCTTGTGTTCCGCCCCGGCATAGACCCGCAGGCGGCCCAGCTCGTCCCGGCCGATGGAGTTGGCGGGGATCATGCCCTTAACGGCAAGCTGCATGGCAAGCTCGGGCTTGGTGCGCATCAGGGTGTCATACCGCACGGCCTTCAGATGGCCGATATACCCGGTGTGGTGATAATAATACTTCTTTTCGAGCTTTCCGCCGGTGAGAACGGCGTCCTTGCAGTTGATGATGATCACATGATCGCCGCAATCAACATGAGGAGCAAAAATGGGCTTATGCTTGCCTCTGAGCAATACGGCGGCCTGGGCTGCTACGCGGCCCAGGGGCTTGCCGGCGGCGTCGATCACATACCATTTGCGCTCGACCTGCCCGGCTTTCGGCATCGTAGTTGACATAGCTTTCTACCTCCAACAAATTTTCCATCTCATTCCGAAAAAAGCTTGCCGCTTTGACACGAGGAATTTCCGGCTGTTCTCCAAAGAACCTTCCGGCCGTTCCACCAACGCCCGCGGCGCCCCTTCGGTGGGATCTTCACATTTTGAGAGCTTTCCAATCATATCACAGGGGTGTTCCGGTGTCAACACCTTTTTCTGCGATTTTTAATCCGCTTTTTATTATCTCTTATTTTCGCTTTTTTTCATATGTTTTTCTCGTGTATTCTCTTTTGGCATTTTTGCTTTTCCTTCCCCCTTCTTCCCCTTTCGGGGGAAGCACTCCCTCGGGAGAAGCACTACTGGAAATTGAATGAGGGCCGTGATATAATATCCGCAAAAGGCAGATGCTAGATGCTGGATTCTAGATGCTGGATAAGGGCAGGAAATTGTAGTTTATCACTTGCCAGAGAAGCTTCCCCTTGAGGGGAAGCTGTCATGCGTCAGCATGACTGATGAGGTGGAAAAACTCGGATTTTATCTTGCCTTGCCACCTCATCCACCACCTTCGGTGGTCCCACTGTCCCGCCCAGTTTGTGCTGCGCACAACGGGCGATGGACACATTATACCAACGTGCCTTCGGCGCTTATGGTATAATAAACCCCATCCTGCAAAAGAAAGAAGGGCTCCTGTGCCGCAGCTGAATCCGGGTGGAAAATTCGTATTCGGAAAGTCCCTTGTCCGGGAGGATCTGAAGCTTCAATTTCCCCCACAGGCCGTCTCGGAATACGACATCTGTTCCGAAGAGAAAATCTATTTGTTTACCGGGGCAAAGGGGCCTCTTCTGGGGCGGGCAAAAAATTATGCAGGCCCGATAGAGATTTTTTAGGGATCCGATCTTTCTCGGCAAGGAAGGGAACATATGGAAAAGCTCATTGGAAAAGTCAGAGCCGCAGTGGAAAAATACGGGCTGCTGGAAGAAGGGGACCGGCTGGCGGTCGGCGTTTCCGGGGGGAAGGATTCCCTCTTCCTGCTTTGCGCCATGGCGGAGCTTTCCCGGTATTATCCCAAGCGCTTCACCGTCGCCGCCATTACCGCCGACCCCTGCTTCGGCGGGCGGGAAACGGAGCTTTCCGAGGTGCGGGAGCTCTGCTCCCGGCTGGGCGTTCCGTACATCATAAAGCGCACCGACCTGGGCCGGGTGATATTTGAAGACAGGGAGGAGAAAAACCCCTGCGCCCTCTGCGCCAAAATGCGCCGGGGGATCCTCCACAACATCTGCGTGGAAAACGGCTTCAACAAAATCGCCCTGGGCCACCATTTTGACGACGCGGTGCAGACCTTTCTCATGAACCTGTTTTACGGGGGGAAGCTTGGCTGCTTTTCCCCCAAAAGCTACCTTTCCCGAAAGGATATCACCGTGATCCGGCCTCTGATCTTCTGCGAGGAACAGGAGATCCGCCGGGCTGCCGCCAGAATGAAGCTGCCGGTGGTAACAAGCGGCTGTCCCGCCGACGGCGTCACCGCGAGAAAGGATACCGAGCTTTTGATCGCCGGGCTGGAAAAGGAGTTCCCCGATCTCAGGGCAAAGCTCATGGGCGCCATGCAGCGCGCGGGTTTAGACGGTTGGTAATTTAGTTGTTAGCGGTTAGTTTAGATGCTAGACGCTAGATTCTGGATGCTGGATAAAGGGCGAACGGGCAATGTATAATGTAAAATGTAGAGATAAGGGCCATTTTCTGTCATCTCTGAGAAATAGCAATGCAAGCATTGCTATGGCGAAGGATCTCGCCCTTTAGTTGTTAGTTTAGATTCTAGACGCTAGACGCTGGATGATGGTTACGCCTTCGGCGCAGCCATCCTCCAACATCTGGTATCTATTCGCAATCCATTCACCCACAATTTGGGCTTTTAAGATAAAACGAAAAAATTTCAAAAAATGGCTTGCAATCTCCGAAAAGGTGTGATATACTGTTGAGGCTGTCTGATGAGGGCAGTAAAGTTGGTGTTGATTACGGCGAGGGTCCACCCGTTCCCATCCCGAACACGGAAGTTAAGCTCGCTCGTGCCGAAGATACTTGGCTGGTGACGGCCCGGGAAAATAGGTTTTCGCCAACACAGAGAGAACCGTCCACTGGACGGTTCTTTTTGATTTTCCAAATCCCCGCAGCCCTTAAATCTGGCGGTTGCGGATGCGCTTGTCCCCATATCCTGTGGAAATGCAAAAAAACACGGTTTTTTTCAAAAAAGGGCTTGCATTTCCCAAAAACCTGTGATATCATGTTGAAGCTGCTCCAAGAGGGGCGGCAGTAGTTGGTGTTGATTACGGCGAGGGTCCACCCGTTCCCATCCCGAACACGGAAGTTAAGCTCGCTCGTGCCGAAGATACTTGGCTGGTGACGGCCCGGGAAAATAGGTTTTCGCCAACACAAATGCAGTCGTCCCTGACGGGGCGGCTGTTTTTTTGCTTTCACGAAAAAGAGGACCCTCTCTTGAGGGTCCTCTTTTCTGCCGTAATCTCGCTCAGTGATATTTGGGAAGCCAATCCCCGTGGGTTTCTATCAGGTCGTCTACCATCTTGATGATCGTGTCAATATCCAGCTCGCTTCCCGTGTGAGGGTCAAGCATTGCCGCCTGATAAATATGCTCTTTCTTCCCGGTAACGGCCGCCTCGATAGTGAGAAGCTGCACGTTGATATTCGTCATATTCATGGCCGCGCACTGCACCGGCAGCCGCCCTACCCGGCAGGGGTGTACGCCCATGCCGTCGATGAGGCAGGGCACCTCCACGCAGGCATCGGCCGGAAGGTTCTCGATCAGCCCGCCGGTGTTGAGAACATTTCCGCCGATCTGATATGGATTTCCGGTAACGACAGCCTCCATGATATGAGAAGCATATTCTCTGGAACGCTCATGGTGCAGCTCGTGGCTCTTCCGCAGCTCGTCCCGCTCCTTGGCCCAGCCCGCGATCTGGTTTACGCAGCGGCGGGGATATTCGTCCAGCGGGATCTGGAACCGGTCGATCAGCTCCGGATATTTTGACTTGATGTAGAACATATTGTATTCCGAATTGTGTTCGCTGGATTCGGTGCAGTAATAGCCGAATTTCTCGATATAGTCAAAGCGCACCATGTCCGTGTGCTTTTCCCGGGCGTTTTTCTCCTTTGCCCTGCGGCGGATCTCCGGATACAGGTCGTTCCCGTTTTTATCCTTGAGCTCCAGCAGCCAGCCCATGTGGTTGATGCCCGCGATCAGCTCCTTGCGACCCTCCAGCTTATCTTCCATACCCAGGGCCTTCAGCAGCCCTTCGCTGCACACCTGTACGCTGTGGCAAAGGCCCACGGTTTTTACATTGGTATACCGCTGCATAAAGCCCGTAAGCATGGCCATGGGATTGGTGTAGTTCAAAAACAGCGCGTCGGGGCAGACCTCCTCCATATCTCTGGCGAAATCGGCCATCACCGGAATGGTGCGCAGCGCCCGCATAATGCCGCCGATGCCCAAAGTATCGCCGATCGTCTGGCGCAGGCCGTATTTTTTCGGCACCTCAAAGTCGATGATCGTGCAGGGGTCGTAAAGGCCCACCTGAATGGCGTTCACCACAAAATCAGCTCCGCGCAGAGCCTCCTTCCGGTTTTCCACCCCCAAAAATGTGGTGATCTTGGCATGGCCGCCCATCGTGTCGTTCATGGTGCCGATGATCTCGGCGCTCTCCGCAAGCCTGGTGCCGTCGATGTCGTAAAGCGCAAATTCCGCGTCCCTGAGCACCTCGCTGCACAGGCAGTCCCCCAAAACGTTCCGGACAAAAACCGTGCTTCCCGCGCCCATAAAGGTTATTTTCTTCATCATTCGGTCATCCTTTCTTCACAGCTTATTCTTTAGTTCTCCCGCGGCTGTGTTATTTGGGAAAATCGTATCATGAAACCCCGGAAAATGATATTGCAGTATGTGGCTTGATTTTGGTATAATGTGTCCTGCAGTGATTTTCGGCGCCGGCGCCTTTCCTTTTGGATAACAGCCCGCACCTGCGCTGTATCTGTCTTTGAAGGGAGCAGAACACGGTCATGCCCACTCATATCTTGCTTTTGAAAAACATGAATATGCGGGAGATAAACCCCATCCAGGCAGGCTGGGAGAAATGCGAGCCCGGCCACTCCTTCGGGCCGGCTCTCCGCCCCTTTGTGCTTTTGCATTATGTGGTTTCCGGCCACGGCACCTTTTATACGGAGGAAAAGGCTTATCCCGTTTCACCGGGCCAGATCTTCGTCATCCGCCCCGGCGAGACCACCTTTTACAGAGCCTCCGAGACCGATCCGTGGTATTACATCTGGGTCGGCTTTGAGTTGGGCCTGCCCCTTCCCAAGGTCCTCGCCCGGGACGTTCTCACTCTGCCGGAAGCCGAACCCCTTTTCTCCGGGATCTGTAAGCTTTCCCGGCTTCAGGAGGGAAAGGAAGCCAGCCTGTGCGGCAAGATCTGGGAGCTGTTTTCCCTGCTGGAGCAGGCGGGCGCCGAAAGCCGTTTGGCAAGCCATACCCCAGAGATCTGCGTGAACAAGGCCCGAACCTACCTGGAAACGGAATATATGCGGGAAATATCCATAGCGGACCTTGCAAAACAGCTCCATCTGGACCGCAGCTATTTCAGCAAGCTTTTTAAGAAAGCCACCGGAAAAAGCCCCCAGCGCTATCTGACCGACCTGCGCCTGGAAAAGGCGGCCGAGCTTCTTTTCGAATACGGCAAGACCCCCGGAGAAGCCGCATCCGCCTCCGGCTATCCCGATGTTTTCAGCTTCTCCCGGATGTTCAAGCGCCGTTACGGCATCTGTCCCAGCGAATACCGGAACCGCCGTTCCCCGTAATGTTTCCCACGCCCAAAAGCCCACTGCCCGGGCGCCTTTTTCCGGAAACGGCCCGGCTGATTTTCAGCGAATTTCCGGTTAAGCTTTCTTAAGAAACGGAAGGCCGATTTTGCGGCTTTTTCCCTTGACCTTTCCCACGGTTTATTGTAGAATTTAATATAGTATATCTTTAGGAGGCGGGCTTCTTGACCAAAGGCAAATTCGGAATCGTTTTGTGTGCTTATCCCATCGTCGCTTTCGCGGCTGTTATTTTACGTGCTCCCTGGCTCTGCGGCCTGGCCTTCGCGGCTGCGGCTTTCCTGGAAAAGGACGAGTGGGCCGGGCGGCAGAGCGTGCAGGCCCTTATGCTGGCCCTTCTGGTCAGTTTTCTGGACACGGTATTCAACTGGCTTGCCTCTTTGATCTCTTATGTCACCTATGCTTTTTCCGCGATCCCTTCCGTTTTTTCCGCCGCGATCTACCTGGCGGCTGTGGCGGCCTGCATTTACGGGATCGTGAAAACCGCGAAAGGCCAGGAAGCAAACCTGCCGGTTCTTTCCGAATTGGCAGACAAGCTTTACGGCCGCGTAAGGCCCAGGCCGATCTTCTACGGCCAGCCTCCCTTTACCCCCACACAGCCCACACAGCCCGGGCAGCCCGGACAACCCTATCCCCAGCAGCCGGCCCAACCCGGGCAGCCGATTCAGCCTGAGCAGCCGGCCCAGCCGCCGCACAACTAGTTGTCAGACAAGGAACTCGTCCTTCCCCGCTTTTCACTTTTCTCTCTCTTTGCCCTTCTCTTAGCCTCCCCTGAAAGGGGAGGGGGACCGCCGAACGGCGGTGGTGGGGTTGCCGAAGGCAATTTCAATTTGCTCTTATCCTTATGCCCTTCATCCCTTTCTAACATCTAACGACTAACATCCAGCATCTAAAAAGGAGGAATCAGACGTGGTTTTTTCATCCATAGTGTTTATCTGCGTCTTTTTTCCCCTTCAAATGCTTGTTTATTCGCTCTGCAAAAGCATCGAGGCCAAAAACACGGTCCTGATCCTCTTTTCCCTGGCCTTCTATGCCTGGGGAGAGCCCTTCTTCATTGTGCTCCTGCTCTTTATGGCATTGGTGGACTGGCTCGTTTCCCAACTGATCGGCCGGTGTCCCCGTACAGGCCGGGGCAGGGCTTATCTTGCCCTGGGCTGTGCCATTGACCTGGGCCTTCTATGCTTTTTCAAATACGGCACCTTTGTTGCCGAAAACTGGAACCGCTGGTTTGGCGTGCCTGAGGTCATCCCTCAGATAGCCCTTCCCATTGGCATTTCCTTCTACACCTTCCAGCTGATCTCCTATATGGTCGATGTCTATCGCGGCGAGGTCCCTGCCCAGCCGAAATTCCGGCGCCTGCTTCTCTATGTGTGCCTTTTCCACCAGTGCGTGGCCGGCCCCATCGTGAGATATAAGGACGTTTCCGAGCAGATCCTTTCCCGCCAGGTGTCCTCAGAAGACCTTCGTGACGGCATCAATCGCTTTGCCTCCGGCCTCGCCAAAAAGGTGCTGCTGGCAAACGTGTGCGGCAAGCTTGCCGTTCTCACCATAGGCGAGGGCACTGCCTCCGGCCCGGAAGCCCTGCAGAAGCTTCAGACCGCCCCGGCCCTTTTCCTGTGGATCGGCTGCTTCGCCTATCTGCTCCAAATTTATCTTGATTTTTCCGCCTATTCCGATATGGCCATTGGCATGGGCCTTATGGTGGGCTTTCGTTACAGAGAAAACTTTGATTATCCCTATCTGTCCCGGTCAGTCACCGAATTCTGGCGCAGATGGCACATGTCCCTTTCCAGCTTTTTCCGGGATTACGTGTATATTCCCCTTGGAGGAAACCGAAAGGGAAAACCCCGGCAGGCCTTCAATCTGCTGGTCGTCTGGCTCCTCACCGGCATGTGGCACGGCGCCGGCTGGAATTTCATCCTGTGGGGGCTGTATTATTTCCTGTTTCTCGCCCTGGAGAAATTCATTCTGCCCGGTCTGCAGCGCCTTCCCCGGTTCTTCGGCCATCTCTACACGCTGGCCGTAGTATTCTTCGGCTGGATCCTCTTCTATTTCCGGGATCTTTCCCTGGTGTGGGCCATAGTGAAGGGCCTGTTCTGCCTGAACGGCAATCCCCTGTATTCCTTTGAGTCCTACACCATGCTGCTCAACTACAGCATTTTCCTGTTGACGGCCATTCTCGCCTGCACGCCTCTTTTCCGCCGCCTTTATCAAAGGCTGTGCGCTTCCTCCAACAAAGCGGCTCATGCGGTGGGCACTGTGCTGGAAGCCGTTTTGCCTGTACTGGCAGTCTTCCTTTCCATTTCCTTCCTGGTCGGGGATTCCTACAACCCCTTCCTTTACCTGCAATTCTAGTTAATGTGAGTTCACCGAGGAAGTATCCTTTGCCACAGTATGGGAGTAATGCACTAAATTGGAATTTAGAGAGCTGACAAAAAGCAGAAAACTCTTGCCTTTCTCGCCTTCGGCTCGGTCAGTTCGCAGCTTGTGTCCCACTGGGACACGCTCACCCCTGAAAGGGGAGGAGGGCCATGCGATAGCATGGCGGAGGGGTTTGTTGCCGCAACTACAGAACCCCTCAGTCAGCCTTCGGCTGCCAGCTCCCCTTTCAGGGGAGCCAAGGAGTGAGTGCTAAACTATAATTTAGCGGTCTGCTAGCCCCTTTATTCTACACTCTACACTGCCCTTTTGTCCTTTCTAATGTCTAAAATCCAGAATATATCATCCAGAATGGGGGCCTGTTTTATGCCGCGTCATTTAAAAGTACATCGTACAAACAGAAGATCGCCCGCCCCCCGCAGCGTGGCGCCGAAGTCCGTTCTATTTTTTGCCGCCCTTCTTTGCGCCTTCATTGTTTCCTTTTTGATCCCTCTGCGCCCCACTCATTCCGAGCAGGAGCTTCGGGATCTTACCCCTTTCCCCGAATTCTCGCTGAAGGCCCTTTCGCGGGGGGAATACTTCCGCGGGATCGACGCCTGGTTTTCCGATACCTTCCCCGGCCGTGACGCTCTTCTGACCGTAAACCAGAAGGTCGTTTCCCTCTACGGCTTCAGAACGGTGGAGATCACCGGCCCTGTTTCCCAGGGTGACGACATCCCCGATTCGCCTTTCACGGGTGCTGGTAGCGCTGCTAATTAGATCCCTTTCCCTTCGCCCCTTGCCCTTTCTAACATCTGGCATGTAAAACATATAGCAATTTTTGAATAAGGTGGAGTGTTTTATGCAAAGAGAATCTGAATACGTACATCGCCATGGAGCCCCCTCCAGGCGTTATCAACAGAAGAAGTCGGGCCCGCCGCCTATTATCATTCTCGCACTGGTGCTGATCCTTGTGATCGTGGCAGCCGTGCTGATCGTCTTTTTTGTCCGTGGCAGCGGACAGGGAGAGTCGTCTTCCGTTTCTTCGCCCTCTTCCGCTCTTTCCTCAAACGAAGCTTCCCAGCCTTCTTCCTCTCTGCCGGACACCTCTTCGGACCTCAGCAGCACGCCTTCTGTTCCGGATAATACCGCTGCCACTCCCCCGCCGGAGAAGGTGCCTGAGGGCGATCCCGAAATGCTCAACAGTCTTCTCAGGATCGGCGACACCGCTTACGAGCTTTACAATTTCTCGGAAGATCTTGCCAATGAATATATCACCACCGTCTGCAATCTGAATTCCGCCTTGGGCGGCTCCATTCAGCTTTACGATATGGTGATCCCCACCAGCATCGACATCACCCTCCCCGAAGACTATATTGAACAGCACCAGATCAATTCCCAGGATCAGAAAAAGGCCATCAATTACATTTATTCCTCTATCAACACCATCGATCCCGGCGTGAAGACCGTTCCCATTTATGACGCCTTAAAGCTTCACAACAACGAGTATCTCTATTTCCGCACGGACCATCACTGGACCCAGCTGGGCGCTTATTACGCCTATGCAGAGCTCTGCAAGACAAAGGGCATCACTCCCCTGTCTCTCGGCGATTACGAAAAGGCGGAGTATCCCGGCTATCTGGGCTCCTTCTACAACAATATTCCCAATTCCGCCATGGAGAACAATCCCGATACCGTGGAAGCCTACCGCTCCGGCGCCGACACCTCTCTTTACGCCCTGCAGAACGACGGCACCGCCCTTACCGACTGGCCCGTGATTCAGGACGGCAGCACCTATTCCACCAGCAATAAGTATCTGATCTTCTGCGCGGCGGATCAGCCCTATGAAGAGCTCACCAACAGCGACATTACCGACGGCTCCGCCTGCATTCTCCTGAAGGAATCCTTCGGCAACTGCTTCGCTCCCTTCCTGGCCGACCATTATCAGACCGTTTACGTGGTGGACTACCGCCACTATACCGGCAATGTTGCCACCCTCGCTCAGGAAAAGAACGTCAGCGACGTCTTCCTGCTCAGCAATATTTCCATGACCCGCAACTCCGGCCTGATCGAGCAACTGGGTAATTCCTTCTGATCCCCACCCTTTACAGCCTCATACAGCACAGTATGATCCCCGGCATTTCGGTAATGCCGGGGATCTTGTTTTTCCTGTAATCAGACAGAAAAGGGAAAGTACAATGTAGAAATAGGGGCGGCTAACAGGCCGCTAAATTCCAATTTAGCGCATTGACTGCCCCCGCTGTCATCACTGAGAAAAAGCAAAGCAAGCTTTGCTTTGCTTTCGGCGAAGAATCTCATCCTTACTCTCCCTTACTGCATTAAGCTGTTTTCATCCAGCA
The DNA here is from genome assembly GCA_964577585.1 of uncultured Acutalibacter sp. Lineage (GTDB taxonomy): Bacteria > Bacillota > Clostridia > Oscillospirales > Acutalibacteraceae > Acutalibacter. The sequence continues at coordinate 18,830 of CAZNZS010000041.1, forward strand.
GGAAATTGCGCAACCCAATTGTCATAATGCCGTTTTCATCCCGGCGGATTTTCTGACTACCTCCCACCACGATAATTTTTCGGAACGAATCGGAAATGCTAAGTAAGCCGCGCTGCTCCTGCTGCGCCTTATCCGCAGTAGGTATGGCATAGGCAGATTGCAGATAGTATTTCTCACTGCCTTTGGTGGCAACAAAATCAATTTCGAGCTGTCCTCTTTCCCGTTTTCCGTTTTCGTTTGTACCGTAATGTTCAATCACTCCTACATCCACTTTGCAGCCACGGATCCGCAGCTCATTGTAAAGAATGTTTTCCATTAGGTGAGTTTCCTCTACCTGCCGGAATCCCAACCTCGCGTTTCGAAGCCCTACGTCCTCAAAGTAATATTTCGCCGGAGAACCAATGTATTTTCTGCCTTTAATATCATACCGCACTGCCTTACTGATTAAGAAAGAGTCTATCATATGGTCCATATAGCTCTTAATGGTTTTATCGCTGATCGTCTTTTTCTTTACACTTTTGAAAGTGTTCGCCAGTTTTGCCAAACTGGTGTAGCTTCCGATGGCCGAAGCCAACACGTCGACCAACTCATCCAGCTCTTCTTCGTTCCTCACCTTGTGCCGGTCTACAATATCAGAAAGATATACTTTCTGAAAAAGTGATGTCAAATATTCTGCCTTATCCACATAGGTATTCATGGAAAGGATCTGTGGAAGTCCACCGTAAAGCGTATAATCATCCCATGCATCATCCTGACTCCCGGAATAGGCTGACACATACTCTCGAAAGCTCAGCGGGTAAACTCTGATCTCATCCCCTCGCCCGCGAAATTCTGTAATGACATCGGAGGAAAGAAATTTGGAATTGCTTCCTGTCACATATACATCCGCATTTTGAATATGGAGCAGGCTATTTAATACGTCTTCAAACTCAGCCATGTACTGCACTTCATCAAGGAGAATGTAGTAGTCTTCACCATCCAGAATCCTCAACTTGATGTACTGGAGCATGGTATCCGGATCGCGCAAGGACTTATTTGCCCGGTCGTCCAGTGCAACTTCAATGATATGATCTTTCGGAATACCGGAATTGATCAAATGGTCATGAAACAAACGAAATAGCAAATAGGACTTTCCACATCGCCTTACGCCGGTTACAACCTTAATCAATCCATTCTTCTTCTTGCGGATCAGTTTATTCAGATACATGTCACGTTTGATTTCCATAAACGACTCCATTCCGAGAAACTGTTCATCTGCACGTTTTCTCGTAATAGATTATATGCTATTTCTCTGTAATTAGTCAACCATTTCCTTTTTTGTCATTTCCTGAGCAATAAAGTGCAGGTGCTATCGTGAAAGATTCCGTCCTTTAGATGCTGGATACTAGATTCTAG
>CAZNZS010000042.1:0-20096 GCA_964577585.1 uncultured Acutalibacter sp.
CCAGCATCTGGCGCCACAGGGGAGAGCTTCCGCCTCCGCCGCAGGCCATCATCTCGCCGATGTTGACCCCCATACCGCGAAGGATCTCCACGCTGTCCCGCTGGGAATAGGTCACGCCCTCCATCACGGCGCGGAGCAGATCCGCCCTTGTGTGCATTGCGGAAAGGCCGAAGAATACGCCCCGGCAGTCCGGATCAAGATGGGGCGTGCGTTCGCCCATAAGATACGGGAGATAGATCAGCCGGTTGCAGCCGATGGGAGAGCGCAGGGCTTCCTTGTCCATCAGCACATAGGGGTCTGTTCCCATTTGAGCAGCGGTCTCCTTTTCGGCCCCGCAGAAATTATCCCGGAACCATTTCAGGGAAAGGCCTGCTCCCTGGGTGACGCCCATAACGTGCCAGGCGCCGGGAACGGCGCAGCAGAAGGTGTGGACTCTTCCCTTAGGGTCGATGGTAAGGCCGTCTGTATGGGCAAATACCACGCCGGAGGTGCCGATGGTGGTAAAAGCACGGCCCTCGCGGACCACGCCGGTGCCCACCGCGGCGGCAGCATTGTCCCCCGCTCCGCCCACCACCGGCGTGCCGGGGGCAAGGCCGGTAAGCCTGGCGGCCTCCCCGGTGACGGTGCCCGTGATCTCCGGAGATTCATAAACCTTGCCCAGCAGCGCCGGGTCGATGCCAAGCTTATCCAAAACCTCTTCACTCCAGCAGCGGTTCGGCACATCCAAAAGCTGCATACCGGAAGCGTCGGAGACCTCGGTGGCGAACTCCCCCGTGAGCCGGTAACGGACATAGTCTTTCGGCAGCAGAATATGGGCGCATTCCCGGTAGATCTCCGGCTGGTGCTTTTTCACCCACAGAATTTTGGAGGCGGTGAATCCGGTCATGGCGGGGTTGGCGGTGATCTCGATCAAACGCTTTTCCCCCACCAGTTCTGTGATCTCGGCGCATTCCTCCGCCGTGCGCTGGTCGCACCAGATAATGGAGCGCCTGAGCACCTCTCCGGAGCGGTTGAGCATAACGAGGCCGTGCATCTGGCCGGAGATACCCACGCCCCGAATGTCCTCCGGGGCCGCTCCGGACTTGTCTATCACGGTGCGCAGGGTGGAAGCGGCGGCCTGCCACCAGTCATCCGGGTCCTGCTCGGCCCATCCGTTTTTCTCCTGATACAGAGGGTATTCCACGGTCGCGTTGGCAATGACCTTGCCGTCCCGGTCAAACAGCACGGTCTTGGTGCCGCTGGTTCCCAGATCGATCCCGATAAGATATTCCATAAATGTTCCTCCCTGTCAAAATGATCCATATTCTCATTTTCCACGATGAAGGCGATTCTGTCAAGAAAACTTTCTGAAAAGCCCGGTACTTTATTGCGAAAAGGGAAATACTATGCTATGATTGAGAAAAACCGAACGGGAAAAGGCGGGGTAGAAAGTGGGCTGTTATGACGTTGTGATCATCGGTGCGGGCGTAGTGGGCTGCGCCGTCGCGAGGGAGCTTTCCCGCAGGAAGGGAAGCTTTCTCGTGCTGGAAAAAGGGCCCGATGTGTGCGAGGGAACGAGCAAGGCAAATTCCGCTATCGTACACGCAGGCTTTGACGCCGCTCCCGGTACGATGAAGGCAAAAATGAATGTGCGCGGAAACGCCATGATGAAAAAGCTGTGCGAAGAGCTCAGTGTTCCCTTCCGCAATGCGGGGGCGCTGGTGGTGGCCCTTGACCCGCAGGACAGGCCCAGACTGGAAGAGCTCTTGGAGCGCGGGCGTGCCAACGGGGTTTCCGGACTTCGCATCGTGGAGGGAGAAGAGCTCCGAAGGCTTGAGCCCAATCTGAGCGACAAAGCCTGCGCCGCCCTGCTGGCGGAAACCTCCGGCATCGTCTGCCCCTTTGAGCTGACGCTTGGCATGGGGGAAAGCGCCGCCAAAAACGGAGTGGAATTCCGGTTTGACTGTGAAGTCATCGGCTTTGAGAAGAAGGATGGAAAGTGGCAGATCAAGGCGGGAGATGAAACGATCGAGACCCGGGCAGTGATAAACTGCGCCGGCGTTTACGCCGATGCTCTGCACAATATGGTCAGCGACAAAAAGATCAGAATCACTGCCCGCAGTGGGGAATACATGCTGCTGGACAAAACAGCGGGGACCCATGTTTCCCGGACCGTGTTCCAGCTTCCCGGCAAATACGGAAAGGGCGTGCTGGTATCACCCACGGTACACGGTAACCTGTTGGTAGGACCTACCGCTTCAGATGTGGAGGACAAGGATTGTACCGCAACCACGGCGGCGGGGCTTGCTGAGGTGGCGGAAAAATCAGCGCTGGCGGTAAAGGACCTGCCCCTGCGGCAGGTGATCACCTCCTTTGCGGGGCTTCGCGCCCACGAGGAAGGGGACGACTTTATCCTGGAGGAAGCGGCGGAATGCTTCTTTGACGCCGCGGGAATAGAATCTCCCGGCCTTTCCAGCGCGCCGGCCATCGGGGAATATCTGGCCGGGCTGGCGGCGGAGAAGCTTGGGCTGCCGGAGGATCCTAATTTCGATCCTTTGCGGCAGGGCGTTACGAGAATTGCCGAGCTGCCGCCGGAAAAGCGGGCGGAAAAGATAAGGGAAAACCCGGCTTACGGAGCCATCGTATGCCGGTGCGAGCAGGTCTCGGAGGGCGAGATCCTGGACGCCATCCACGGGATCCTGGGAGCAAAGACCCTGGACGGCGTAAAGCGCCGCACCAGAGCGGGTATGGGGCGCTGCCAAAGCGGCTTCTGTTCCCCGAGAGTCATGGAGCTGATCGCGAGGGAGCTTTCCCTGGACCTGACAGAGGTGAGGAAAAGCGGGCGTGATTCCGCCATCGTATTGGAAAGGACAAGGTCGGGGGGTGAAGAAGCATGAAGCGTGATATCGTGATCATCGGCGGTGGTCCCGCCGGGCTTGCGGCGGCAGTTTCCGCCGCGGACAGCGGCGGAAAGGACCTTGTTATCCTGGAACGGGAGCAGGAGCTTGGGGGCATTTTGAACCAGTGCATCCACAATGGCTTCGGCCTTCACACCTTCAAGGAGGAGCTGACAGGTCCCGAATATGCCGCCCGCTATATAGAAGAGGTAAAGAAGCGGGAGATCCCCACCCTTTTGGGGACCACCGTGGTGGGGCTTCGCCCCAGCGGAAACGGAGTGACCGTTACCGCCGTCAGCCCCAAAGAGGGGCTTATGGAGATCGAAGCCGGGGCCGCGGTGCTTGCCATGGGCTGCCGGGAGCGGCCAAGAGGGGCGCTGAACACACCTGGTTACCGCCCTGCCGGGATCTTTTCCGCCGGCACGGCCCAAAGGCTTGTAAACCGGGAAGGTTACCTGCCCGGAAAAGAGATCGTGATCCTGGGCAGCGGGGATATCGGGCTGATTATGGCCCGCCGCATGACGCTGGAGGGCGCGAAGGTAAAATGTGTCGCCGAGCTTCAGCCCTATTCGGGAGGCCTGAAAAGAAATATCGTGCAGTGTCTTGACGACTACGGCATTCCGCTGAAGCTGAGCCATACCGTGGTGGAGATCCGGGGAAAGGAACGGGTCACCGGGGTGACCATCGCTCAGGTGGACGAGAGGCTGAAGCCGATCCCGGGAACGGAGGAAGAGATCGCCTGCGATACCCTGCTGCTTTCCGTGGGGCTGATCCCGGAAAACGAGCTTTCCAAGGAGCTGGGCGCGGAGCTTTCGCCTGTCACCGGAGGCCCTAAGGTGAACGAGAGCCTGGAAACGAGCATTCCCGGTGTGTTTGCCTGCGGAAACGTGCTGCACGTCCACGATCTGGTGGACTATGTTTCCGAAGAGGCGGTCCAGGCCGGAAAAAGCGCCGCGGAATATGTTTTGGGACAATGGAAGGCAGCGGAGAAGGAGATCGCCCTTTCCCCTGCCGGAGCGGTAAGATATACAGTGCCCTGCATCATTTCTCCAGAGCGGGCTGGGGAGCAGACGGTGGTCCGCTTCCGGGTCGGAAAAAATCTGAGAGACGCGCTGATCAGAGTGACGTCGGACGGCAAAGAGCTGATGAGAAAAAAGCGGCCCGTCATGGCGCCCGGCGAAATGGAGCAGATCTCCTTAAAGAAGGAATGGCTTATGGAGGCTCAGGGCGGCATTACCCTTTGGGCCGGAGAAGAAAAGGAGGCGCAGTAATATGGAGACCCGTGAGTTGACCTGTATCAACTGCCCTCTGGGCTGCACCCTCAAGGTCCAGATGGAAGGAGGCAAGGTGGTTTCGGTTTCCGGGAATACCTGCAAAAGGGGGGAAGCTTACGGAAAAAAGGAAGTGACTGCCCCCGAAAGAACAGTGACTTCTACTGTCAGGGTCGAAGGCGCCAGCGTGCCGGTGACCTCCGTGCGCACCGCGACCGATATTCCAAAGGACAGGATCTTTGCCTGTATGGAAGAGATCCGAAAAGCAAGGATAAAGGCCCCTGTACACATCGGCGATGTGGCGATTCCCAACGTAGCCGGTACGGGAGTGGATGTGATAGTCACGAAGGACGCGCTGTGAAGCCCTTTTTCACACACTTGCCGGAGGAACAGAGGGGACTCTGTTGTGGGCTCCGGAGCGCTTCGAAGCCGGAACCGGAATGTCTTTTTGAAAAAGGCACAGGACGCAGAGAGAAAGGAATGGTCACATGGCAGACAAGGAAGCTTACGATGTGTGGGAGGTCAAGCATTTTCTGATTGACTGCGCTCAAACGCACCCTAAAGCTCAGGCGGAGGACTATGTAAAGCATCTGTACCAGTCAGAGTTCGGCGGCGGACATTTGATCCACGATGAAGCGGGCGCTCTGGAAAGGCTCCGTGAGGAAATAGAGGGCCTGACGGAAAAGCAGCGGAACCAGCCTTTCTTTTCTCCCCTTTGCGGAGAGTATTGCCGCATCAATCTTTCCGCGGCCAAAGAGCTGGCCCCTGAGACGATCCACCGCATGTTTGTCAATTCCTCGAAGGATGTGACCAGAGCGGCCCGGTTCCGGTTTGAGGAAAAGCTGGCCCTCTTCTGGGAGCTTTGTAAAAACCAAAAGGCGCCCTTTTCCTTTTCTCAGGAGCAGGCAGTCCAGTATTTGAAAGCATATCAGGAGGCCGGATATCCCATGGTCCGGCACAGCGAGGCCTACCGGAAAGCTTACGAGCCCGCTTATCGGGTGATACGGAAGGAATATGAGAGATACCTTCCCCTTTACTCCGCCGTGGAGAAATGCCTTCGGAAGAAGGGGAAGGTTACCGTGGCGCTGGACGGCAGCTGTGCCGCTGGGAAATCGACGGCTGCCCAGCTGTTTTCAGAGCTTTACGACTGCAATGTGTTCCATGCCGACGACTTTTTCCTGCCCCCCGAAAAGCGCACACCTGAGCGGCTGGCCGAGGTGGGCGGCAATATGGAGCGGGAAAGGCTCCGGCAGGAGATACTTGAGCCCCTGCGGGAAGGAAAAAGCTTTTCCTACCAGCCGTTCTCCTGTTCGGAAATGGTCCTGAAGGATCCGGTCCGGGTGGAGCCGAAGAAAATAAATCTGATAGAAGGCTCCTACAGCATGCATCCGGAGCTTCGGGAATACTATGATGTAACGGCGTTCTTGTCCGTTGAGCATTCCCTGCAGACAGCAAGAATATTGGAGCGCAACGGAAGCATTCTTCTGCGCAGGTTCTTGGAGGAATGGGTCCCGAAGGAAAACGCGTTTTTCGAGCAGATGCATGTCAGGGAAGCCTGCGATATGGAGATCAGCTGTTAGGCAGCAGAGCCCGGCCGCGATCCGTTGGGAGATATTGGACGGCGGTCTCCGGAGATGACCATATTTCAGGGAAAGCGGAAAACTTTTTCTGATTTCGGGTATCCTAAAAAATATACTGTAAAAGAAAGGAAGATCTGGATGAGCGTATTGACATTGACAAAGGAAAATTTTGAGCAGGAGGTGCTTTCCGCGGCCCAGCCCGTTCTGGTGGATTTCTGGGCAAGCTGGTGCGGGCCCTGCCGTATGTTTTCTCCCATCGTAGATGAATTTGCCGAGGAAAACGAGGGGAAAATCGTGGTGGGAAAGGTAAATGTGGACGAAGAGCCCGAGCTTGCCGCCAGGTTCGGCGTGATGAGCATTCCCACGGCCATTCTGTTCCGAAACGGTCAGATTTCCACCACCATGGTGGGTCTGCAGCCCAAGGAGAAGCTGGAAGAGCTGCTGGAGGGCTGAGCCGTGGCGGAGGAAATTTTCGATGTGGCGGTGATCGGCGGAGGACCTGCCGGATATACCGCGGCGCTGTATGCCGCCAGAGCGGGCTTCTCCGTTCTGGTGCTGGAAAAGCTTTCTCCCGGCGGACAGATGGCCACCACCGATACGGTGGAGAATTACCCCGGCTTTTCAGAGGGGATAGGCGGCTTTGACCTGGCCCTGAAAATGAAGGAAGGGGCGGAACGCTTCGGTGCGAAAACCAAGCTTTCTGAGGTCACGGCGGTAAAGCTTTCGGGAGAAATCAAGGAGATAGAGACAAAGGGGCAAACGTATTTTTCCCGCACGGTGGTGCTGGCCACCGGAGCGTATCCCCGGGAGCTGGGGCTTCCCGGCGAACGGGAGCTGCGGGGCGGGGGCGTTTCCTACTGCGCCACCTGTGACGGTATGTTTTACCGGGGAAAGACCGTGGCGGTCATCGGTGGAGGAAATACCGCCGCAGCGGATGCCCTCTACCTTTCCCGGATCTGCGAAAAGGTGTTTCTCATTCACCGCAGAGATACCCTCCGGGCGTCAAAGATCTATCTTTCCGCCCTGCAGCAGGCGGAGAATGTAGAGCTTCTGTGGAACACCCAGGTGATCGAATTTTTGAGGGAGCAGCGCCTTACGGGGCTTAAAATACGGAATTCCGCCACCGGCGAGGAAAGGGAGATTGCCTGCGAAGGAGCTTTTGTAGCTGTGGGAACTCAGCCTGCAAGCGAGCTTTTCGGGGAAAGCCTGTCCCTTGACGAGGGAGGCTATGTGCAGGCCGATGAAACGACCCGCACTTCCCTTCCCGGCGTGTTTGCCGTAGGGGATCTGCGGAAAAAGCCCTTGCGCCAGATCGTAACCGCGGCGGCGGACGGCGCAACCTCCGCCCAGTTTATTGAAGAATATTTACTGCGTTCCTGAAAGCGGTATGTATAACTATCCCCCGGCGGAGCCGGGGGATTTGCATAGACGGGCGAAGCCCTTTGTTACAAGCGGCACGCGTCACGTCGTGTTGGCAGAATGGCTTGGACAAGTTGCGTAATCGTACCCTTCGCTCCCTTCTGTCATTCTGAGGCGTGTAACGCCGAAGAATCTCGTCCTTTCCGCATTTTGTTTTTCAGGGATTAAGGGCGAGATCCTTAGTCCAAAGCAATGTGCACATTGCTTTGGCTCAGAGATGAAAGAGTAGAGAACCACTTGCTAGGTGCATCTGTCAAGCAAAAGTAGACAATAAAAAGCGGGCTCCGTCTTTTGAAGACGGAGCCCGCTTTTTAGATGTGGATTTAGTAAGTTAGGAATAAGCAGCTGGCAGTGAGCTGTTTTACCTTCTTCTTTGGGGCGGCATGCCCGGTTCTCCGCTGGTTCCCGGAAGCAGGTTATAATTGAAGCCGGGCCGTTTGCCGGGCATATAGAAATAGACGAATTTAATGGAGAAAATATCGCACACGATAAAGTTGTTGGCCGCCTCGTCATACAGGGTGATAAAGCTTCTTCCCACAAAGTAGAGAAGCCCCTGCTTTCGGATGATCTCCTGGGTGCCGATGAGGAATTCCACCACCACATATTGGCCGATGTTCTGCGAAAGGATGGCCTGCATGGAACCGCGCATTTCCTCGCTGTCGAAGCTGGGCTGAGGCGGGTGATAGAAATTGTCCAGCTGTTGGGAACCGTCCTCCATTTGCTGAAAATCCGCTCTGTTCTGCAGCCTTCTCATGCCGGGAGACCGCATTCGGTTTTCGTTATTGTCCATGATACCACTCCTTTATGTGTTTGCATAGGCGGCTGTGGGATTATAAAAGCAGTGATCCCCTATGCGGATCACGAATTCCCCTACGGCGGAGGGAAAATTGTTCCGGCAGGTAGGGCGGAAGGGATTGAAATACCACAGGGCAAAGCCAAGGTTTGTAAGGCGGTTCCCGGCGATGGCCCAGTCGGCGATATCGTACTGCACATCTGTGGGGCGCATATTGTACACATTCTGCATATTGTACTGCCCGCCGATGGTCTCCATGGCGCAGTTGAATTGGCCCGGCTGGTAGATGACCTCTCGAATGGTGTAAAGGCTTCCGTATTCTCCGTAATCCACCTGGACCCGGTTCATCACCACGCAGGCCACGGCCTTCATTCCCGTATCTCCCTCGCCGCCGGCCTCGCATTCCAGAATACGGGCCAAAAGCTCCCGGTCAGAAAACGCCATATGGATCTCCTCCTTTTCAGGGCCGTTTTTCATTCATATGAAGGGAAGAAGGAAAGTAGACCTGTTCCCGGAGCCTGTGTGAACAGGAAAAGGGCCGGGGAAGCTTTCCGCGGCTCCGGCCGGCGTTTTCTCTTCCGGATAAAAAAGGAAGCCCGGTCTTGAGAACCGGGCTTCCCTGATACCTGCGCAAGTTTTTGCCGAAAGAGCTACAGGCTCAGGTCGGCGGGATCGTTTTCAAGCGCGGCAGCTTCCTGCTCCGCTTCGAAAGAAACTTCTCCGGCGGAGGCCTGGGAGAGATGGAGCCTTGCCAGACGGATCAGGGCAATCAGAATGGATGTGGCCCCCAGCTTGACGCTCAGAAGGTCGGGGCATTCCCCCGCCTGAGCAGCCTGCGCCGCCAGCTCTTCCGTCTGCTTCTGAAAGCCGAACAGGGAGCAGAGCACGATGAGGGACGCGGCGTTCTGCAGCGCAAAGGGCGTGGGGCCGGAAAGGGCCGCGGCAGGGTTCTCCGCTTGAACGAGCAGCTCCCGGCGCATGACGTCCAGGGAGCGGTACTGCAGAGCGATGCCAAAAATAAGGGTGCGGAGCAGAGACTGGCTCCGGCAAAGAAGCGCAAGCTCCTGCTTCAGTTCCTCCGAAGCCTCTGCCTGTCCGAAATTCCGATCCAAAAAAGCACCCCCGTCTTCCATGGCGTTTCCTGTGGAGTGTCCAAACTGCGGAGGTCATGATCTGTGCTTTCCCCGTTCATGGGGAAGGCACAAAAAAGATCCTCGAAGCGGATACTCCCGCTTTCATAGTATGCAGGAAGCGGAAAGCAGGTGTGCTTTTTCTTTTAGTCTCCCTGACGGAAGCTTTCTCTGTTTTCCCATAGATAGATCACGCCGGAAGCCAGGGTGACTGCCGCCACGGCCCAGCAGAGGATCTGGGTGATCAGGGAAATGACAAGAACGTCGCTGGGGGAAAAGATTCCGCAGGCAAAGTAGTAAAACAAAACCGTTACCATCTGCAGAACCGTTTTCACTTTTCCCCATACATTGGCGGCGATGACCTTTTGATTGGCGGCGGCGAGCATTCTTACTCCGGCCACTGCGAATTCCCGGAACAGGACGATGGCAAGGACAATGGGGCTGCACACGCCGTCTGTCACCATGTAGATCAGGGCGGCGGTAGTCAGCATTTTATCCGCCAGCGGATCGGCGAATTTTCCGAAATCAGTGACCATGCGGTTTTTTCTGGCAAGGTAGCCGTCGAGAAAATCCGTAAAGCTGGCCGCGGCGAAAACCACGCCGGCCAAAAGGCTGCAGACGCGGGAAAAATCAGGCTGCCCGAATTTTGAAAAAGCGGCAAAGATCATAAATATTGGTACCAGAAGCACCCGCAGCAGCGTAAGCTTGTTTGGAAGATTCAGCTTCATGAAGGGTCACATCCTTTTTCCGAAAAGATCACAGTCCACACAGTCTTCTATCTTGACCTGCACGAAGGAGCCCAAAACCGGCTTCTGTTCGGCGGTGAAGAATACCTTTCCGTCGATATCAGGCGCGTCCATGGCGGAACGGCCGAACCAGCATTCAGCATACCGGTCAAAGCCCTCGGTGAGCACCTCCAGGGTCTGTCCGATACGGGCCGTCCCCTTGCGCTCCATGATGAGGTTTTGAGAATCCATGATAAGCTCTGCCCGGTGTTCTTTTACTTCCTCGTCTATCTGATCGGGAAGTTCCGCCGCCGGGGTGCCCTCTTCCCGGGAATAGGCAAAGCAGCCCAAACGGTCAAATTCTATTTCTCTGACGAATTCCGCAAGCTCGGTAAAATCCTCTTCCGTTTCCCCGGGGAACCCGGTAATGAGAGTAGTGCGGAGCGTGACGCCCGGGACCTTTTCCCGGATCTTCTGCAAAAGAGCGGTCAGGCTTTCCCGGCTGTCCCGGCGGTTCATGGCCCGCAGGACCTTTTCCGAGGCATGCTGCAGGGGAAGATCGATATATTTTACCACTTTTTCTTCCGCTGCCATGGTTTCCAGCAGCTCGTCCGTAATGGAATCGGGATAGCAGTAAAGCACCCGGATCCAGTGGAGCTTTTCGATTTTGCAAAGCCTTTTCAGAAGCTTTGCGAGAGAATATTCCCCGTAAAGGTCGATGCCGTACCGGGTGGTGTCCTGGGCAATCAGGGTAAGCTCCTTGGCCCCGTTTTCCACCAAAGCTCTGGCCTCTTCCTCTATGCTTTCCATGGTGCGGCTCCGGTAGCCGCCCCGGATCATAGGGATCGCGCAATAGGTGCAGCGGTTGTCGCAGCCCTCGGCGATCTTGAGATAGGCGGCCCAGCTTGGCGTGGAAAGCTCCCGTTCTCCGCAAAGGGGCATTTTGCCCTTGTCGGGAAAGCTTTCGACAAAGCCGCCTTCCATCATTTTTTGAAGATGTCCTACGATCTCTCCGTTGGCCCCAATGCCCAATACGGCGTCCACCTCGGGGAGCTCCTTATGGATCTCCTGCTGGTAGCGCTCGGAAAGGCAGCCGGTGACTACCAGCTTTTTGATCCTGCCTTCCTTTTTGAGCTGAGCCAGCTCCAGGATCTCCTCAATGGATTCCTTTTTGGCGTTTTCGATAAAGCCGCAGGTGTTTACGATGGCGATATCGGCTAAAGCCGCGTCGCCCACCGTTTCAAAGCCGCCCTGCTTGATGGCGGCCATGAGCATTTCCCCGTCTACCTGGTTCTTTGCACAGCCCAGGCTTACCATTCCAACCTTGATCGGCATATGTGTTAAACTCCTTCTATGTAATTCTGTAAGATCTTGAAAAATTCCTCGTTTTTCGGTCCTGCGGGAGAGAGGATCTCCGCGGCCCTCGCCTTCTGTTCCCATTCCTCATAAGGGATCCATTTCGCGTCCACGGTTTCGCCGGGCTGGAGCGTGACGTCCTTTGCGTCCATTTCCCGGCGCAAGCCGTACACGTCGTTGAGGACCCCCGCTCCGTCCGGCTCTGCGGTGCGGACCCTGTAGAGGAAGGTCAGTTCCTCCGGCTTTGCGGCAATGCCGGTTTCCTCGGAAAGCTCCCGCACGGCGGCATGAAGGCTGGTTTCTCCCGCCAAAAGCCCGCCTCCGGTGTTTTCCCACACGCCGGGGAAAAATTTCTTTTCCGGGCTTCTCAGGGTGCAAAGCAGCTCCTTTTTGCGGTTTACCACCACAATGATGGCCCCCATGTGGTATTCTCCAGGCTTCATGGGCTCTCCCCGCACCAGCTTCCGACCGGTAGGGTTTCCGTTTTCATCGTAAAGATCAATCAGCTCCATAACATTTCCCCGGCCTTACAGCTTTTCTGCCAAAAGCTCTTTCGCCTTCTGGGCGGCAAGCTTTACGTACTCTCCCAGAGGCAGCTCCGCGGCGCCGATCACGGTAACGGAGCAGCGGTTTACCGGGATGAGCAGCTTCTGGGCGCTGCTCTGGGAAACCGCCGCTGCCATATTCGGAGTGATCTCCCCGTACAGCGCGTTGGCGGTGATGATCCCCATGGGTCCTGTGATGATATCGGCCTCGGCGCAGTTTACGATCACGGGATTTTCCCCGGTAGCGGCCGCATCGGCTCCCGCCTTGAGCATGGCGGCGGTGGCCGCCGAATTTGTGCCTATGGCAATGATCTGAGCAGGGATGTCCGCCGATTTGAGCTGAGAAGTCAGCGCAGCGCCCATTTTGCCGCCCTGGCCGTCTATGACAACGATTTTTTTCATGGGGGAAGGGCTCCTTTCTCACAGGAACGGCGAAAGGTCGCGGTTCCCGGTATCCTTTTTACTTTTCAGAGGTTTTTTCCGTTTTCTGTCCCTTCTTTGTCTCTTTCAGGCTTTTTCGCCTTTTGGCGGATTCCTTCAGGTCGTCTGTAATGCCGCCGGTTTCCAGCCACATGCTGACCTCCGCGCCCAGGAACATGATGTACATGCAGAAAAACAGCCAGTACATCAAAACCACCAGGGTAGCAAGGCTTCCGTAAATGGAGAAATTGGAGAAGTTTTCCACAAACAGGGAGAAGAAGAAGGAAAACAGCACCCAACCGGCGGCGCCGAAGGCCGCGCCTGCCAGGTTGTGGATGAATTTTACCCGCCGCCTGGGAAGGACGGAATACATCAGGGTAAAGAAAGCAAACAGCATAACAAAGCCTACAAGGGATTTGAAATGGATGAGCAGCGAGGCAAAGAACGGCGAGGAATGCTTTAACAGGTAATTATATATGGTAGACCCGAAAACCAGCAGCGCCGCTGTGACAAGGATCACGATGGCAAGGAGAAACACGTAAAACGCCGCCACGACCCGCAGTTTGATATAGGACCGGCTTTCCTTCACTTCAAAGATCTGGTCAAGGCCCTTTATGACGGCGATCATGCCCATGGAGGAGGACCAAATGGCCATGATGATGGCCACCGGAAGAACGCTGCCCGAGTCCAGAGGGCTTGGGAAAAGGCTCTGCACAAAGCCCGCGACGCTTTCCGGAAGCATTCTGATAGCAGCTTCTATCACCGTCATGCCGCCGGAAAAATGAATGCGCTGCATCAGCGTTAAAACCAATGCCATAAAGGGAAGAAAGGAGATGATCAGGAAAAAGGAGCTGTGGGCGGCGGTGGAATCCAGCCTGTCGCGGGCGATCCGCTTGATAAACCACATGACGTGTTTTTTGAACAGCTTCATTCTGCCCCGCTCCTTTCTGAGAGTTTTTACCATAAACGCCGAAGGGGAAACTGCTAAAATAATCGCTTCGCAATTATTTTAGCACCGAAGGTGCCAACTGTTTCGAGATGACAAAGCCACTTTGTGGCTTTGTACTTATTGCAAAGCAAAAGGGAACCGCTGTGCGGTTCAGGGAATCTCCTAATAATTGCACAGCAATTATTTTAGCACCGAAGGTGCCAACTGTTTCGAGATGACAAAGCCACTTTGTGGCTTTGTACTTATTGCAAAGCAAAAGGGAACCGCTGTGCGGTTCAGGGGATCTCCTAATAATCGTTTCACGATTATTTTACCACACTTCCAAATGGTTTACAATATTTTTGCCGGTATCCTTGTGGGAAGAAAAACGCTTCTTGACAAATCAAGAGGCCTTTGCTAAAATGCAAAGCGTATGGACCGCGCAGAGCCGCGGCGCTTTTTACAAAATAAAACGCAGGGAGTGAAAAGATGAAACTGTAAGCCTATGAAAAAAGCGGATAAAAACATGGCTGGGGCATGCTGTGCCCGCGGCCGGTTCTTTCTGCCGGATCTGTGGCTTACTGATACATTGTCTTTTTGCGCGCCTTAACTTAAAAGGTATCCTCAAGGCGGGTTTCCTGTGATGTGCAGTGGTCTGTTTCCGGCAGTGTCGGGAACAGGCCGTTTTTTGTACGAAAGGATGGATGCGTATGCTGCAGATACAGGGACTGAGCATTTCCATGAGGAAGGACCTCAGAGAGCTGGTTCGGGATCTCACCTTCTCCGTAAATCCTGGGGATAAGATCGCGGTTATCGGAGAAGAGGGAAACGGAAAATCCACGCTTCTGAAGCTGATTTATCAGGAGGAGCTGGTAGAAGGATATGCGGATTGGAGCGGTGTGATACAAAAGGACGGCATGATTTTGGGATATCTTGCCCAGGAACTGCCGCCGGAGGACAAGGAAAAAAACGTATACGAATTCTGTTGTGAAGAGTCCGCCTTTTTGGACAGCACTCCCAAGGAGCTGGCGGACGCCGGGGCCCAACTGGGTTTTTCCACGGAGCTGTTTTATTCTGACAGGAAAATGGGCACGCTTTCCGGCGGGGAAAAGGTAAAGCTGCGGATCGCGCTTTTGTCCCTTCGCCGCCCGGACTGCTACCTTTTGGACGAACCCTCCAACGATCTGGACCTGGAAACTCTGGAATGGCTGGAAGGCTTTATCAAAGGCTGTCCCCAGCCGGTACTGTACATCTCCCACGACGAGGTGCTGCTGGAAAACACCGCCAATGTGATCTTACACATGGAGCAGCTCAGAAGAAAGACCCTGCCCCGGTGGACGGTGGCCAGAATGGGTTACCGGCAGTATGTGGAGGAACGGCTGCAAAAATTTTCCCATCAGGAGCAGGTGGCCCGAAAGGAACGGGAAGAGGACAAAAAGCGGCAGGAAAAGCTGCGCAGAATCGAACAGAAGGTGCAGCACGGGCTGGACACCATCAGCCGCGGAGATCCTGGAGGCGCCCGGCTGCTGAAAAAGAAGATGAAGTCCGTAAAATCCATGGAGCACCGCTTTGACCGGGAGCGAAAGGACATGACGGAGCTGCCGGACACCGAAGAGGCCATTTTGGCGGGCTTTGGCGAGGACACCGAGCTGCCGAAGGGAAAAACAGTGCTGGACTTCTCTCTGGAAAAGCTGACAGCAGGGGAGGAAAAAAAGGTGCTGGCAGAAAATATCCGCCTTTCCCTACGGGGACCGGAGCATGTGTGCGTGGTGGGAAAAAACGGTATGGGGAAAACCACGCTGATGCGCAGGGTGGCGGAAGAGCTTCTGCCGAGAAAAGACATCCGCGCCTTTTATATGCCCCAGGATTACGGGGAAACGGTGGACGAAAGCCTGACGCCGGTGGAATTCCTGGCGCGCTTCTGGGAAAAGCAGGAGCTTACCAGAGTGAAAACCTATCTCGGCAGCATGAAATATACCCCGGAGGAATGCGGCCACAGCATAGGTGAGCTTTCCGGCGGGCAGAGGGCAAAGCTGTTCTTCCTGAAAATGATCCTGGACGGATATAACGTGCTGCTGCTGGACGAACCCACCCGCAATTTCAGCCCCCTGTCAGGGCCGGTGATCCGGGGGATCCTGCGGGATTTTGAGGGATGCATTTTCAGCGTTTCCCACGACAGAAAATATATCGGAGAAGTGTGCGGCACGCTTTACGAGCTGACGGAAGAAGGACTCATTCCCCGGGAAAACCTGTACCGGCAGGAGAAAAGCTTCTGAAACATTTGTTCGCAAAATTTTCAAAACCCATTGATTTTCTGTGTGCTTTCCGATATAATAAAAGGCAGAAAACGGAGGAAACGGAAGGGCGGGAAACGCAGTTCCTTTTCCAAAAAACAGGAGGATACGGGAATGGCGGAAAAAAAGCAGGCGCCCATCAGTACCAGGGCGGAGGGGAAGCCCGAAGATAAGGCAAAGGCTCTGGAAACGGCGCTGGCACAAATCAAAAAGCAGTTCGGTGAAGGGGCGGTCATGCGGCTGGGCCAGGATTCCGCCCTCAATGTGGAGGCCGTTCCCACCGGTTCCCTTTCTCTTGACATGGCGTTGGGGATCGGCGGCCTGCCCAGAGGACGCATCGTGGAGGTTTACGGGCCGGAATCCTCCGGTAAAACCACCCTGGCGCTGCACTGCATCGCCGAAGGGCAGAAAATGGGAGGAAACGCCGCGTTTATCGACGTGGAGCACGCTCTTGATCCGGTTTATGCCGGAAATTTGGGGGTAGACGTGGAAAGCCTGCTGGTTTCCCAGCCCGATACCGGCGAGCAGGCCCTGGAGATCACAGAGGCGCTGGTGCGCTCCAACGCCATCGACGTGATCGTTGTGGACTCCGTGGCGGCTCTGGTGCCCCGGGCGGAAATAGAAGGCGAAATGGGCGACACCCATGTGGGCCTGCAGGCGAGGCTTATGAGCCAGGCTTTGAGAAAGCTTGCCGGAGCCATTGCAAAGTCGAACTGTGTGGCGATCTTTATCAATCAGCTCCGTGAAAAGGTGGGTATTGTATATGGCAACCCGGAGGTCACTCCCGGCGGCCGGGCCCTCAAGTTCTATTCCTCCGTGCGGATCGAGGTCCGCAAGGGCGAGGTTTTGAAAAACGGCACGGACGTCATCGGCGCGCGCACCAAGGTCAAGGTCGTAAAGAACAAGGTGGCCCCTCCCTTCCGCACCGCGGAATTCGATGTGATGTACGGCACGGGCATTTCCCGTACCGGTGAGCTACTGGATATTGCCGTGGAGCTGGATATCATTCAGAAGAGCGGCTCCTGGTTCTCCTATAACGGGGACCGGATCGGCCAGGGCAGAGACAATTCCAAGGATTTCCTGGCGACCCATCCCGACGTTGCCGAAGAGGTGGAAAAGCAGGTCCGTGAAAACATGGATAAGCTCTATGAAAAGCCCGGAAAAGCCGGAAACCCCAGGGCGGCGGCCATCCCGGTAGAGCTTCCCGCCGCACCCGTGGAAGCGCCCGAAGCAGCTCCCACAAGCAAGGCGGCGGCAAAGCAGAGCATTGATATCACGGTGGACGACGACTGATGGAGCTTACAGCCGCACAGCCGCGCCGCAAGCGGCTCACCCAGCTTTTCCTGGACGGAGAAGCCGCCGTCAAGGTGGACACGGAAACCTTTCTGCTTTCCGGGCTGAAGCCGGGGGACAGTATTTCCGACGAGCAGCTCCACGAGCTGATCCTTGCTTCGGATAAGCGCAGGGCGAGAGAAAAGGCGCTGTATCTTTTAGAGTACCGCAGCCACTCCAAAAAGGAGCTGGCCGATAAGATAGCCCGCACGGCTTCTTCCAGGGAAGCGGCTATGGAGGCCGCGGAGCATATGGAGGAGCTGGGCCTTGTGAACGATGAAGCTTACGCAAGGGACCTGGCAAAGGACCTTTTCACCCGGAAAAAGTTCGGCAGGGCAAGAGTCCGCCAGGAGCTTCGCTTGAAGGGCATCGACAGCGAGCTGATAGAAGAGCTTCTTGAGCAGTACGGGGACGAGGACGGGGCTCTTGAAAATATCCGGGCTGTGCTGGAAAAGAAATATTCCGGCTGGCAGGAGGACGAAAAAATCAGGCGCCGGGCCTTTGCCGCCCTGCAGAGATTGGGTTATTCCTACAGCCTGATCCAAAGCGCCATGCGCTGGGAGGACGATGAGTTTTAGACAGGAACTAAATGAAAAAACCGCTTCGAAAGAAGCGGTGTTCTAAGAAAGGTAACAGTCACAGTGGGTCATGCTGCTGTGACTGTTCTCGTTGAAAGGGAAATTTTATGGAATTGAAATTCTGCGCGGAAATTCTTCAAAACGGGAATATGGATGCCTCCTATGTGGAGGTCCCTTACGATATCAAAGAGCTTTTCGGTAAGGGGAGACTGCTGGTGAATGCCACCTTTGACGGTGTTCCCTACCGTGGGCAAGTGGTGAAAATGGGGACGCCCTGCTATATCATCGGCATCCCCAAGCAGATACGCAAACAGACCGGCAAGAGCTTTGGCGATACGGTGGAAGTGGTCCTTCGGGAAAGAGATAGTGAAAAATTGTAATTTGTCGAGCAGATAACAAGGGCGAACTTCCTATACGGGAAAACCACTGTATTGTGTTTCACAGAAATCGGCTTAAAAGCCAAAAAGCGCGGCCAAAAACGGTCACGCCTTTTAGCCTGTTTTTTGCCATTTTTGCACGGATGATACGATTGATCGGGCAAGGAACCGCCGAAAGAGCAGGGTGCTGTGGGCAAGCGTCGGTCAGGGCTCGAAAATGCTTTCCGCCATAAGGCTTGCCCATTCCCCAAGCGAAAGAGTATCGTTTTCCGATGTCTGATAGAACCTTATTCGGGCAACGACAGCACCCTTTTGCAGAATGACAGTCGGGAAATGGACCTCGTCGTAATAGGCCGCGGTGAAGTCCATAGAAAGCACCGGTGCTTCCATGAGCTGAAAATTCTTTTTTGATTGGTCTGCCCGGAGAAATTCTTCCGCAAGCATTCGGGCGACGGTGGGATCGGCAGCTTGGAAGTAGTCAACATACAGGCCGCCATCCAGAACGTGCCCGTCAGACAAGGTGATCCGGGCATGCTCCCTGAAGGCGATGCAGCGGGGCGCCAGCCAATCTGACCACTCCCTGACGCTGTTGAAGCGGATCCCCGGCATGGTCACCTGATAATCTTCACTTTCCTTACCGGAAAGCTCCTGCATGGTGGCAAAGGGGAGCTTTCCCGAATAAGCTTCCAGCGGCATCTTGTCTTCATCCAGTACCGAAATGCTCCAGGTGTGGAAAGAAAAGACGATCAGCACGATCGCCAAAGCAATTTGCAGCAGGTTTTTCCCGTGATACCGAAGGGCCCGCTTTTTCCAGTTCCTGTTTGTATCCAAAGAAAGCCCGCCGCGAAGCTTTTTCTGCAGCCTGCCAAGATGGACAAAGGCGGTCACGGAATCCGCAATGACCCACAGCACCAAAACAGCCGTAAGCAAAAAGAACCAGGTATGCACGGAGATAACGGTAAGCAGGGGGCTGTGAAGATAGAGGATCCCATAGAGAACGATCCAGATCAGTGTGGAAAGCAGGGAAGAAAAGCGCCTCTTTTTTACCGCGTTCAGAGCCAGCGCCTGGACCTCCGGGTCGGTATTCAGCTCCCGTGTTCCAGGGTCAAGGGAACGGTAAATGTAAAAATCGCCCCGTTTGGCAAGATAGCTCCACGCGTATTTTTCCCCCAGCTCTATTTCCTCCGGGTCCGGGTCGCCGTTGTTTTCCGCCCACATGCCCGTGCTTTTCTTCGCTGCCTCCAACCGGTATTTTGCCGGGCGGGGTGCGCCCCGCTCAAAAGAGGCTACTCCCGCGAAAAAACCGTCCTTTGCAAGGAACAGGCCGTTCTGTGCCATTTCGGAAAGCCAGCCTTCCATTCCCTCTACATCATATGCGGGGCAGGGCGGCAGGCGATAGACGCGGCGTTCGCTTTTCTGAGTTCCCCTCATGTGCTGTCCTCCTTTTGCTCCTCGCCGGCACCGGCGGCGTCCGTAAGACACCTGCGAAGCCGGGCAACCTCTTCCTCATAGGCTTTTCTGCCTTTTTCGGTAATTGAATAAGTCCGTTTCCTGCCTTCTACCGATACTTCCCGAATGTACTTCTCTTTTTCGAATTTGGCGAGGATGGTATAGAGCGTCGCGGGCCCGATCTGCACTCTGCCCTGAGTGCGCCTGTCGATATCATCCGCAATGTCGATGCCGCACATCTCCCCTTGGCGGAAAGCCATCAGCACGTAGAACATGGACTCTGTCAGGAGCTCCATGGCTTTTCTGGGCACAGCGCTCACCTCCGATAATATCGTATTATGATATCATTTAATGATATTATAGTGCGGAGCGATCCCCGTGTCAATACGAAAGTAGAGAGGGAGCGCCTGCTTCGAGAATCTTTTCTCTTTGGCCCGAACGATTTCGAAGAAAGCCGAGAAAACGTTGCTCCGTGTTTTGCCGGAACAGAAGGAAAGCCTGGAGCTTTTTCGCTTCAGCCTGCGGGTTTTTGAGGGCTGAGAAAATCGAGGAAAGCGGCGGCTTCCTTCATGGCGGAGGGAGAGAGGGAGTAGATGATCTGGTTTGCATGGCGGCGGGCTTCGAGGAGCCCGCAATGCTTCAAAATGTCGAGATGCCTTGAAACGGAGGGCTGGGAGATCGGAAGACGTCCGGCGATCTCCCCGGCGCTGCAGCCGCCGTTTTGAAGCAGCCTGAGGATATCCCGCCGGTAAGGGCTGGAAAGGGAATAGAAAAAGTAATCAGCGTCCATATGGCCCTCCTTTTTACAGATTTGCAGCAACGGGGGAGAAGAGGGAGTGTTCGCTTCGGGGATTTTTTCGTGCTTCTCCCTCCTATGAGCGGGGGAAGCAGAGATAATAATCTATGCAGCTTAAACACTCCGGGAGAAAAATTTTCTTTTTGGTCGTTTTTGTCTTGTTCAAGGGAATAGTACCACTAAAAGTTCGTAAAGTCAACTAATATATCGTAAATAAGACGAAATAT
>CAZNZS010000043.1:0-19897 GCA_964577585.1 uncultured Acutalibacter sp.
CCCCTGGCCTACTGCTTAGAAGGCAGTTGCTCTATCCAGCTGAGCTATTGGCGCAAATAAAGGGAGCCTTCCGGCTTACAGAGAATTGCTTATCCTGTCTTGTAAGAAAGACGGGATAATGCATGGATCGACGAAACAGATCGCCGATATGGCATAAGAAAAAATTGGAGCGGGTGATGGGAATCGAACCCACACGACCAGCTTGGAAGGCTGGAGTTCTACCACTGAACTACACCCGCAAATATCAGGGCTGTTCCACACAGCCCTGTCATTATATCATAGGGTTTTCTTTACGTCAAGAATTTTTCGCAATCGGATCCTAAAATTTCTTTTTGGTGTGAGAACCGCCTTTCCTGTTCGCTCATTTCTTTTGGAGCAGCAGAAACGCTTCTTCATGGGCCTTGAGCTGTCCGGTTTTAAAGTATTCTTCCAGCTCCGGTTCCATGCCGGAAAGCAGGGAAACAATATCCGGAGAAAACCTGGTGCCGGAATACTCCCGCACCTTTTTCAAAGCCTGAGGTAATGTCATCGGCTGCCGGTCGGTATAATTCATATCATCGATCAGGCGGACAAGAAACGCGGCGGCGCTTACAATGTCTGTTACGGCTTGGTTGGGGTTGGCATTCCTGTCGTATTCCGGAGGGTATCCGGCGCTGCCGTCATAATATTTATGGTGGCCGAGAGCTGTGGCGGCATATATTTTTGTGGAGCTGCATTCTTTCAGCATGTCTTCGCCGCCGTACACGTGAAGCTGATACATTTCCTTTTCTTCCTGGAGCCAGCTCCGCCCGTAATGAGTCAGCATGCTGTTGAAGGCTAAGATGCCCACATCGTGAAGCAATCCGCTTTCGTAGGCAAATTGGCAAAGCTTATCCCCGTTTGCCTTGACCTGAGAAACGGAATCGCAGCCAAGCACGCCCACAAGAAGCTCCGGCTGCTCCTGCAGGGCTTTCCCGGTAAGCATTTTTGAAATCTGGGCCGTCATGCGCAAAAAAACATAAACATCGGTATTCCGGCACACCACAAGATGCAGAAGAAAATCTTTCTTCTGGATCCCATCGGGGTATTCCACAAAGCTCAGCAGACAGGAAAGCAGATATCGCAGAAGCAGATTGTCCATCTGGTGGTCAGGCACGTTGCGCACATACCGTACTACCTGGCGGTACATATGGTCCAGAACAGCCCGTTTCTTTTCCCGGTATTCCTCATTGTGCTGAAGATAATCGGCGTACAAGGCGGGAACGAACATGTTGAGATAAAGACCGTTGCCGGTATAGTCCTTTGGATTCCGCTCAATGTATACGGTTTCCAGGATCTGCAGAAATTCAGGCATGGTTTTCAAACCGCAGTGATATTGGGCAGCCTCGTATGTGAGCTGCCAGCGTATGGAAGGCTCCGTGCCGTTTTTTCTGCAGCTTTCCATTTGCCGGTCTTTTACATATTCCGCCGATTCCATAACTTCCCTCTGAACCTCAGGATCTGTTATTCCGGCGCGAAGGATGGCTATTGCCGTGGAACGCTCCTGGTGGGATTTGTATAGGAACAGATCCCAGGGGAGGGAGGGCGTTTTACTGTGGTATGTCGGATCCTCAAGCACCTGCAGAGAGCGGCGGATCGCCCGGAGCTTTTTCTGGCTTTCCTCCAGGGTGACCTCGCTGTGGCAAAGAGCCAGATTTGCCATGGAGCGATGGATATAGCCGCGTGTTTCCGGATCTTCAATATCGTCATACTCCTTGATATAGGAAGCTGCCTCGCCGAACATTAGGCTCATTTTCCACTGGTACCGGCGCTGCCCGGTGAAAGAAAGGATCTCTTGCATGTAAAAAAGCGCCATACCGGTTTGGTAGAGCTCCTTGATCAGCATATCGCGCTTTTCCCATTTTCTGGCGTAGGCCAGAAGCGCGGTGTGGATGCTGTATATAAGCACAGGATCAAGCTGCTGTGCGCCTTGCGTAAGGCCGTTGGAAAACGCTTGCAGCTCTTCGATCTCCTCTTCGTCTGCTGAAATGATATTGTCCAGCACCGGAAACAGATTTTCCCGGAGCTGTGCTGTGTTCTCCGCTGCAAGCCTATGCACCTCCCCGGCCTTTTCCTTCCTTTCCCTGAGAAAAACGGCCGCGTCATCAGGGAGTTGACCGGGCACATGGCTCATTTCAATGATCCGCATCAGGTTTTCAATATACTTTTCCTGGTAATCCCTCATGTGCGCTGCCTCCCAAGGAAAAGCTCCATGGTGGAGAAGACCCTGTCCATATCGAGAGGCTTGGAAATGTGAGCGTCCATGCCGGCGTCCAGAGCGTTTTGCACGTCTTCCACAAAGGCGTTGGCTGTCATGGCCAAAATCGGGACCTGGCGGGCGTCATCGCGGGTAAGGGCACGAATGGCTCTGGTGGCATCAAGGCCGTTCATAACGGGCATTTGGATGTCCATTAACAACATATCGTAGTAGAAGGGCGCGGAGGAACGGAAACGCTCCACTGCCTCAAGGCCGTTTTCTGCTGTTTCTATTTTCGCGCCGGAAACGCCCAGAAGCTCCAGGGCGATCTCCCGGTTAAGCTCGTTGTCGTCAATAAGCAGGATACGCTTGTTTGAGAAATCCCGGAGCGTTTTATTCTCAGTCTGCTCTCCGGCAACCCTTTCGCGGCTTGCCGTATACGCGCTGAGCCCTTCGGCAAGCCTGCTCTTAAAGAGCGGCATGGGAATAAAGGAATCTACACCGGCCTTTGTCAGCAGGTATTCCGTTTGGCTCCAATCGCTTTCCGAAAGCATGATGATTGGAAAGCTTGTCCCCATCCTGCGCCTGACTTCCGGCAGGAAGAGCATCATTTCAATGCCGGGAACCTTTTCCACAGAGAGGAAAGCCATATAGCTGCCGTCTGAAAGCATTATGTCGTTGATGAATTCCACCGCGTCTTCCGCGGTTTTGGCGTGATCCGCCTCCATGCCGAGTTCGGCAAGCATTTTTGTTATCTGCGCGGCACGTTCTTCGTCACCGTCCAGAAAAAGTATCCGTTTTCCGCGGAACTCCTCGGGAAAAGGTTCTTCCTGCGCGGCCTCAAAGGGAATGTCGATGATAAAGCACGAGCCTTTTCCCAGCTCGCTTTCAACCGTGATATCGCCATGCATCAGGTCCGTCAGGTTTTTGGTTATTGCCATGCCAAGGCCGGTGCCCTGTATTTTGTTTACAGTGGATTTCTGTTCCCGTTCGAAGGGAATGAAAATTTTCTCCCGGAATTCCTCACTCATGCCTATACCGTTGTCCTTTACCGAGAAAAGAAAGCGCACCTTTTGGGGTTCCTCAGTGGGCCCAATGGAGAAGAAGAGATCGACTCTGCCGCCCTCGGGGGTGTATTTCACCGCGTTTGAAAGCACATTCAGGCAGATTTGTTTTAATCGGACATTGTCGGCCAGGATCCTTTCACAGGCGATCTCACCCATCTTCAGGCTAAAGACCTGCTTCTTCGCGTCGGCCTGAGGCTTTGCCACGATGAGGATCTCATGGAGCAGATCAGCCACGCTGGTTTCTTCCGGATGCAGGACCACCTTCCCGCTTTCGATCCGGGAGATGTCCAGCACTTCGTTCAACAAAGACATCATGTGTCCGGAAGCCGTCTTGATCTTCCCGAGGCATTCCGCGATCTTTTCAGGCACGTCCTTCTGAGAAAGTGCTATCTCCGTAAGTCCCAGTATGGCGCCCATCGGCGTGCGGATATCATGAGACATTTCCGAAAGGAATACGGTTTTTGCCTGGCTTGCGAGCCGGGCCTCCTCCAGGGCGCTTTGTGTGTCGTTATAGTAAGCCGTTACCTTTTGCAGCAGACAGATCCTGTGGCTGCTTTCCTGCAGCAGAACGGCCGAAAAGACATCTTTCCCGATATGGCAGAAAACAGGGCGGCTGGAGCTTTCGTTGTCCAAAGCTTCAAAAAGAGCGTTCCTCTCTGACCCGGTAAGAGCTTCCGGTACAGGCGCGCCGCCGCAGAGCACGTCCGCGGCTTTGTTTTGGCAAAGAAATTCATGGCCTGCAGAGGCAAAAAGCAATATCGGATATTCTGTATCGTTCCAGATTCCTTTCACAAATGGACCCTTTTCCATGAGGCAAGCCCACCTTTATAACTTGTGTGAATATAGAGCAGGAGCATATCTATATTTCATTTATTATACCGAATATTTCCGGCAATGTACAGCACTTTTCAAAAAGAATTCGGGAATTTTCAGCGGAGCCGTGAGACCTGCGGACAAAGGAGGGCTCATGTGCCCGCGCCGGGTTTACGGCAGGGGAGTTCCTTTGCGCCTGCCGCGCTTCTCCGGTAACGCCGGGTGTGGTGCGGCATAAAATGGGATAAGCCGCAGCGGGATGATAGGCGGCTTTTTTTAGATTATAGGAGCCGGAGGCGGGCTCATGCTGTCCGGCCTGAAACAATGAGGTGATTTTTATGGGCAAGCCCCTCATTATGGTAAGCTCTGTGACTTATGCGATGAAGGGGAAAGAGATCCTGCTCCAACATGGGATACGCGGCTTTGTACAGCGTATTCCAAAAGTGGCGGAGACAGGCTGTGGGTACGGGATATTTGTGCCCGAAGATGCCGACACGGCGGAAAGAATACTGCGAGAAAATAAAATCAGGATTCTGGGCAGGCTTGAACAGGATGGTGCCGGATGATCTATCTGGATAATGGCGCCACTACTTTTCCGAAACCGCCTGCCGTCAGGGAAGCAGTGGCGAAAGCGCTGCGCGAATATGGCGCCAATCCCGGCAGGAGCAGCTATGCTATGTGTACGGCTACCGGGCAGGCCGTCTATCGGTGCCGGCAGACCGCGGCGGAGCTTTTCGGGGCAAGGGGACCGGAATGCGTTATCTTTCAGGCAAGCTGTACGCAGGCGCTCAATCTGGTGATGAAGGGCTGCCTGGAAAAGGGTGACCATGTGGTGGTCTCGGATCTGGAGCATAACGCTGTTATGCGGCCATTGTCAGAACTTGTAAAGCGTGGAGTGACCTACACGGCGGCAAAGGTTACGCCGGAGGACAGCGATGCTACCATGGATGCCTTCCGGCATGCCATGACGCCAAATACGAAACTGGTGGTCTGCACCCAGGCTTCCAACGTGTTTGGAGTGAGGGTGCCAGTGGAACGCATAGCGGCGCTCTGCCATCAGTACGGGGCAAAGATCTGCGTGGACAGTGCCCAAAGCGCGGGGATCATTCCGATCAATGTCGAAGAGAGCGGAATAGATTATCTTTGCTGCGCGGGGCACAAGGGGCTGTACGGCCCCATGGGAACGGGCATGCTGATCCTGCGGGATCCGGAGGACCCCATCGGCACTCTGATCGAAGGGGGAACGGGAACTCAGTCAAGAAGCATGAGCCAGCCGGAAGATCCGCCGGAGAGGTATGAAAGCGGCACCCTGAACGTCCCCGGAATTTTGGGCCTGGGTGCCGGCATGCGGTTTGTAAAAGCCCAGGGTCCGGAAAATATCTGGAGCAGAGAACTGGAGCTTACCCGGCTCCTTCACCGAAAGCTTTCCGGGATCCCCGGCGTAAGGCTCTACACCCCTGAGCCGCAAAAGCCCTGGTATCTTCCGGTGCTTTCCTTCAACGTGGAGGGTGTTCCCAACGAAAGGGTGGGAGAGCTGCTTGCAAAGCGGGGAATTGCCGTTCGCTGCGGCCTGCACTGCACCCCTACCGCCCACGACAAATTCGGAACAGCGGACGGCACTGTTAGGGCGGTACCGTCGGTGTTTACCCGCAGAGAAGATATCGCGGTTCTCGTGGCCGGGATAAGAGAGATATCAAAAGCCAAAAAATGATGAAAACTTTTTTCAAAGGCCTTCCTTTTCAGGGCATTTTGTGATACACTATTTATAATATTGCGGAACGGAAAAGTCAGGATTTGCCGGGTGGGGTGCCGAAAGCAGCCCGCGCTCGCAGCATTCCCGCCCGCGGAATTTTTAGATGAAGGAAGGTTAAGCGGCCATGGACAGCTTTATGGATTCCCTGACACGTGTAGGTCAGACCATCTTGACAGTGGTCCGCCAGTTCACCTTCAAAGACGCCATAGATGTGGTCGTTATCACCTTTTTGCTCTATGGCTTGATAAAGCTGGTGCGGGAGACCCGCGCATGGCAGCTGTTGAAGGGCATTGTACTGCTTGTGGCCCTGTTTATCGCGGCCTCCTATTGGGAGCTTGCCATGGTAAGCACTGTCCTGCGGTACTTTTTTGAGTCCGCCTTTATTTTGGCGATCATACTGTTCCAGCCTGAGATCCGCAAGGCGCTGGAGCAGGTGGGAAGAAACAAGGTAGGGCTCTCCATCGCAAATGTGATCGGCGCGAAAAGCAAGAATGCCGACGTTGCCGAGACCCAGCAGGCCATTGAAGGCGTGGTGGAGGCCGTGTCCCTTCTGCAGCAAATGCGGATGGGGGCGCTCATCGTTTTTGAACGGGAGACAAAGCTCGGGGAGATCGCTGCAACGGGGACCATTGTGGAAGGCGAACCCTCCGCTCAGCTGATCGGAAACATATTTTTCAATAAGGCCCCGCTTCACGATGGGGCTATGATCATCCGGGAAGGCCGGGTCTACGCTGCCGGCTGTATTCTGCCCCTGACCGCCAGCACCAATGTGGGCGCTGAATTGGGCACCCGGCACAGGGCGGCTATCGGCATGAGCGAAAATTCCGACGCGGTAGTTGTGGTGGTTTCCGAGGAGACCGCCCAGATTTCCATTGCCCTGGAGGGAAAGCTCACCCGCAATTACAACCGCGTCACATTGCGTGAAGCCTTGGAAAAGCATCTGACCGGTGCCTCCGAATCCGCCGGAGCCAGCAGGCGCATCCTTGGGAAATTCAAGCGGGTCTCGTCCGGAAAGGAGGAGAAAGAATGAGCGAAGAAAAGAAACGTGCTGATAAAAGGGAAAAGAAGCGGGTGACCGGTATAGGAAGCCTGTTTCAGCACAATACCTTCGTGCTGGGCTTCTCTCTCTGCGTGGCGCTGATCTACTGGTTCGTGCTCACTGCCGGAAATACCGACAGGAACCGCATCGTTTACGATGTGCCCATCACCGTAAACTATTCCGCCGGCGCCGAGGAAGACGGAATAAAAGTGTTCAATATGTCATATACCTCCGCGGATCTTGAAATATCGGGCAGCAGCCTTATTACAAACAAGCTTTCCTCCGAGGATTTTGAGGTGACCGCTACGCTCAATCCCAATTCCACCAAGCTTACCGGCAATACGCTGCAGAAGGCGACTTTGCAGGTGAGAGCCTCCAAGCGCAGCGCGATTTCAGATTACAATGTGGTTTCCATCAGCCCTGAGGAGATCTCCGTGGAATATGACCGTTACAAGGAAGCCACCTTCCCCATAGATTATGACGGTATTACCTACAGCGCGGATACCGATTTTTATCCCAGCTCGCCGGTTTTGTCCGTGGAAAGCGTGACCGTTTCCGGTCCGGAATCCTCGGTCAACAAGATAAGCCGGGCTGCCATCAGCTATTCGCTGAATTCTCCGCTGCGTGCGGACGCTTCCTTTACCTGCCCGATCCGGCTTTTTGACCAGAGCAATCAGGAGATCACCGATACTTCCGCTTTGTACCTTCAGATGGATGCCGATACCTGTGACGTGAACATTCAGGTGCTTCCCAGAAAGTCTGTGAAGCTTGTGGCCTCCACGGTTCATCAGCCCAAGGGCTTTGCCGATTCACGGATCGTCATTTCTCCGGCTAGCATCGATATTGCCGGGCCTGCCGACGTGCTTTCCGGCATTTCCGAGATCCGTCTTGACACACCCATCGATTTTGCGGAGCTCGATGTTTCGGACAGCAACACCTTCACTGTGGACATTCCCCTGCCCACAGGCGTGAGAAATATCAGTGCCGTGGGTGAGAATTCTGTAAGCCAGGCCACGGTTTCCATCAATCTGAACGGGTATCGCAGAACGAGCCTCAGCGTGTCTACAGGTGATGTTCAAATCGCCAACGAGCCTGCCGGAAAAGACATTACCTTCCGCACCCAGTCCTTTGAAGTGACTGTAGTGGGCTCTGAGGCGCAGATCTCGAAGCTTACCTCCGGCTCTGTTCTGGTGCAGGCGGACCTGGCCAATTTCTCAGACCGCAGCGGCACGGTAGACGTACCCGTAACCGTCACGGTAACAGGCAGCGGCTCCGATTCCTGCTGGGTGCTCGGTCAGTATACCGTTTCCGTGGAGCTTGCCGACAAGGTAAGCCTTGCCGCCGATGCCCCGGCGCTTGGCCGCGCCCGTGATGTGGCGGCAACACCTCAGGAGTAGCAATCAAAGCGTGAAACCCGGAAGTTACGGACGGCAGCTTTTCTGCAGCCCGTAACTTCCTTCTTTGCAGAAAGGAAGAAATGTATGGATGTACGTGTAGGGGATATCCTTCACATGAAAAAGCCCCACCCCTGTGGCAGCTATGAATTCCTCGTGCTCCGTTCGGGAATGGATTTTAAGATCCGCTGCTGCAAATGTGGGCGCGAGGTAATGATACCCCGCGTGAAATGTGAGAAGAATATCAAAAAGATCCTCCGTGATACGGAGGGGGAGTCCTGAGCGAAGGGATCAGGGAGAACTCACAGCAGACCATGGAGGGAAAGCTATGTTTGAAAATTTGCAGGTATTCATCAACCGGCTGGAGGAGCTGGATCAAAAGCTTTATGATCCTCAGACGGCGGCGGACAGAGAACTGTATGCAAAGCTGATGAAGGAATATCGGGAGATCAGCCCCATAGCGGAGGCTTACCAAAGCTATAAAAGCTGCAGCAGCGCGCTGCTGCAAGCAAAGGAGGTTCTGGAAGAGACCTCTGACCGGGAACTGCGGGAAATGGCCCAGGAGGAGCTGAAGGAAAACGAGGAAAAACTCAGCTCTCTGGAGGAAGAGATAAAGATTCTGCTGTTGCCGAAGGACCCCAACGATGAAAAGAACGTCATTGTGGAGATCAGGGGCGGAACAGGCGGCGAGGAAGCCGCCCTGTTTGCTTATGACCTTTACCGCATGTACGCCGCTTATGCCGAAAGCCGCGGGTGGACTACGGAGATCTTGAATCTGAACGAAACTGAGCTCGGCGGCTTTAAGGAGGTAAGCTTTCTGATAAACGGAGAGGGGGCTTATTCCCGCCTGAAGTTTGAAAGCGGAGTTCACCGGGTGCAGCGTGTGCCGGAAACGGAGACCCAGGGAAGGATCCACACCTCGGCCGCAACGGTGGCGGTGCTTCCGGAAGCGGAGGAAGTGGAGGTCGAGATCGACCCCAAGGATCTGCAGATCGATACCTTCCGTTCCAGCGGCGCAGGAGGGCAGCACATCAACAAGACCTCTTCCGCTATCCGGATTACCCATATCCCCACAGGCATGGTGGTCGAATGCCAGGATGAACGGAGCCAATATAAAAATAAGGATAAGGCTATGAAGGTGCTGCGTTCCCGGCTGCTTTCCCAGGAAAGAGAAAAGGCCAGCGCCCAGGTGGCCGAGGAACGGAAAAGCCAGGTGGGAAGCGGCGACCGCTCCGAGCGGATTCGCACCTACAATTTCCCCCAGTCCAGAGTGACCGACCACCGCATCGGCTTAACGCTTTATAAGCTGGAAGAGATCATGGCGGGTGAGATCGATCAGCTCATCGATCCCCTGATCGCGGCGGACCGCGCCGCGGCGCTGGCGTCCTAGATGCTGGATTCTGGATGCCGGATAAGGTCAAAGTTTTTTTCTCTGCTGTCCAAAATTTCAGAAACTGATATCTGCTTTGCGGAGCGTTTATGGAAACATTATTTCTCAATGGAAATCATAAAGATGATTGTAAAAGGGCGGGGGAGATCCTGCGAAACGGCGGTGTGGTGGGGATCCCCACCGAAACTGTTTACGGCCTTGCCGCGAACGCGCTGGATCCCGCGGCGGTCAGAAAGATCTTCGCGGCCAAGGGAAGACCTGTGGACAATCCTCTGATCGTCCATATTGTCTCGCTTTCCCAGTGGGCACCTCTCGTGAAAAGCGTGCCGGAAAATGCCAAACGGCTGGCGGAGCGCTTTTGGCCCGGCCCCCTCACCATCATTTTGGAAAAGTCAGAGCTTGTTCCCGGAGAGACCAGCGGAGGCCTTTCCACAGTGGGCGTTCGCTTTCCTTCCCATCCGGTAGCTCAGGCGGTCATTCGGGCAGCGGGAGTGCCGCTGGCAGCGCCTTCCGCCAATCTTTCAGGCCGGCCGAGCCCCACCACGTTTTCCCACCTGTGCGCCGATATGGCCGGGCGGGTCAACGCGCTGGTGGACGGAGGCGATTGCGGCGTGGGCGTGGAGTCCACCGTTATCTCCCTGGCCGGCGAGTGTCCCCGTCTGCTTCGTCCTGGCGGCGTGACCCTTTCCCAGCTGCGTGAGGTCCTGGGGGAAGTAGATGTGGACGATGCCGTTCTGCACCGCCTGAAGGAGGGCAGACAGGCGCCCTCGCCCGGCATGAAGTATAAGCATTACGCTCCGAAAGCGGAGGTCCTGCTCGTTGACGCCTCCCCGGAAGAATATTCGGATTATGTAAACCAGAAGTGCGCTTCTGAACTTGAGACAGAGGGTAAAGCTTTTGCCCTCTGCTTTGAGGAAGATATCTCGCTGCTGCGGGCTCCTTTTCTCGGCTACGGAAGCAGGTACAGCAGCGAAAAGCAGGCAAGGCTTCTATTTGCAAGCCTTTCTCACCTTGACGAATTGGGCGCCGAGCGGATATATGCCCATATGCCCTCCAAGCGGGGCGTAGGGCTGGCGGTGTATAACCGGATGATCAGGGCCGCCGGCTTTTCGGTGATAAATCCCCGGGGCCATTATGTAGTGGGACTTACCGGCCCCAGCGGCGCGGGAAAATCCACCGTGGGAGCCTGCCTTCAGGAGGCGGGCTGGCCGGTGATCGACTGCGATGCTCTTACCCGCAGCCCGGCGGTATACGATGAAGCCTGCATTGGGGAGCTGCGGAAGGCCTTTGGAGAAGCTATGGTACAGGGCGGCAGGCTCGACAGAAGGGAGCTTGCAAGGCGCGCCTTTGCTTCCTCGGAAGGAAAGAAGAAGCTGGAGGAGATCACTTTTCCCAGAATTATGAGAGCGGTCAAAGAGACGGTAAGCAGCGCCTTTTCCCGGGGCAGCAGAGTTGTAGTGCTGGATGCTCCCACGCTGTTTGAAGCCGGGCTTGACAGGGCCTGTGCAAGGATCATGGTAGTGACTGCCCCCGTGGAGGAGCGGCTCTTTCGGATCTGCCGAAGGGACGGGATATCCCCGGAGGAAGCCAGACTGCGCTTTTCTGCCCAGCATGAGGAAAGCTTTTATTCCGCGCGGGCAGACTATGTGATAGACAACAGCGGTGAAGGCTGTATTTCAAAGGCTCTCGCGCCTGTTCTGCGGGAGCTTGAGGAAGGGATCGGAGAAGCCCGCGTATGAAGAGAAAAGGTATTGTGTTGGCGGCTGTGCTGCTTGTGGTTATTCTGTTTGGTATATTTGCAGGGCCTTCCCTGATGAATACCGGATGGAAACTGTTGTATCCCAGGCCTTATGAAGAACTGGTAGACAGAGAAGCTCAGGAGTTCTCTTTGGACAAAAATCTTGTCTACGCTGTCATGCGCACCGAAAGCCGCTTCAGGGCGGATGCCCAATCGAGGGCCGGGGCAATAGGCCTTATGCAGCTTACGCCTTCGACCTTTGAGTGGATCTGCTCCCTCTACCCGCCGGAAAACGGCGGGGAAGACGTGACGGATCCTGGCGACAATATCCATTGCGGCTGCGCACTGCTCCGGCTGCTGCTGGATCAGTACAAAAACCTAGAGGTGGCCCTCTGCGCCTACAACGCGGGAATGGGAAACGTGGAAAGCTGGCTGGGAGAAGAAAAGTATTCTCACGATGGGGAAAGCCTTCATACCATTCCTTACCCCGAAACTGACAGCTATGTAAAGAAAGTAAAAAAGGCCATGGGCAGGTACCAAAGCTTATACGGAAATTAGTTGTTAGCTGGGAGTAGTTAGTTGTTGGAGTAGGGCATTTGGATTCTAGATGCTAGACGCTGGATGATGGATGATGGTTGCGCCTTCGGCGCAATGAAGTAAGGTCAAAGGTGCAAGGGGAGGCCAACAGACCGCTAAATTGTAGTTTAGCATTTTAGTTGTCAGCTGTTAGTCGTTAGTTGTTAGAGAAGAGGAAAGTCCCCCTTTTTTTGTCATCCTGAGGAACGCAGTGACGAAGGATCCCGCCCTTCATTCCTGAAGAAGAGGTCAAAAGAACGAGATCCTTCGCCGAAAGCAAAGCTTGCTTTGTTTTGCTCAGCAATGACAGGGAGGAAGCTCAGGATGACAGGAAGGATAGCCGGTAAACTCCAATTTGCCGTTTTCTCCCTGTCTCCCCAATAACGAATTACCAGACCGGAAAGGAAAATTTAGCATGGAGAAGGAAAAAATTCTGATAGAAACAGAGCGATTGATTTTGCGAAGATACAAAGAAAGCGATTTACAGGATCTGTTTGAATACTTATCTGACCCGAAGGTAGTGGAATACGAACCGTACAAACCCATGTCGCTTGAGGAAACAAAAAGCAATTTGGAGTGGCGCATAGGAACGGAGGAAATGATCGCGGTTGAATTGAAATCTTCCCACAAAATGATAGGAAATGTCTATCTGGGAAAACGAGAGTTTGAATCCCTGGAAATAGGCTATGTATTTCATCGGGTCTACTGGAGAAAGGGATATGCCCGGGAAAGCTGCGAAGCTTTGATTCGGCAGGCTTTCGCTAATGGAGCACACAGGATCTACGCGGAATGCGACCCTCAAAACATAAGCTCCTGGAAGCTGGTGGAGTCCCTTGGGTTTCGCAGGGAAGCACACTTCCTGCAGAATGTTTTCTTCTGGAAGGATCCAAACGGGAAACCCGTTTGGAAGGATACCTATGTGTATGCGAAATTAGAATCTCTGAGAGAAGCAAAGAAATAGCTGCGAAAGGATAGAGAGAAAAATGCAGGAAGAATTCTATGCGCTGTTCCGGCGGAATTTTCCCTATGTTACCAGAGCGGAAAAAACGGCAAGAGAGCTTCTTGATAACCCCCAAAATGTCATTTTCGAAAAGAGAAATGAGGAAGGAAAGCTGATCGGCGCTTCCGTCGTT
Source organism: uncultured Acutalibacter sp. (assembly GCA_964577585.1). GTDB lineage: Bacteria > Bacillota > Clostridia > Oscillospirales > Acutalibacteraceae > Acutalibacter. The sequence continues at coordinate 13,119 of CAZNZS010000043.1, forward strand.
CACGACAGCACGGTATACCTTCTCTGTGTCGATTGGGAATATCGCTGTAAGGGGCTTGGAAGCGCCCTTCTGCGGGAAACGGAGGAGTACCTGATAAGAACCGGGAAAGACCGGATAAGCATCGGCGCCGGAGAAGACTATCTGACTCCCGGTGTTCCTGTGGGCAGAAAACCCTTCCCGGAAGAACTGGAACCCGAGGCGCTGTGCCCCGAGCTTATCAATAAGGACGCCGCCTTTTTTGAAAAGCGCGGCTACGTCCATTCCTGGGGAGAAGCAAACTGCTTTGACATGGCGGCAGAGCTTTCCTCCCTGGAGCTTGCCGGCTGTAAAGAGGGAGATACCGTAGACGGCGTCACATACCGCTGGGCCGGGCCCGGGGATGTTCCCGGCGTACTCCGCTGCGTGGAGGACGGAGAGCCGGAATTCGCAGAGTATTACAGAGCTGCGTCTCTTTATGAGGGTGGCAAAGAGAGAGTTTTGCTGGCAAGTCTCGGGGAAGAGATCTGCGGGGCTGTCCAGGTCTGCGCAGAAGGAGAAGGCCCCGGCACGGGAAGCCTTGGCTGCACCGTGGTCGCGAATCAGTGCAGAAATAAAGGCATTGCCACAAGGCTCATCTTTGCCGGTACAGCCTATCTCAAAGAGACAGGCCTGAGAAGAAGCTTTATCGGCTACACCTATTCTGGCCTGCAGAGGCTGTACGGCAGGGCGGGCTACCGGATCTGCACTTATTACTTTATGGCTGAGAAAAAACTTAACAGAGATACAGATTGACTTTTTTCTCAGAAAGGAGTAGAGTAATCAGGAAAATAAAAGGCGCTTCACCTAAAAAGCAGGAGGAAAATCATGACAAAAAAAGAAGATAAGCTGGACGCAAAGAAATTGGCAAAGCAGCTTTTGAACGACAAGACCCACGGCTCCAAAAAAGCCGGCGCCGCCGAAATGAAAAAGGCGGATAAATTTGCCGAAGGATACAAGGCTTTTTTGAATGTTGCTAAAACAGAGCGTGAGTCCGTGGATTACGCGGTAAAGGCCGCTGAGGCCGCCGGCTTTGTTCCCTTTGACCCTTCTCATAAATACAAGGCAGGGGACAAGGTGTATTACAACAACCGCGGCAAGGCCATGTGCCTGGCTGTGATCGGCAAAAAAGGCGCGAAAGAGGGCGTGCGCATTGCCGCCGCCCACATCGACAATCCTCGGATCGACCTGAAGCCCATCCCGCTGTATGAGGCAAGCGAGCTTGCCCTTCTCAAGACCCATTATTACGGCGGCATCAAGCACTATCAGTGGACCGCGATCCCGCTGTCCATGCACGGAAAGATCGTGAAGAAGGACGGAACGGAGGTCACCGTGAACGTCGGCGACAAGCCCGAGGATCCCCAGTTCACCATCACTGATATCCTGCCCCATCTCGGAAGAGATCAGATGGGCAAAAAGCTTGGAGAAGCTTTCACCGGCGAGGACCTGAACATTCTGGTGGGCAGCCTGCCTTTGGACGCCGAAGGGGAATCCCTCTACAAGCTGAACGTGATGAAGATCTTAAACGAGCAGTACGGCATTGTGGAAAGCGACCTGATCTCCGCCGAGATTTCCTTTGTTCCCGCTTTCCGTGCAACGGATATCGGCTTTGACCGCAGCATGATCGGCGCTTACGGCCACGACGACCGCGTGTGCGCTTACCCTGCTTTAGAGGCGATCTTCAAATGCAAAACTCCCGAGCATACCGTCGTTACCTGTCTTGCCGATAAGGAAGAGATCGGCAGCGTAGGCAATACCGGTCTTTGCTCTGAATATCTCAATTACTTTGTGTCCGATCTGGCCGCTGCTGAAGGCCTCACACCCCGCCATGTGTGGTCTGCCAGTAACTGCCTTTCCGCAGACGTTACCGCGGCTTACGATCCCACCTATGCTCATGCTTATGAAGCCGGAAATTCCTGCTATTTGAACCGGGGCGTTGGAGTAGCCAAGTATACCGGCGCAAGGGGCAAGAGCGGCAGCAACGACGCTTCCGCGGAGTTTGTGGGCTGGGTTCGCAGAATGCTGGACGATGCCGATGTGGTGTGGCAGATCGGCGAGCTCGGTAAGGTAGACCAGGGCGGCGGCGGAACCGTGGCGCTGGACATTTCCCGCCTGAATGCCGATGTCATCGATATCGGCGTGCCGGTGCTTTCCATGCACGCTCCCTTCGAGGTGGTCTCCAAGCTGGATGTTTATATGGCTTACAAGGCCTTCAAAGCTTATTTCGAAGCAAAATAAGATGATTTAACCGCCGCTCGCGGTTTCCAAAAACAAGCAGAGCGCCCCGGATTTTTCCGGGGCGCTTTGCTGTAGAGCATTTTTCAGATTCAGTCGAGAGAAATTGACCTGCCGTTTATGGTGAAGGCAGTAAGCTCGGCGGGGTCGATGGGCCGGTCGGCGGCGTACCGCACGGTGACAGGGCCGGTGTAGCGGTCGACTTCCATGATGTTGTCAAGGCGTGGAATACCGGTGGTGATGGTCTTGGAAAAGGTTACAGTCTCTCCACCGTATGATGCCGTAATGACCGCATTCTCAGTCAGCTTCCGGTCTCCCGTAACCGTGACGCCCATGCCGCTCAGGCTGACGGAGGAAAGGGTCCCGCCGTCAAGGGAGAGGTTTTCCACGGTTTTTCCCTGAGCCTGATCGGCGGCTGCCAGATCGAAGGATACCTGGAAATCATGAGACAGGGTGCTGCCGTTCTGGGAGAAATAGTGGAATTCCTGGCTGTTGCTCTGCTGGAAATAGTAGAAGTTATAATACTGCATTTCCTCCGGCGAGATCTCGTACACATATTCCTGATATTGATAAGATCCATCCATGAAGTCTTCATCGGAAGCATTAACAGCAACGCCGTTTTCCAGATTGAAAAAATACTGCTTCCCCCAAATCGTATGAGCTTCGTTTTCGTTAGAGCTTCCCTCATTCTTCTGACGAGCGTGCCAGGCGTCGGCTTCCCTGGCTTCGAATTCAGCGGTATATCCTCCTGCGGCAGCAACTTCCTCCGGCGTGATTACCTTATCAATGGGGTGAAACGAAGCGGACATGTTTTTGTTTTCCGGCCATGCAAACTGCACATGAAGCCGGCCGTCCACAAAGCCTATAGCGGAAATCTGGGTCTCTGTTCCGTCAAAAGTCATAGGAGAAACACCGGGCTTCAAAATGGATTCTCCGTCAAACTCCATGGTTTCCGCGGTGAAGCGGTTTTCATCCAGCGTGAGAGGTTCCCAATTGATTCTTTCCACGTCCAGAACTATCGAATCAATGGCAAATTCCGTGTGGGACAGGTCCATGCTTTTTGCGTCCTGAGTGTCCAGTACATAACGGCACAGCAGAGAGCCGGTTTCAGGGTCGTAAGCCAGTATGTTGTTGGAATAGAAGGACTGCTCCCCGCTGCCGTTTGTGGCTGCGTTCCACTGTAATTCTTCAAATTGACCTGTGATTGGGTAAATTTCCGCCTTTTCATTCAGCCGGCTTTCCCCGGTGGTATCGGTGAGGGTATAGTACACCATCATGGACGAGCCATCGTGGGCGGCGCCCAGGATCTCCAACCGGAAGCCATCCCGCTCAGCAGTAGCATTTTCAATTTCCGTAAGCCTTGCGCCTGCCTGGGCTAACGGTGAAGAGGGAGTGGATTCTCCGCTTCCTCTGCCGAACAGCATGGACCGGAAGCCCGGGACAGCGGCGGCCACAGCTGTGAGGGAGAGGGCGGCGGTCAATACACAGGCTATGACAGCGGCGGCCCACTTCCTCTGAACGGGACGCCGGGATACCTCTCTTTCGTGTATCGGATTCCGGCGTGCATCCTGCAGCTCCATTTTGCGAATGGTTTCAGCGACCAATTCTTTATCGGGCTCCAGCTTTTCATTCATGGCGTTATAAGTGTGTTCCAGCATCGCAATAATCCTCCTTGTCCAAAATCTTTTTCAGCTTTTGTCTGCCGCGGTACAACTGCTGGCGCACGGCCTCCGGGCTGCAGCCGACCACGCGGGCGATCTCTTCGGTGGTCATGTCCTCCCAGTAGAAGAGGTGAAGAACGCTTCGATATTTTTTCGGCAGCTTTTTCAGTTCCTCGTGTAAGTTCCATTCCTCCTGCGTTTCAAAAGGCAGATCTTCCTCTAAAGGAACGCTGTGCCTTCGCCAGGGAGAACGCCAAAGATCTCTGCAGCAGTTCAGCGTTACCCGTAAAAGCCAGGCTCTTTCGTGTTCGGTGCTTTCGAAGGCAGGAGCCCTTTCCACGTAGCGGAGAAAGACATCCTGGTACACGTCGTCGGCGTCGGCTTTGTTTCGCAGCTGAGCAAAGGCAAGCCGGTATACAGCGGGCCCATGCTGCATAACGGCTGCTTCGTTTCTGCTTTCTTGTGCCATAAGCGTTGCCTCCTTTCTGCTGGGTATACGGAGCTCACAAAGGAAATGTGACAGGATTTTTCCTGTTTTTTAAAATAAAGCGGCCTCGGGAAAGGCGCGGCAAATTTTGAGGAAGCAGAAAAATTATAAAATTCCGAAGGAAATATTGCAACCTTTCGGTGAGATACAGGGTATTAGAGCCGAAAGCGAAAATCCGGGTTTCAGCTTTTCAAAACAGAAAGGAGAGTGCTTTATGGGAAAACCGCTGTCCGGAGAACTGGCAGAACAGGTCATCGACAGGCAGGCTGATACCGTTTACAAACTGGCGTTTGCCCAGTTGAGGAACCGCAGCGATGCTGACGATGTTTTCCAGGAGGTTTTTCTCCGTTATGTGAAAAAAGCCCCGGTTTTTGAAAGCGCTGAACACGAAAAGGTGTGGTTCCTGCGGGTGACGATAAACTGCTGCAAAAAGCTGTGGGCGTCCCCCTGGCGGCGGCGTAGCGTCCCTTTGGAGGAAACTATCCAGGCGGACACGCCGGAGAACTATTATCTGGTGGAAGAATTGAAAAAGCTTCCGAAAAAATATGCCGCGGTGCTTCACCTGTTTTACTGGGAGGACATGACAGTGGAGGAGATCGGCAATTTGCTGGGATTGAGTCCAGGCACGGTAAAGTCCCGCCTTTTCCGTGGCAGGGAGAAACTGCGGGATAATCTGAAAGGAGAGAGATCATGTTAGAACAGGACTATCAGAAATGGATGGAACAGGTTAAGCCCAGCACAGTCCTGCGGGAGCGGACGGCAGAACGCATGGCAGAGCTTGGGAAAAGCCGGAAAGCCCCTCCCGTTCGAATGAAGCGCGCTGTCACCGTGGCCGCAGTAGTGCTGCTGGCCCTGTGCCTGACAGCGGGGGCGGCAGCCACTGTGTCGATGATGACGGCAAAAGACGTTTCCCACTATTTGACGGACGGCAATATCGAAGCTGCCTATTCCGGGGAAAACGCCGTTGCCCTGGAAGAAACGGTCGTATTGAACGAGTATATTGTCACCCTCTCCAATGGCCCACGATGAAGACCACACCTATATTTCCCTTTCCTATCAGCACAAAGACGGCAGCCCCTGTGCCACAGATGAGGCGGAACCTTATCTTGATCTCGGGGCTGAGCTGTTGGTCTCCGGCCTGCCGCCCTATGTGCTGAATACGTCCACGATGGGAATCAATGGCGATAGCGTTGTCCTTGAGGACGGCGCACTGTACCATACGATCCGTTTCCCCAATATGGAAGCCTTTGCAGATCACACCATCTACCTTGCCGTCTATGACAGGGTGTTTTCGGCAGACGAGTATCCGGTCAAGTCGCAGGCAGATCCGTCCGACAACAAAATCTATGTCCAAGTCGATGAGGCTGTCAAAATGAACGAAGACGGTTCCATGGAATTCCTGGAGGGCTACCCGAATGCTCACGCCATGTTCGTTCTACCCTTTGACCAAAGCAAGGCAGACCCGGAGAAAGCCCAGGAATACCTGGACTCTCTGGAAGCCTACCAACACTGGAAAGCACAGACCGGCCCCTTTGCAGTGGATCCCGATACAGGAGAGGGATTTCTCATCTTCAACGATTTTCAGGAAGTTCAGGATTATTGGAAAGACTATCAGTATTTAGGCTGAGAAAAGAGCGGCGCCCGGAAGAAATCTTCCGGGCGCCGCTTTGTCTGTTTTTGTCAACGCCCCAGCCTATAAGGCCGGGGGCGTTGTTCTTCCGGGAAGGGTTACGCTTTCTTTTTCTTGTCCCCGGCGTGGAGGATCAGATTTACGATGATGCCCAGGATCAGCGCGGTGGCGACAGCGGTGATCTGGATTTTGCCGAAGTCCAACACCAGGCCGCCGATACCGGCAATGAGGATGGCGGACACGGTAAACAGATTGCGGTTGTCCTCCAGATCTACCTTTTGTACCATCTTGAGACCGGAAACGGCAATGAAGCCGTACAGGGCCATGCACACGCCGCCCATGACGCATGAGGGAATGGACTCAACAAAGGCAACGAAGGGAGAGACAAAGGCGATGAGCATTGCCAGAATGGCAGTGGTGATGATGGTGGCAACGGAGGCGTTGCCGGAAATGGCCACGCAGGCCACAGACTCACCGTAGGTGGTGTTGGGGCAGCCGCCAAAAATCGCGCCGGCCATGGAACCGATACCGTCGCCCAGCAGAGTGCGGTGCAGGCCCGGCTCCTTGAGAAGGTCTGTTTCAATGATAGAGGAAATGTTCTTGTGGTCGGCGATATGCTCGGCGAACACCACAAAGGCCACGGGCATATAGGCCAAAGCCACGCTGCCGATGTATGCGCCGTCGATGTCGGAAACACCCTGCATGGCCTCCAGGAAGGTGAACCTCGGCAGGGTGAAGAGCCCGATGCCGG
>CAZNZS010000044.1:0-19872 GCA_964577585.1 uncultured Acutalibacter sp.
TTTCAGGGGAGGCAAGGGTTTTGTGCTATTCGTCAGTGCGTCAAATTCCAATTTAGTTGCCCTTCTCTAACGACTAATTACTAAATGCTAACAACTGGTCCGGCAAAAGAATCAGATAATCGGGAAAAAGCCATGGACTTTTTATCCAAATGCTGGTATACTGATTCTATATTGATGTATCAGTACTATTTCAGGGGGATTTTTGAATATGAAACGCTTTTGGGCTCTTTTGCTGGTTGTCTGCCTGATCTGTTCCGTGCTGTCCGGATGCGGGAAAAAGAAGAATGAGGATAAAGGCCCCTCGGGGACCGTTTCCTCCGGGCTTACCTCCCCCACTCCGTCTCCCACACCGGTCCCTGTCACCGCAAAGGCAGCAAGGGTCACGGCTGACGACGGCTTGAACGTGCGCTCTTCCCCCTCCACCGACGCGGAGATCCTCGGATTGGCAGAAAAGGACAGCAAGCTGGCACTGCTGATTGACACGCCCTCCAACGGGTGGTATCAGATCTATTTCGAAGGAAAGCCCGCTTATGTTTTCGCGGAATATGCCACTGTTGTGGAGGTAACACTTGAGGAATACAACAGGCTGAAGGGCACCGCCTCAGCCACACCGGATCCCGGCTCGGAAGATTCGTCTTCCGACAGCTCTGACAGCTCCGACAGTTCCGACGCCGCGGCTTCTCCCTCCCCCACTCCTGAAAACAAAAACGAAGACGGCGAATAACAGAAAGCCTCAGGGCTGAAACGGGGAAACCTGTTTTCGGCCCTTTGTTCTGCCGGGGCAAGACCGGGCAGAAACAGCTTTGGATGAAAGGGCATGCTTATGAACATTTTAGTGATAGGCGGCGGGTTCCTGGGACGAAAAACCGCCGAGCTACTGGACGCGGAGGGCCACACCGTTTCGGTGCTGGACGAAAGCGCCGACAGCCTTTCCCTGTTAAGCGACAATTTCGGCGGGGTCACCTTTGTGGGCTTTCCCATGGACCTTCAAAGCCTGCGCAGCGCCGGCGCGGAAGGGTGTGACGCGGCTGCGGTGGTGACCTCAGACGATAACCTGAACATCTCCGTGGGACAGCTTGTGAAGAATTATTTTGGCGTTCCCAGGGTAGTGGCCCGCATTTCGGACCCACACAGAGAAATGATTTTTGAGAGCTTCGGCCTGAAAACCATATGCCCCACCAACACCGCGGGGAACGATCTGTTCATGGCCCTTACCGCTCCCCAGCAGAGCAAGCAGATCTCCTTCGGCATTTCCACCGTTTCCCTGTTTACAAGGCCCGTGGACAAACGGCTGCACGGTCAGACTACCGCTCAGCTGGAGCCGGAACCCAGCCTGGGAATCTTCGGCGTGCTTCATGAGGACGGCAGCTTTACACTGCTGGAATGGGGAAAAGTCCTGCCTTTGGCGCAGGGGGATTCCGTCGTTTACAGCCGAAAGATAGATTGAACGGAGAGAAAAGCTTATGAAAATGGTAGTGATGGGCGGCGGAAAAACAGGCCACAGCCTGGCCCGCGCTTTGCTGGACAAGCGATATGAGGTAAGCATTATCGAACGGAGCCACATCCGCTGTCAGCAATTGGCGGACAGCCTGGATGTTACAGTCTGCAGGGGCGACGGCACGAATATCTCCGTGCTGCAGGCCGCCGGGACTCAGGACGCGGACTGCTTCATGGCTGTAACAGGCATCGACCAGGACAATCTGGTGGCTTCCCAGCTCGCGAGCCGGTACTTTCACGCGAAAAAGGTGATTGCCCGAGTAAACGACCCCCGGAACATGGACACATTCCGGCTTTTGGGGATCACCAACACCGTTTGCAGTGCCGACATTCTGACAAGAATGATCGAACAGGAGGCCGACCAGGCCCATATGCACCTGATCGCTTCCCTGAACCAGGGAAAGGCCGGGATCTGCTCCATTACCCTGCCCCCCGATTCCGCTCTGGACTCGGTAGCCCTTAAAGACATCCGCTTCCCGGCGGATTCCCTTTTGATCTCCGTGATACGAAACGGCGTGCTGACCATTCCAAACGGCTCCACGGTTCTCTGCCGCGGCGATGAGCTGGTGGCTGTTGCCAGCGAAAGGAACCAGAAGGCCCTGGTAAAGCTGCTTTCGGCAGTAAAGAGCCGCTGACAGCTCCCGCAGACAGCATAAAAGTCCCCCGGCTTCGCCGGGGGACTTTTCGTTTATTCAAGGCCCTGGACCTGCGCGGTGACCTTCACACGGTATTCACAGCTTTTTGCCTTAGCTGTCCAATCTTCCCGAAGGGTTTTCCACTCATTCGGAGATTTGCGGAAAAGCAGATTTCCGAAACCAAAAATATCGCAGCCGTCCTTGAGAAGGGACTTTTTGATGGCGGCAGATATTTCATCCCCCAGAAGAGCTTCCAGTTCCCTTTGCATGGGAAGGAGCAGCGCCTGCCCCGAAAGCTCCCCCTGCCCGGAAAGAGAACTGATTTCCCCATTGACGTGAAACTCCACAAGGAATTCCGGCAAATTTTCTTCCTGCCGGGAAAAGGTGACCTTTCCCTTTCCGCCCGAAAGAGAGAGGGTCGCTTTGCCGAATTCGCCTTCCACCACCGCCTCGCTTCCCTTCAGCAGATCCTTTACCGCCAGAAAGCCTCTTGTCTCCTCCGGAGAAAGAAAGCCCTCCAGGGTAAACTCCTGAAAATAAGCGGTAGAAACAAGCCGGACACCGTCTTCTTCTGCCCGCAGCACAGGCAGCACCGAGGCGGAGCCCTGACGCATGGCTCCGTTTACAAAATCGAGGAGCTCCACCACAACGGCCTTCCCGCTTTCCGGGCCGCTGTCGCCCAGCTGCTGAAGCTCTGCCATTCTCAGATAAGCCCCGTCCTTTTGATAACTCAAAATCTCCCCGGCGCTGCTTTCAGAAAGAAAGACGCGCACTGCAGGCCGGGTGTTATAATAGCGCACAAAAAAATCGATACAGCGGTCAAGACCCTGCTCCGCGCATTCCTTTCCGAAAACCACAAGGTAATTGTGGGCGTAAAAGGGCTTGCGCCCGGTTAACAGGGAAAGGCTGCTCAGGGCTTCCAGAACGGTGCTCCCCCGGCACTCAAAGCATTCCTCTCCTTCTTCCCCCGGCGAGCCGGAGGACCTGACGGTGACTAGAAATCCGTCGCCGTCCACATCCACGCCGATCCCGTGGATCATCAGCCGCTCGTAAAGCTCCCTTCCGCCGCAGCCCCAAAGGCCCAGTATAACGCACAGGGAAAAGGCAAGAGCCAGAATCCAAAGGCCCAACTTATTCTTCATTTTCCTTCCTCCTTTTGCCGAAGCGCGCCCGATGCCCCAAAAACACCATCAGGGGAAGCAGCCCGCCTGTTATAACGGTGGCGGGAAGCAGAAGCCGCGTATCGAAAAGCATTTCTCTCAAGCGCCTGCTTTCCGCTGCGGCAATGGCCAAAATCAGCACCGCTCCGCCGCAGAAAAGCACCGCTGTTTTCGGCCGCTTTTTCCCAAATACGGAAGCAAAGCAGATCCGGCAGGCATACAGCTCACAGCTGAGCTTTATGAGGATCCCCATCATCCAGAGGCCGGCGAAAAGGGCATCCAGCCGCTGCATGGACCGGACCTCCGTAAGGGAAGAAAGCACGTACACCGGAAAGCTCTGGGTGGATGCATAGGGGCCAAGGCAGCCGGCAAGCAGTGTGAAAAGCAGCGCCGTAAACACCGTCGTCCCTCCGGCCCACCCGAGGAAGGCCCTTACCTTTTTTCCGCGCACCATAGGAAAAAGCACAGCCATATCCGCGAAAGCAGAAGTGCGGGCCAGAAAGAGTCCCATGCCCTGCCAAATGCCGGCACTTCCGTTTTGAAAAACCGGTTCCAGATTTTCAGGGGAAAAGCGGAAGGCTGTAATGCCGAAAATGAGCCCCGCCCCCACAAGAAAGATAGCAAATACACAGGCGCCGCACCTCGCCACGGTTTCAATGCCCTTTCCCGCTCCGTATATCACCACCGCCAGAATGGCGCAAAGAATGACCGCCCCTGAAAAATCGGGATTCACCACGTCCTGCAGGAAGGTTTCGAACATGGCAAGGGAAATACCACCGCTTACAATGAAATAAACGATATACAGCAGAGGCACCAGCTTTCCTGCTCCGCCGAAGGCCTTGCAGGCCATATCGCCCACCGGGCATTCGGGACATTGCCGGTGCATTGCCCACACGGGCAGGGAAAGAAGAAGCCCCGCTGCCATGGCAGCAGTCCAGGAAACCACTGCCTCCAGCATGTTTTCTTCCCCCAGATAGCGGGCGTTGCTCCCCAGCACGGTCACCACCCTGGAAACGAACATCATCACAAAAAACTGCGGAGCACTGATCAGGCGCTTTTCTGCTTCCACGTTCATTTCCCTCCTTCCTCCCGGGGCAGCTTTGACCCCGGCATGACCTGCACCACAGCGTCACGGCGGGCAAGCTTTTCCCAGCCTTTCCGCCCTGCCACGTCACGGTTTACAAGCTCCCGGCGAAAGGGGGACACGGGAGAAAACAGAGGCACCCCAAAGCTGTCCGCTCCGCAAAGGTTCATCAGCAGCAGGGAAAAGCCGATCATGATCCCCCACACTCCGAAAAGCCCGCCCAGCAGCAAAAAGCCCAGCCGAAGCAGAGAAAGGGGCTCGTACAGTCTGGGTACGGCGTAACCGGCGATGGCGGTAAGGGCCACCACCATAAGGGAGGGGGCGCTCACCAATCCGGCGCTGACCGCCGTGTCTCCTATGACAAGGCCGCCGACGATGCTGACCGTGGCGCTGAGGGATCTTGGCACTCTGAGCCCCGCTTCCCGCAGGACCTCATACAGGAAATAAAGCAGAAGCGTTTCCACCATGACCGGAAATGGGGTTTCTGCCTCCGCCTGAGCGATCTTCAGCATCAGGCTTTCCGGCAAAAGCTCCGGATGAAAGGCCGCTATCGCCACATAAAGGCCAGGCAGCAGCATGCTGATCAGGAAGGAAATATATTTGAGCCACCGCACAAAGGCCGCGTAAAACGGACGGGTGAGGTAATCGTCCATGGTCTGAAAATTTTCCACGAAAAGAAAGGGGACCAGCAGAACGCTGGGGGTGCCCTCTACCAGAATGGCGATCCTTCCCTCTTCTATTTTCCCACAGACTACATCGGGCCGCTCCGTACTTCCGATTCCGCTGAAAACGCCGCCCCGCTCCAAAAACCCCGTAAGATAGCCCGCCCCCAGCGCAGTGGTGAGGTCGCAGCTTTTGAGCTTCTTTTTCACACGCACCAGGACCTCCGGGGAGGCCACGCCCTCAAGATAGCAGATGGCAAGGGGTGTATGGCTACGGGAACCTGTCTGGGCTTTTTCAAACTTCAGAGCCGGCGTTTTCATGCGGCGGCGTATCATGGCAATATTATTTTGGTAGCTTTCCGTAAAGCCGTCTTTGGCTCCCCGCTGCATGACCTCGTTCTGAGGCTCCTCCGGCCCCCGGCTGTCAAAGCCCTGAACGCCGAATACAATCGCCTCCGCACAGCCGTCTACGCAGAGCACGGCAAAACCGCTCATCAGCAGCACCAGAAGCTCATCCAAACGGTCTTCCCGCTTCTGTTCCATGGACCCGAGCACTCTTTCTTCTATCCAGCCGAGCCTTTCCACGGCAAGCCTGGGCAGCTTGGCGCCCATCAGCGGATTCAGGATACTCAGCGTGATGATCTGCTTGCTGACCAGACCGTCCAGCCCAAACAGCACCGCTTTCACCCCGGAAAGATCCATTTCCCGGGCCATAAAATCCATGGCGTTTTCAAACTGCTTTTGAAAAAAGGCCAGATTTTCTTCAATGTGTTCCGAAACACGGGTTTCCTTCTCCGGCTCCACACTTTTCCCACCTTTCCAAAGGAAACGGCCGAAGGCAAATCGATCTGCCGTTTCCTGAAACAAAGATAGTGTTGCCGGATCCGTACGGAGTTATTCCGCCGGGATAAAGAGGAAAAGAGGCGGAATACTAAGTGAAAAACGCATTGGGGGCGATAATGTGCTGCTTTCTCTGCTTCGCACTCTTATCATGTACGCGGTGATCCTGCTGGGTGTGCGGATCATGGGAAAAAGACAGATCAGTCAGCTTCAAACCTCGGAATTGGTGGTCACCTTTCTCATCTCAGAGCTTGCGGTAATTCCCATCGAAAACCCGGAAAGCCCGCTGTGGACGGGCCTTGCGCCCATGGCAGCCTTGATTTTATGTGAAATACTGGTCTCTTTTCTGATGCTGAAGCGGGGCAGCTTTCGCAAGCTCATCTGCGGCAAGCCTGTTATTATCATAGAAGACGGAAAAATTTTGCAGGAGCAAATGCGTAAGCTGCGGATGAGCACGGAAGAGCTTTTCGAGCAGCTTCGGCAAAACGGCGTGTTTTCTCTGGAGGAGGTGGCCTATGCCGTCATTGAGACGAACGGCATGATGAGCGTGTCCAGGCACGCAAAGGAAGATGCCCTCACCCCGCGCCAATGCGGGATCGAGGTGGAGGAGGAATATTTGGAGGTCGTGGTGGTAAGCGACGGCGAGATCTCAAAAAGCTCGTTAAAGCTCTGCGGAAAGACGCCGGAATGGGTGGGGGAAAGGCTGAAGGGCCGGGGCATAGAAGTAAAGGACGTATTTATTATGACCGCCAGACTGAACGGAGATTATAAAATCATTTTGAAGGAAAACAGAAATCTGAAAAGAAGCTCGAAACAGAGAAACTGACAGAAACCGGCCTCCGGCAGAATTGCCGGAGGCCGCCTTTCTATAAAATACTTTTCTCGTACCACCAGAGTTATTGCACCATTCCAACATACCGCAATGCCGAAGCCCTGCAGGGTATTCCGAATTAACACATTTACCTGCAGTAAGCAGCTAATCGTTTTTTTTAAAAACATCCGCTACATCGCTAATAGTCACAAAAGCATGCGGATCAACTGAATGGATCATTGTTCTCATGCGGGATATCTGAAATCGATTAACTACAAAATAGATTATGGTTTTTTCCGCATTGGAATATCCCCCTATCGCCGGGATTTTGGTTGTTCCGCATTCAAATGCTCCCATAAGGGCCGCGCTGACTTCCTGCGGCTTTTCGGTAATAATTATCACTTCTTTGGAACGATCTATTCCTTCCACAATGAAGTCGATCGTTTTGAGGCCCGCCATATATGTTACAATGGAATAAAGAGGTAAAATCCAGCTCTGAATTAAAAAGCCGCACGCGGTATACAATATGACATTATAAATCATCACAAAAGTACCCACCGTGATGTTCAATCTCTTTGCAAAAACAACAGCCATAACCTCAATTCCATCAATTGCTCCGCCATACCGAATAGTCAACCCACTGCCAATTCCTGATATTATTCCTCCGAATAACGCGCAAAGCAGCAAATCCTCACCCGCAAGAGGAGAAGCCAAGCTCACATCAATTGGCAGTACATCTGTTATAAGCCAGGAAACCAAAGAGTAAACGGTAACCGTGAAGATAGAATATATCGTGAAAATGGATCCTTGCTTTTTTAGGCCAAATAGAAAAAGGGGAATATTCAATAATAAAAGGAAAGCGGGCAATGTCCAATTTTCGGGGGTAATCTGGGAAAGCAGTATGGAAGTGCCTGATATTCCGCTGTCATAAAGGTTTACAGGCGCCAAAAAAACTGTCACGCCAAAGGCATTTATACTGCCGGAAACAAACAGAATAATAAAGTTTTTCCACCTTAGCTGTTTTAATACGGATAAAAGACGATTCGATAGTTTCATAAATACCCCCTTATAGAGCGCCGTTTAATAAAGCTTTACAATTTTACTATTGATGATATTACACAAGGGCTGTCCTGTAAATGAGTACCCAGACAAGAGTGAAACCTGTTATGGGCGGCCGTCAAAAGTGAAAACACCTCTGAAAGCACACATGGAGCTAATAAACAGTAACCACAAACCATAAGCTCAATCGGGAGGAAACACTCAATTAAAGCCTTGCATTCACCGTTTCGCCTCCCTTTCAGGAGTGAGCGTGTCCCGTGGGGCACAGCACCCGAGCCGAAGGCGAGAAGGTCAAGGGCATCCCGCTAAACTACAATTTGCGGCCCTTTCTAACAACTAACTACTCACAGCTAACAACTACTCCTTACATCGGTTTCAGATTTTTATTGAGCCTGTCCACCGTCCAGGCGACCCGCTTTTCCCGCCCGGCGTCTGTTTTTGCGTCAAAATACGCCCGGGTATAGGTTTTCTTCACCGATGGGGACATGGCCTTGAAATTTGTGAAGGCCGGCTCATAGCTTTTCAGCAGCACGGAAAGCTGCGCTATTTGCTCTTCTGTGACGGCCATGGGGCTTGGGGCGCACCATTGGCCGTTTTTTTGAGCTTCTTCTATTTTCTTTCTGCCGAACTCGGTCATAAGTCCCCGTTCCTCCAGGCTTTTGACCAACGCTTTATTCTTTTCCGACCACTTGCTTTTCTCCCTGCGCATGGAAAAATATTTCCGGTAGGTTTTTTCATCGATACTTTGCATCTGCCCATCGATCCAGCCGAAGCAGAGCGCTTCCTCCAGCGCTTCTCCCGCTTTCAGGGTTTTCGGTCCGCCGGCCTTGCCGAATAAAAGCCACACGCCGTCGCTGGACAAACAATGCTCGGAAAGCCACCTTCTGAATTCTTCCCTGTTTGCAAATTTCAGGATCTCACTCATGATCTGTTTCTCTCTTCCGCTCCATAAAAACCAACCTTTTTGAGCACCGGCGCACCCCGGGACCTACGGATCAACAGGGCCGCTCCCACGGCTTTTGCGAAAAGGGGAATGATCTTTTTCCCGCCGATCACCGTGCCGGAATACGCCTTTTTTATACCGCCCTCCGGCAGCTTGAGATATAGGTCGAATACTTCCACCCGCTGGCTTTTTCTGAGCTCCTCCTCCAAAACGCAGTATCCCAGGTCACGGGCTCCGTCAAAGGAAAAGAACAGCACCGGCTCATCGAGGCTCAGTTCTCCCGGCGTTTCCTCCTGTACAGGCCGCCGGGTGATCGACCTGATTTTTTTTCCCAGCTCCCGCAAAACCCCTTCGTCCTTTTCACAGATCCTGCCGTTTCTGTCTGGCGGTACGTTTAAAAGCAGACAGCAGTTGTTCCCCACGGAATTCAGGTAGATGGAAAACAGCTCCTCCGCCGGTTTTACCGTGCTGTCCTCTTCTTCGTGGTAAAACCAGCCCCTGCGGATGGAAACATCCACCTCGGCCGGGTACCAGCAAAGCTTTTCTGCCTGCCGCAAAACAGCACGGGAACCCAGATCCTCATCGGAAGAGGTAAGCTCTTTCATGGCCTCTCCATCCTCTTCCCTGTGCTGGGAATGCTTCTGCACGGTCTCGGCACGGGTCAAACCCTCCGGCACTACGGAAAACTCCGCTTTCCTGGTTTTTCCGGCTTCGTTCCCCACCCAGCGAAGATCCGGCCCGCAAACCGCAATATTCGCCCCGGGCTGAAGCCTGCGGACGGTTTCATAGTACCGGTTCCAGTCATAGTCAAACGCTTCGGCTGTTTCTCCTCTGGCGCCGTCGAACCACACCTCAAAGATCTCGCCGTAGCCGGTGAGAAGCTCCGTCAGCTGCCTGCAAAAAAAGTCGTTGTAGGCGGGAGTTCCATAGGTTTTTTCGTGCATATCCCAGGGGGAAAGATACACGCCGAAGGAAAGCCCCGCATCACGGCAGGCCTCCGCCGTCTGCCGGACGATATCCTTTCCGTAAGGAGAATTCATCACAGAAAAATCGGTACAGGCCGTGTCCCACAGGCAAAAGCCGTCGTGGTGTTTACAGGTCAGGATCATCCCCGCCGCGCCGGAGGCCTTCACCGTTTCCACCCACTGAGCGCAGTCTATGGATTCTATGGTAAAATCTGCGGCGGTTTCTTTCCCACTGCCCCATTCCCGCCCGGTGGCGGTGTTCATGCCAAAATGGAGAAAGGCGTAAAAGGGGCGCTCCGCCTGCCGGAGCTGATTTTTCGACGGGATCACGGAGAGATACCGCTTTACCTCTTCATCCAGCAAGGGAAAGCCGCCGTTGTCCGCGGCCCAATTTTTTTCCGGCTCTATTGCAAGCTTCCACTGATCCATGCTTCTATTCCCCTTCCTATCATGATTGCCTTACTGAAACCGCTGATCCTTCTCATTCAGGAACACGCCCTGAAACCGTTCCAGCCCGAAGCGGCGGGTAAAATGCTCACATTTGCACAAAAACAAATAGTAGATATTCAACCCGCAGCCGTGGAGGGTCTCGAAATTTCCCTGGCCCTTGGAGAGAATCACATCCGCTTTCCGCAAAGCCTCTTCCGCTTCCGGAGAAAGACGGGAAAGCTCTGTTCCCGCAATGCCTGTTCCACTGTCCAGCACTGCCGCCACCGCGGAAAGCCCCACTGCTTCCGCGTCCTCACGGGTGGCGTCGTTCAATACCTCTTTCCCTCGCACCAGGGCGGTCAGCTCCAGCTGGGGATACTGCCGCCTGATCTCCTTCAGCAGCAGCTTATCCAGCACGATCTCCCCGCAGTTATCCAGGCAGTAGACCAGCCGCTTTCCGGCGGCAAGATCCTTCCGCAAGGCCGCAAGCTCCCCTTCGTCCACCGGGTCGCTTTTTGCCCCGGAAAGCAGGTCACAAAGCTTTTCCTCACTGACGCTTCCCATGGCCCCAAAATCGATGTAATTTCCGACTCTGGCATATTGCAGCGCCAGCCGGAGCGGATCCTTAGAAGCAGTGATCTCCCCTTCGATCTCCCGCTCCTTTTCCAGCATCATCCGGTTATACCCCTGCTTCAGCTCCCGAAAGCTGAACGGGCTTCCAAACCAGGCCTCATGTAGCGCATTCAGCCGCTCTGTCACAACAGGGGCGGAGGCGTCCTCCGGCGCTTTTGCGATCTCTTCCAGCACAGCCTTCAGATAGGCTGTTTTTTGGTCCTCCGCAAGGCCCTGCAGGTTTTCCGCCTGCCGTTTTATCATGCAAAGGATACAGTCCGCGCTCAGCTTCATTTTATTTTTCCTCCACCGGGCAGGAAAGCACCGCAACCTGATGAGGCGTTTCCGGCGTGAGCTCCAGAGAGGCGCCGCCGAAACGAACCCCGGGGCCACATAACTTTAAGAAATCCTCCACCGTGCTCAGCACATCGAAGCCGAATGCTTCAGACCGGTAGTGCATGGGGATCACCACCCGGGGCCTTACCTCATCCAGAATGGCCTTTGCCCCCGCGGCGTCTACCGTGTAGTGGCCACCCACGGGGATCATCACAGCGTCCGCACCCCGCAGCTTCTGGAGCACCGGTTCTTCGGGCATACAGCCGATATCCCCAAAGTGAACGATCTTCATTCCTTCCGCTTCCAGCAGGAAAATGGTGTTTTTTCCGCGAAGGGCCCCTTGCTTATCATCGTGATAGGAAGGAAACTCTGTCACCCGGAAGGGGCTTTCCTTTCGGCTTTCCGGGATCTTTACCCCCGCCCGGTAGTTGTGGTCGAAATGCTCGTGGCTGCACAGCACCAGATCGGCCTCTTCTTCCACCGGCGGAAGCCCCGGTACGCTGCCCGGCTCAAAGGGATCTAGAACGATCTGATACCTCTCACATTCCACCGCAAAGCAGGAATGGCCCAGCCATTTGATCTTGATCGACATTGTTATGTACCTCCGTTTATAAGTTTTTCGATCTATTGCACAGGTCGTGAAAGAGCTTTTTTCTTTTATGGTGACGAAGGAAAGGCAAAACTCTTGCCTTTCTCGCCTTCGGCTCGGTCGGTTCGCACCAGCGTCCCACTGGGACGCGCTCACCCCTGAAAGGGGAGGGGGACCGCCGTTAGGCGGTGGAGGGGTTTTCTGCCGCAATCGCAGAACCCCTCAGTCATGGCTTACGCCATGCCAGCTCCCCTTTCAGGGGGCCAAGGGTGAGTGCTAAATTCCAATTTATCAATGTCTTTGCCCTTATCTCTACATTTTACATTGCACATTTTACCCTGCCCTTACATCCTTTGTCAATGAAAAGACGGGCAGGGAGCGAAAGCACCCTGCCCGTCTTTTTTCATTCTTTCATGTGCCTGGGGCTGTATTCCCCACCCGCCTTTTCCACCGCTTTTCCCGTTTCTTCCGCAGTTCCGGCACGGTGCAGCTCCTGCTGCAATGTTTCCTCCGTCTCCCCCTTCGGGATCTCCATGGAGGAAAGCTCCTGATAGGATTCCCACTCTTTGCCGTCCATCGGCGCCTTGTACATCAGGCCCGTGCATTCCGTGGCGGAAGCCACCGAAGAATCCTCGGGATACTCCCTTTCCGGCGGCGTATCGTGCTCGTGATACTCGATTTTCCCTCTTTTGTTCATTTTTCTGCTCCCTTCGTTTTTTCTAGTTTTCGTTTGGAAAGCAGAAATATACAAGGTAAAAATCGCATAGAAATTGAAAAGAAAAAGGAAATGGCGGTGGAATTATGATACACAGCAACACACAGGCTTTTTGCCACAGAATGCTCCGAAGGCCAAATGCCTGGGCGGCAGTTCGCGGCGGAGAAGATTTCCCCAATTTATTCGGAAGCGTGCGGTTTTACCAGACCGGCGCGGGAGTGCTCGTTCTGGCGGAAGCCTGGGGGCTCCCCACGCCCCAGGGAAATCAGTTCGGCATTTTCGGCTTTCACATTCATTCCGGGAACAGCTGCGAAAGTGAAAACGGAAAGGAGTTTTCGAGGGCGGGCAGCCATTTGAATCCCGAAAAGCTTCCGCACCCGGAACACGCGGGAGACCTGCCGCCGCTTTTTGCCCAAAAGGGCTATGCCTGGAGCTCATTTTTGACCGCAAGGTTCAGCATTCCGGCAATTTTAGGTAAAACGGTAATCATTCACGACCACCCCGATGATTTTACCTCGCAGCCGTCCGGCAATTCAGGAAAGATGATTGCCTGTGGGGTCATACGCTAGCGGAAAAACAGATTCGGATAGTTTTCGAAAAATTCCTCTTGACTTAAACCCTTCTTTAAGGTGTAGGATAATTCTTAAGAATAAGGGCATAGACGGGAGGAATCTATATGTCTGTACTTTGCCGTGAGGGTTCCTGGGTAAGCTGCACGGAAAAAGCGCTTACAGTGAACGGGGAAATAAAAGACGCTTCTTCGATGGAGCGGCGGCTTTTCCTGTTCTTTTTGAAGCATCCGGACTGCGCC
Source organism: uncultured Acutalibacter sp. (assembly GCA_964577585.1). Classification (GTDB taxonomy): domain Bacteria; phylum Bacillota; class Clostridia; order Oscillospirales; family Acutalibacteraceae; genus Acutalibacter. The sequence continues at coordinate 13,149 of CAZNZS010000044.1, forward strand.
CTGCCGAGAGAATTGCTGCTCAGAGAGGTTTGGGGCTATTCTCAGCCCGGCATTACACGAACCGTGGACACCCACGTCAAATTTCTCCGCTCCCACCTGGGGGAGCTGGGCTCCCTGATCTCCACAGTGCGAGGCGTGGGCTACCGGCTGGACGTTTCCCACAGTCAGGCCTGCCTGTGCGATGAAAAGATGGCCTGCTGAATTTTGTGGCACAAAAGCGCCCTCTGCTTTGCGCAGAGGGCGCTTCAGTTTTTCCTGCCTGTTTTTCTTATTCAGGGATCAGGGTGAAATCAAAGGTGAAGCTCTCTTCCTCCAGGCGGTACTGGGGAAGCAGCTCCGGGCCGCAGGAGTTGGATCCGACGCCGCTCATCTTATAATCAATGCAGAATACCGTGTCTCCGCATTTTGAAATTTCCCAGGCGTGCTTTTTCTCCGTAAGCTCTTCCTGTGTGTACTGAGAAGCGTTGCAGGAGAAGGGCTCCGCCGACGCGGCGGTAAGGGAACTGGCGCCGTCTGTCAGGGTAAAGTAACGGCAGCCCATGTGAGAGGAATTTTCCTGGGGTTTCAGATAGTTTTCAAACATGGCGGACACGGGCTGGGCATATACGCCGAGACGGGAAGCCCGGTGCTTGTCAAGATAGCTTTCAAAGGGACCGTATCCGAAATATTCCGCCTCGTTAAAGGCTTTCGGCATAAACAGCCGGATGCCGAATCTGGGCAGGAAGGGGAACCGGGTATCACGCTTACAGGCAAAGGAAACGTCTACCCGGCCCGCGGCGTCTACCGTCCAACGGGCTTTGACCCTGAGATAGGGACTTGAGATAAGGGCAGCAACGCCAAGGCTGCAGGTAATGACTACGCCTCCGTCTTCCCCGGCAGCAGCCTCAACTTCGTAAACGCGGACTGTGGGCCTGTCATAGCCGGCGCGCCTCCAGTCTTCCACAATATTGCGGTCGTTATCCGTCGGCGCGCGGAAAACGTTCCATTCCATGGGCTTATTCAGCAGGTTCCTGTTACGGAAGCACATTTCGGAGAAAAGGCCTTTTCTGGTATCAAAAACATACCGGAAATTGTCGTTCCATATGGCAATGGACTTTGCGCCATTCTCCAGCTGCACCTCTCCGGAAGCCGGCTTATCCAGGAAGAAGGGCTCTTCGCTGAGAATAATCTCGTCAAAGTCAGCGGGGGCCTCTACCTCCACCGCTTCCCAGACGCCTTCCTCTGTTTCGGTCCAGAGCGTGCTGTCTTGCCGGTCGCACCTGTGATAGAAGAAGGTGACGGTGACGATGCCGCCCTCGGGCAGCTCGGGTAAGGTGATCTCCGCTTCGCCGTGGGGCGGAAGGTAGGGCATGTCAAGGTCGCCGCCAAACAAGATCTCGCCGTCCTGCATCACTTCAAAGCTCAGGTCGATCTGATCCTCCGCATTGGTAAAGTCCAGATAATTGTGGAGAATAAAGGTGTTTTCTTTGTTCGGCGCCTTTCTGGCGCGAATGGGCCTTATCACATTCTTATATTCCAGAAGTCCGGTATGGGGCGTGCGGCCGGGATAGACAAGACCGTCCATACAGAAATTCCCGTCGTGAGGGAATTCACCAAAATCACCGCCATAGCGGTAAATGGGCCTGTTATCCGGGGTGGTACCGCCATAAACGGAATGGTCGCACCATTCCCACACAAAGCCGCCGCAGAAGCCGGGATATTTCATGATAAGCTGCTGATAATCCTCCGCGTCTCCGGGACCGTTGCCCATGGCATGGATGTACTCGCACTGAACAAAGGGCAGGCCCTTTGGCATCAGCTCGGTGTAATCCATGTCCAGCATCCGATTGTAAACAATTCCCTTTTCAAAATAATCGGTGATTTCATCCAAAGAAGCGTACATCTGGCTGTAAAGGTCCAGCATGGAGAAATCCGGCTTGCGCTCCCGGTGGATCTCCTTGATGTTTTCATAGTGCAGCAGCCGGGAAGGATCGTATTCCTTCACCCAGCGCCCGGCGTTTTCAAAGTTCTCTCCCCATCCGCTTTCGTTGCCCAGGGACCAGATGACTGCGGCGGCATTGTTCTTATCCCGGATCACGCTGCGCTGGACCCGGTCCAGAATGGCCGCCTTGAACTGCGGATCGTCCGCCGCGTCGGCGTAGTTGTCAAAGGAATAGCCGCCAAGCTTGGTGGCCATGCCGTGGGCTTCCACATCGGCCTCTGCGATCACATAAAAGCCCTGCTCGGAGCACATCTGCAAAAACCAGGGCGCGTTGGGATAATGGCTGGTGCGGATGGCGTTTATATTGTGGAGCTTCATCAAATCAAGGTCTTTCTGGGCCTGATCGGGGCTGATGGTATAGCCGGTCACGGGGTCGCTGTCGTGACGGTTGACGCCCCGAAATTTAATGGGCGTGCCGTTTAAAAGCACCACGCCTTCCCGAACCTCGATCTTTCTGAGGCCTACCATTTGAGGGATCACCTCTTCTCCGGTATCGAGAAGAAGAAGGTACTGTTCCGGGCTTTCAGCGTTCCAAAGGACAGGATCCTTAATCCGGAACACCAGCTTTTCCTCGGAAGAATCGGCGGAAGCTACTTCTTTCCCCTGATAAAGGAGCTTGCCGGAAACGCTGCAGTCCCCTTCTGTGAAAAGCTCTGCCGTGACAGTGGCGGTTTGAAAACCGGCGTCAAATTCCTGGCGGACAAAATAGTCCCGCAAAAATCCCTGAGGGCGGAAAACAAGATATACGTCTCTGAAAATGCCGCTCATTCTCAGCTTATCCTGGTCTTCCAGATAAGTCCCGTCGCACCATTTGAGAACGAGAACGGCAATGACGTTTTCGCCCTCCCGCAAAAGGCCGGTAAGCTCAAATTCAGAGGTGCTGTGGGAAACCTGGCTGTAACCGGCAAACTCGCCGTTCACCCAGAGGTAGAAGCAGGAATCCACCCCTTCAAAATTCAGAAACTGCCGGAAGGAAAGCTCCTTTTCGTCCAGCTCCAAATGCCGTACATAAAGGCCGCAGGGGTTTTCGGCAGGGACATAGGGCGGGTCACAGGGAATGGGATAGGTCACGTTCGTGTACTGATGGCGGTCATAGCCGTGGTTCTGCCAGCAGGACGGAACGGGGATCTCATCCATTTCCTCCTCATCGAAGAACAGGCCGTCCTCCGGATCCACAGCGTCTTCGAAGCTTTCGTAATATCGGAAGCTCCAGAGCCCGTTCAGCGAGCGGCTGCGGGAAAGCTCCTGACCGCCCCGGACAGGGCCAGCGTTTTCATAGGCTGTTTTCTCATCGGGAAAGGGAATGTAATGGCTGCGGATCGGACAGGTGCCCACATGAAGGATGGAGGGGTCTTCGTGAAAATGACAGAAGCTTTGTTCCATAGCGCTTGCTCCTTCTTAAATTTGACTTTTACCGCGAAAAAAGGTACACTTGAAGAAATGTTTTTCGCTTGAATTTAGATTACCCTGAAACGGGAAAAGTGTCAACCGTTTTTTGGAAAAATCCGGGCTGTCCGCGCCTTGAAAGATCCGGGCCGAGGAAATATGCCCTGCTGTGGAAAGGGGGAAGATCCATGGGAACGGAAATTGTCATTATGGCTGCCTTCTCGGCGGCAGTGCTGCTGCTTTTATGGCGCAGGCCCGGGAACGAGCGATTTTCCCAGCCCGTTTTTGCACTTTGCGCTGGGCTGCTGCTTTTGGCGGCCCTTACCCTCCGCATCCTTCTGGGGTACTACAGCGAGCCCTTTTCCACCGACATGGACACGTTCAAGGCCTGGGCCTATGCTCTGGGAAAGCCCGATCCCTTTTCCGTCTACCGACGCGGCGAAATGTATCTGGATTACCCCCCGGGCTATCTTTATATTCTGATGGTGACTGAAAAGCTTCGGAGCGCCCTGCACATTCCCTTTGACGCACCCGCTTACGTCTTTATGATAAAGCTGCCCTCCCTCATCGCCGACATGCTTTGCGGCGGAGTGCTGCTTTGGGCCGGAAAAAGAAAGCTTGGGGAAAAGAGCGCGCTGCTCATCTCCGGAGCCTATCTTTTCTGCCCTGTGATCCTGATAAATTCAGCCCATTGGGGGCAGGTGGATTCCTTCTGCACCGCCATACTCCTTGCCTCTGTGCTGCTGCTTTACCGGGAATGGTATGTTCCCTCGGCTATTCTTTACGGACTGAGCATCACCTGCAAACCTCAGATGCTGATCTTTGCGCCCCTTTACCTGTTTTTTGTCATTCGGCAAAAGCGCTGGAGCAGACTGCCTTTGGGCATTTTTGCCGCGCTGGGGGCGATCCTGCTGATAGCGCTGCCCTTTACCGAAGGACTTGATTTCCGGTGGCTCATTGAGAAATACCGCTCCACCATGAACTTTTATAACTATTATTCCATCAACGCCTATAATTTCTGGACGCTGATCGGCTGGAACTGGCACGCCCTGCCGGAGGGCGTCCCCCTCAAGCTTCTCACGTTTGCCGCCCCGGTGCTCGCCACCGCCTTCTGCGGCGTTTTACTGCTTCGCTCCCCGAAAAAGGAAACGCTTTTCGCCTGTCCCGTGGCCCTCATTTCCATCATGTTCCTGTTCGGCATCAAGATGCATGAGCGGTACCTTTATCCCGCCTTTCTGTTTTTGCTGCTTTCCTTCCTTTTCCTTCCGGACAGACGGATCATTTCCATGTTCGCAGCCCTTTCCGCGCCGGGATATTTGAATGTTGCCCATGTGATGTACCTGTTCCGAGATCTGGGAGGATATTACGACGGCAACGCCGTTTTGACCCGCTGCATGGCGGGAACTCAGGTACTGGCCATTGGGTACTGCCTTTATGGCATAGGCGCGATCTGCCTTTCCGGCAGCAGAAAGGAACGAAAGGTCTTTGAAAAAGCTCACCAGCCGGAGGCTGTTTTTCCGGCAAGCGTGATTCGCAGACCGGATCTGGCCGCAATTGCCGTTATCACCCTGCTTTACGGAGCGGTGGCCTTTTGGAACCTGGGAGAGCACCGGACCGCCCTTACAAGCTGGGCGCCGGATCAGAATGATTCCGTGGTGCTGAAGGCCGACAGGGCCTGCGACAGCGTCACCTATCTGCCGGGGATCTCCCCTGACGGAGACCACCGGGCGGCAAGAGTGGGCACGAACATTCAGATAGAAACCAGCATGGACGGGAAAAGCTGGACAGATTGCGGCAAGCTTGAGGATTCCTATGTATTCACCTGGACAAGCTGCTACCTTTCCTCGCCGGGAAAATATATCCGTCTGACAGCCCTTGACGGTTCCCCGGTGATCAATGAGATCGGGCTCAAATATTACGGGGAATCGGTATTTGCTTCCCCCACCGTATCAGAGGGCGGAGAAGCGCTGATCGACGAGCAGGATACCGTGCCGCTTTACCGCACCTATGAAAACTCCGCCTATTTTGACGAAATCTACCACGCCAGAACAGCCTATGAGACCATTCTGGGCCTTGAGCCTTACGAAAACACCCACCCGCCTCTGGGCAAGCATATTATTGCCCTGGGGATCCTGCTGTTCGGCATGAATCCCTTTGGCTGGCGGTTTATGGGAACGCTGTTCGGCGTACTGATGCTGCCGGTGTTCTATCACCTGCTCAAACAGCTTTTCGGAAAAACCTCGGTTTGCTGCGCGGGCACGCTGCTTTTTGCCCTGGACTTCATGCACTTCACCCAGACCCGCATAGCGACCATAGACACCTATTCCGTGTTTTTCCTGCTTTTGATGTATGACGCCATGGTGGTGTTCCTTCGCAGGGATCTTCTGGAGGACAGCATGAAAAGGCTGACCGTTCCGTTGCTGCTTTCCGGCCTTTTCACCGGGCTTGGGATCGCCTCAAAATGGACGGCGGCTTACGGTGCGCTGGGACTGGCTCTGCTGTTCTTCGGAAAGCTGATCCTCACCTGGAAAAAGCACAGAAGCTCTCCGGAAGAGCTTGCGAAGTTGGGTCCTGTCGCCATAAAGCTTTGCCTTTGGTGTTGCCTTTTCTTTCTCCTGATCCCCTTCGGGATCTACTTTTCCGCCTACCTTCCCCACACCCTTCTTGATCATAACAGAGGAAATATCTGGGGAAATTTCTGGAACTATCAGTTTTCCATGTTCAACTACCATTCCCAGCTGGTGGCGGAGCATTTCTTCGCTTCTCCCTGGTACGAATGGCCCTTTGTGGTCCGCCCAATCTGGTATTTTTCTAAGGAACCGGTGGACGTCGCCGGTCATTACAGCACCATTTCCGCCTTTGGAAATCCACTCATTTGGTGGTCCGGCATCCCGGCGCTGCTGTGCGCGGCTGTTCTCTGGATCAGGGAACGCAGGCCCTGGGCGGCCGTGGCTCTGTGCGGCTTCCTTTCGGTGTACCTTCCCTGGGTTCTGGTTCCCCGGCTCACCTTTATCTATCACTATTTCACCGCCGTTCCCTTCCTGATCGCGGCCCTGGCAGGCGTATTTGCAAAGCTGCCCGAAACGACGGTGGGCGCCTTCTCCATCGGCAGAGAGGAACGAAAGCTGACGCTGGCGCAGCTTTTGCCCTGGGCGGTTGTGGGCGGCAGTTTTATCCTGTTCCTGATCTATTTCCCGGTCATCTCCGGCATGCCGACTTCCAAAGCCTATGTAAACGCCCTGGAGCTCTTCCCCACCTGGTATTTCTAGATTGTTAGGTGTTAGTAGTTAGTTGTTAGATTTTTAGATGCTGGATGTTAGATGCTAGATGCTGGATAAGGGCGATAAATTGGAATTT
>CAZNZS010000045.1:0-19175 GCA_964577585.1 uncultured Acutalibacter sp.
AGCACCGACCGGAGCAAAGCGTAGACCACGCTTGCTGCGCCTGTTCGCTTGTAAATGCGCTCACGACGGCTCCACTGTGCTACCAACTTTTTTCGGGCAAAGGAAAAGGACATCTTTTTTGTAACAGAACCACAAAACTGCGGGACATTCTAGCAGAATGTCCCGCAGTTTTAATTGGGATATAAAAGGGATTCGAACCCGAGAGGGTGAGCACGCGCCAGTGGCGCGTTGACGCGAACCGACCGAGCCGACAGGCGAGACTTGTCCGTTAAAAAATTGTCCCGATGGGACAATTTTAGGACAGAGCTGCGAAACGGGCACCATGGCAGAGCCACGGTCGGCGAGCCAGCAGCCGCGTTAGCGGCTGGTCGAATCCCGCCAGCCATGTCGCCGCAGGACTCTCACTTGCAAGTGCGTTCACAGCAGCTTTGCTGCACTACCAACCTCTTTCGGTAAAAGAACAAGGGCAAAATGCAACATTTTCTTTTCCAGCCGCACTTTTTTAAATAAAAGTGTTCAATTTTTTATGCCATTGATACTGCCCCATCTGATCTGATATCGTACACCTTTATCGGTTTTTCCCTGTCACATTCTTTTCCGAAAAAGCTCCGCAAAAGCAGGTTCGATCTCGCAATTCTCAAAAAGAAAATCCTCGGTCGATCTCAAAAGCCGTTCCGGCGAAAGCTCTTCCAGAGCAGGCTTAAGGATACGCTCCGCCTGGAACCGGAATAGTATAGCTCTCTGGCAAAACTGCATTTCATATTTGAGCTCATCCTCCGACGCTTTCAAGCCGGGAGCTTCACCAATCAAATCCATCACGGCGTTTGCCTGGGCTTTTTCTATATCCTGGCTCCAATACGGCGCGATTTTCGCCGCCAGCTTCATCCAGCCCGAATCCTCTTTCGGGAAAACAAGGCCCATAAAGCGCGCGTCCTTATAGCACCAGACGATCCAGGAAATATCCTCTTCCTCAAACAGATCCACCGTATCGCCCAGCAGCTCCATACTGTACTCTGCTCCCAGCTTACAGATTTCATACCCGGCCTCGCCGCAAAGCACTGGCCTTCCCAGGCGGTTGCGGCAGGAAATGATGGAAAGCAGGATCTCCCGGAATTTCTCTTTTCTGGCTTCGCGGGTGTATTTTTCGCCGAGCAGATCAGGCTCCCACACGGTAGGATAGAAGTGAAACGTCAGGGCCGTGTTTGCGTCGGAAATTTCGCGAATCGCATCGAAATTCATGGCAAAATGATCGCCTTCCAGAAAAATGATGTGGTTCTTATCTGTTTTCCTGATGGCGGCAGTAGCGTTCTCAAAGAACTCAAGAAGCAGCTCCTCCGGGGCGTCTATCAGCCATGGCTCGTTTAACAGATCATATCCCAAAAGATATTCCCGGTCCTTCCAGCGAACGGCAAGCTCTCCCCACAAAGCGACCATACTGTCCCGAAACATCTTATACTGCCAAAACTGCGGAATGCCTGTGTCATTGTCGGAATGCCAATCGGGATTTTGTCCGCCCGGCACCGCGTGAAGGTCCGGCAGCAGATAGATCTCATATTTCTCGCAGAGATTCAAAAGGCGGTCGAATACGGCAAAGCCTTTTTCCCGAAAATCGCCGGGCGCATTGTCGTCCAGAAGCAGCCGGTAATTGAAGGGCACGCGGATCACATTGACGCCGCATTCCCGCAAAAATTGAAAGTCTCTCTCCGTTACAAAGCTGTCCTCCAGCTTCTCAAAAAAAGAAGAGGCTGTGTCAGAGCCGAAAACCTCTTCCACTGTCCGCCGCAGCCGCCTGTCGTTGCCGGGCAGGCCGATCATAAAATGCTCCAAATTGAGCCAGCTTCCGATCCCCAGCCCGCGAAACCGCAGCTCCTTCCCCTCCCTTACAAAGCTCTTTCCGTTTATCTGTACAAATGCACTGCTCATATCTTCTTCCTCTTTTCGCTTTTTCCGGACCGATGACATTTTCAAACGTCCGGCAGCCTGTCATTTATTAAGAAAGGGCCTGCGGTCAACCCACAGGCCTTTTTCATTTTACCCTCTTTTGGAGCGGAGGGCAAGCCTCTATTTCTCGCCTCCGGACAGCGTGTACCTTTTGGAAAAGTCCGCATAATAAGCCGCAAAATCCTTATCTCCCCCACGGGCCGCTCGCAGGGTTTCGTGGAGATTCATCGTTCCTTCCGTCATGTCTATGATGCACCCCGCGATATTGGAGCAATGGTCAGACACCCGTTCCATATCTGTCAGCAGATCGGAAAGAACGAAGCCCGCCTCTATTCCGCACCGGTTTTGCTGCAGCCGCAGGATGTGGCGGAGCCGAAGCGTCTCCTTCAGCCCATCTATGACTTGCTCCAGCGGCTCTACACGCCGGGCGCGGTCCAAATCGTCGGACTGGGTGGCCGAAAGAGTGAGGCTCACGATCTCATTTACTGCCCCGGAAAAGACAGTCAGCTCTTTTCTGGCCTCCGGAGAAAACTGCAGCTTCTTTTCCCACAGCTCTTCCGCGGAGGAGGCTATCGAAGCCGCGTGATCGGATATGCGCTCGTAATCCCCGATGATCTTCAAAAGCTTTGCCGCCTCCTCACTGTCTGCTTCACTTATCTGAAGCGTGCTCAGCTTTACAAGATAGGTTCCGAGAATATCCTCGTAATGGTCGCTCTTTTCTTCCGCCTCACGGACTTTTTCCGCGGTTTCCGAAGAGAAAGCATCGATGAGCTTCAAGCTGTCCTTCAGCGCGCAGACGGAGCATTTCGCCATGTCCGCCGCCACCTTACGGCATCGTTCCAGCGCGACGGAAGGCGTTTTTAGCAGGCGTTCATCCAGCTCTTCCGCGCCTTCCGGCTGCGGCGCATCCGGCACGATACGGCAAACAAGCTTTTCAAGGATCCTTGAAAAGGGAAGCATTAAGAAGGTACACAATATGTTAAAGGCGGAATGAACTACGGCTATTCCGGAAAGAGACGCAGGCGCGTTCAAAACCGCAGGCGAAAGCGCCGCTTTTATTCCGCAGAATACCGAAAGCCAGGCGGCAGTGCCGATCACATTGAACAGCAGATGCACCATGGCCGCTCTTTTCGCGTTTTTGTTCGCGCCGACGGAAGAGATCATGGCGGTAACACAGGTCCCGATATTCTGCCCCATAATGATGGGAACGGCGGCCTCATAGCTGATCTGCCCGGTCGCTGCCAAAGCCTGCAGGACCCCCACCGATGCGGAGCTTGATTGGATGACGGCTGTAAGCATTGCCCCGGCCAGCATTCCAAGAACAGGATTTTTGAACAGCAGAAACAGTTCGCGGAATTCGGGAATATCACTCAAGCCGGCCACAGCGCCCGACATGGTTTCCATACCAAACATCAGTGTGGCAAAGCCCAGAAGGATTGTGCCGGTATCCTTTCGCCTGGCGCTTTTGCAGAACATATACAGGATTATTCCCACCAGAGCCAGGATCGGCGTAAAGGAGGAGGGCTTCAAAAGCCGAACGAACAGGCTGGAGCTGTCTATCCCCGCGAGGCTCAATATCCAGGCTGTAACAGTGGTGCCGATATTAGCGCCCATGATCACATTGATGGCCTGCCTCAGCGTCATAAGTCCTGAATTTACAAAGCCCACCACCATTACCGTGACTGCCGAAGAGCTTTGTATCACTGCCGTTACGCCCAAGCCTGTCAGCAGGCCTGTCCACCGGTTGCCTGTCATTTTCTCAAGCAGGCCATGAAGCTTGTTCCCGGCCCTGCGTTCCAGAGCCTGCCCCATGATGTTCATGCCAAACAGAAACAGGCACAATCCACCGATCATTTTCAAAAAATCAAAAACGTCCACCTTCAGCCCTCCTTTTCCTTATCCGTTCTTATCCTATCTTTCCCATATAAAATCCGTTATCAAATCCTTGTAAAATCTTTGTAAAGGAAATAAGCCCTGTCCGGACAGGACAAGGCTCAGTCATGCTTGCTTCTATTTTGGAAAGCGTATCGTAACGGCTGTGCCGCCATCCACGATGCTTTGAAGGTCTATGGTCCCGCCGTGAAGCCGAACCGCGTGCTTTACAATGGACAGCCCCAGCCCGGTACCCCCCATCTCTTTGGAACGGCTCTTGTCCACACGGTAAAACCTTTCAAAAACACGTTCCCGATGCTCCGGCGGGATCCCTATGCCAGTATCCCTGACGCTGAGGGTCGCTTCTTTTTCCCCATCTCTTATCTCTACGCTGACAGATCCGTTTCTGCGGTTATACTTTATGGCGTTATCGCAGAGATTATACAGGATCTCTCCTATCAGTCTGGGCACGCCGGTAATGTAAGCCGGCCCGCCCATGCAGCTTACGGACACTCCCGCCTTATCCGCCGCAGGCTGCAGGCTGCGGATCACCTCACGGGCGGCGGCAGCAAGCTCAACCTTTTCTCCAAGCAGGTCTCCGCCGCTTTCATCCAGCTGTGAAAGCTGTATGATATCGTTTACCAGGCAGATAAGGCGCTGGGTCTCGTCATAGATCCGTCCGGAAAACTCCCTGGCGTCCTCCGGCTTTACCATTCCTTCCTTCAAAAGCTCCGCGCAGCCGGAAATGGATTGCAGCGGCGTTTTCAATTCGTGGGACACGTTTGCCGTAAATTCCCGGCGGATTCTTTCCGCCTGCTCCTTTTCGCCTATGTCGAAGATGAGCAATGAAATGCCTGTTACCGTACCGCCCAAAATCACGGGGCTGGCATTGATCTGGTGCTCCGCGCCGTCCAGCGTCAGGGTTATTTCCCCCCGCTCGCCGTTTTTGGCCTTTCGCAGAAGCTCTTGCAGAGGCAGGCTGTTGTGAAGCAGCAAAATGTCTTTTCCGATACAGAAGGTACTGATGGAAAGGAGCTGGGAGGCCGCCGGATTTATACTGAGGATGACACCCTGATCGTTGAGCAGGATAAGCCCTTCGTTCAACTTATCTGTGGCAATTGAAAACTCCTTCTGTCTGCGCTTCAGCTCCGCTGACTGAGCCTTTAGCTGCTGCTGCTGGCTGTCGATCCTGTCCAGCAGGGGATAAAGCTCCTCGTACCCCTTGTTCTTCAGAGGCTCGTTCAAGTCCAGCTCATTCAAGGGGCGCATGATCCGCTTCGACAAGCCAAACGCCAGAATCGTGGAAAGCACGATGGCGATCACCACCACTACGGCAATGGGCTGAAGCACCAGCAAAAACAGCGAAAGAGGCGAAAGGTGCGTATCGGAAAGCCTTATCACCGTTCCGTCGGAAAGCCTGCGCGCCGCGTATATCTGGCGCTCCATCAGGGTCTGAGAATACCGTGAGCTTTCCCCGCGGCCGGTGGAAAGTGCCTGCTGCACCTCATCTCTGTCAAAGTGATTTTCCATTTTTTCGGCGGGGGTCCCGCTGTCATACAGCACGCCCCCGGCGGAATCTATCCAGGTAAGGCGGACTTCGCTTTTCGGAAGGCTTTTCAGATATTCCATCCCCCCCTGCTCCACCGCCTGTGAAACAAGCTCCGCTTCCGTTTTCAGCCTGTCGCTCCGGGCAGTCGAAAAATAATCGTAAAGCACGCCCATAATGAGGATGGAAGCGGCAAGGGACACACCCATAGCCACCAGGCAGATCGATGAAAAAATACTCTTTTTCATGGCTGTTCCTCCATTCGGTAGCCAACGCCGCGCACTGTTTCGATGCAGCGTCCGCAGTTTCCCAGCTTAGTGCGGAGTGTGCCGATATGCACGTCGACCGTGCGGGTCTCCCCCATAAAATCTTCTCCCCAAACACGCTGAAGAAGCCTTTCTCTGGAAAACACCATGCCGGTATTTTCCATCAGGATCCGGAGCAGCTCATATTCCTTGCGGGTAAGCTCTATACGGTTCCCATCCGCTTCCACCCTGTGCCTTCCGTCGTCCAAAACGAGGCTGCCCACCTTCAGGATCTGAGCAGCTTCCCTGGGGGAGGAGCGGCGCAGGACCGCCTTTACCCGGCTCACCATTTCCATCATGCCAAAGGGCTTTGCAAGATAATCGTCGGCGCCGAGATCAAGGCCGATGACCTTATCGTATTCCGTCCCCTTTGCAGAAGCCACAATAACCGGGATCCCCGCTGTGGAAGGTCTGCCGCGAAGCTTTTTCAGGATCGTTATCCCGTCTTCCCCGGGCAGCATGATATCAAGCAGGATCAGCTCAGGAGTATTCTTCTCAAGCGCTTCAAAAAAAGCCGTCCCATCGGAAAATCCACAGGCCTCAAAGCCGGAAGCGAAAAGCGTATACAGCATAAGGTCACGAATGCTTCTGTCATCTTCCACACAAAAAATCATTTTGATCTCCCCCAGGGCGCAGTTCATTCTGGCGATACCCACACCTCTGTCATTATCATACCTTTTCTCCTGTAAAATCTGCCTTATTCCCAATGTAAAATTTTTGTAAAGCAAACGTACCGCTCCAAAAAGGAGAAAGACAGAGCTGCCTTTCTCCTTTTACAAAGCCTGTTTTACCCCACAAATCCGGATCTCCCCCAGGAGAAAAGACTTTACAAACAGCGGGCCATGCGCATTGCGACAGCCACACCCTCCGAACGCGTAATAAGCTGTCTGGGCCGTACCGTTCCGTCTCCGTAGCCTCCAAAGAGCCCCAGTGTCCGCGCCTGAGAAAGGCTTTCCCGGGCGTAGCTGCCGATACTGTCGGAATCGGAAAATGCCTCCCCAGAAGGCTCCGCTGTCACGCCCCTGCTTTTCAGATAACGGATCATCATCACCGCCGCATCCTGTCTTGTCACGTTTCCGTTCGGATCAAATCTTTCGGCAGACACGCCCTTGATCACCCCGGCAGAATAAGCCCAGTTAAGCGCTCCGGCATACCAGGCGTTCTGATTTACATCGGTAAAGGGGCAGGGTTCGCAGGCCGTCAGGTCAGCTCCGCCCATCCGGGCCAGGATCGCCGCCAGCATCGCGCGGTTCATTGTGCCGTTCGGCGCAAAGGTGGTCCTGGTCACACCATTGATCCACCCCTGATTCGCCGCGGCGCACACGTCATCCACGAACCAGTCGCCCGCTTTCAGATCCATGAAGCAGTCCCCCGCAAACAGAGCGCAGACCGTCATGTCTTCCTCCGGGGTAAAAGTATATGTCTGATACTCGCTCAGCAGCCTGCCGTCCGCTGTGTACCACCCCTGCAGGGGCATTCCATCGGCAATCAGAGTGACCTCCTCCCCTGCGGGGAAGAAGCCGCCTCCGGTGACCGTGCCGGACCGGGAAGCCTCTGTTGTTACAGAAAATCCGGTTTTCCGGCTGTCTGACGGCGACAGAAGGCTGGCGTCTCTGGGCAGGTTTTCGTGATTGTACTCATCCCAGCGGGCCGCGGGCGTGGGGATCCCGAAATGGTAGTGAGGATCGGGATGAAACAGGGCCTTCAACTCCCGGTTATCCTGCTGGGCGTCAAAAATGTAATTCCTGCCTCCCAGCTTTAATTCGGTCCACCCATGGTGACCCGACCAGCTTCCGATGTGCAGAATGCCGGTATGCACATAGCTTTCGATCCCCACATACCGTGCCATTACCGCAAAAAGGATCCCCCAGTCATAACAGACCCCCGTTCTGGCGGTCAGCATATGATAGGTCCGGTAGATCATGTCCTCCGGATAGACCCTGACATAGCCCTGCTCGAAGTCCAGATCGTATTTCAAAATAAACTTATCGTAGGCCGGGGCTTCCTGCTGAGAATATCCGTTCCAGCTGTAGTTTACGTTGACCACGCTCCAATCATACAGCGCCTTGATCTTCGTGTAGGTATCCTTCTCCCGGTAGGGAGCCAGAATAGACTCCAGTCTGCTGTCGATAGCCGGATAGCCGGTCCGCTGAGGATGCAGCTCCTCCGCATTCAAAAGCAGCCGCACCTCATTGAGGCTCAGCGCTTCTGCCGCCGAAGCGGCCAAGGGGCACATTCCCAGACAGAAGATCACAGCCAAAAGCAACGAAATAACTCTGTTCACTCTTTTCATGTGTAAACCCACTCCCAAAAACTATATCATACCAATTCATTATAGGAGAAGCGCCCGCTCCGCGTCAAGCACCTCTGACAAAACCCATACAAATTTCACATGTTTTTCCTTTTGGAAATAAGGCCCATAGAAAAAGGACGGGGAATCCCCGTCCTTTCCCTTTCTCTTCTTACAGTGCGGTCACCTGCAGCTCGCCGTCTGCCGCCGTAACCGCCAGACCGGCAATACCGGCTTCGCCGTGCTCCACCAGGAGCATTGCGATGCGGTCTTCCACAAGCCTGCGAATGTTGTTCCGCAGGTCTCTCGCGCCGCTGGCACCGTGGATGGACTTCTCAGCCAGCAGAACACAGGCCGCGTCATCGTATTTCATCGCGATCCCCTTTTCTTTCAGGGAGCCGACATATTCGTCCAGCATCAGGGCAGCGATCTTTTTATAATCCTCTTCATCCAGCGGACGGAAGATGACCGTTTCGTCGATCCTGCTCAAAAACTCCGGCCGCAGGAATTCCCGCAGCGCCTTCATGGCTTTTTCCTTGCTCATATCGGCAGCGGTCTTCGCAAAACCCAGAGAGCCTTCCTTTCTGTCGCTGCCGGCGTTTGAGGTCATAATGATAACCGTGTTTTCAAAATTTACAGTGCGCCCGTGGGCATCTGTAATGCGGCCCTCATCCAAGATCTGCAGAAGGATATTCATCACGTCAGGATGCGCCTTTTCGATCTCATCGAAGAGCAGCACGGAATAGGGCTTTCTGCGCACCTTTTCCGTCAACTGGCCAGCCTCGTCATAGCCCACATAGCCGGGAGGAGAACCGATGATCTTGGAAACCGAATGCTTTTCCATAAACTCTGACATGTCCAGCCGGATCAACGTTTCCGGGGTATCGAATAATTCCTGAGAAAGCACCCGTACCAGCTCAGTTTTTCCGGTTCCCGTTGGGCCCACAAAAATAAAGGAGGCAGGATGGCGGCGGGGGCTGATCTGCACTCTGCTGCGGCGAACAGCAGCGGAAACAGCCTTGATAGCCTCCTCCTGACCGATGATCTTTTTGGAAAGCACCTCTTCCAGATGACTGAGCTTCTGCAGCTCATTTTCCGCTATTCTGGAAGCCGGTATCCCTGTCCAAAGCTCAATAACGTGGGCCACATCCTGGTCCTCCACGGCGGCAAATACGCCTTCCGCACGCAGGGTATTGAGATTTTCCTCCAGAGTGGCGATTCGATAGTGGGTCTTCGCCAGCTCCTCGTAATCCACCTGCTCCCCGTTTCCGGGATTTGAAAGAGTCTGTTCTTTATTTCTCTCCCGTCTGAGAGAAAGCTCGGCGGAATCGTATTCCTCCAGCTTCTTATTGCGCAGGGCGGCGCAAGCGCAGGCCTCGTCCAGCAGATCGATGGCCTTGTCCGGCAGATAGCGGTCCGTAATATAACGTTCCGCCAACAGCACCATGCGGCGGGCGATATGCTCTGAAACCGTCACGCGGTGATATGCCTCATAATAGCTCTTAATGCCCAGAAGAACCTGTACCGCGTCTTCGACCGAAGGTTCCTCCACCGTAACGGGCTGGAACCGGCGCTCCAACGCGGCGTCCTTTTCAATGTACTTTCTGTATTCCGCGAAGGTGGTCGCGCCAATCACCTGGATCTGTCCTCTCGAAAGAGCGGGCTTCAAAATGTTGGCGGCGTTCATGCTTCCTTCTGCGTCTCCGGTGCCCACAAGGTTGTGGACCTCGTCAATAAACAAAATGATGTTTCCAGCAGCCTTCACCTCATCAATCAGGCCTTTGATCCTGCTTTCAAACTGGCCGCGGAACTGGGTTCCCGCCACCAGCGAGGTAAGGTCGAGAAGCTGCACCTCTTTTTCCTTCAGCCGGGCAGGCACCTCTCCCCTTGCGATACGCAGGGCAAGGCCCTCCGCGACGGCGGTTTTGCCGACGCCGGGCTCGCCGATCAGACAGGGATTGTTTTTGGTACGGCGGGAAAGGATCTGTACCACCCGCTCGATCTCCCGTTCCCGGCCGATGATGGCGTCAAGCTCTCCGCCACGGGCCTTCGCGGTAAGATCGGTGCAGTAATTCTGGATGTGCTTTCGCTTTTTCCTGTGAAAATTTTCCTTTTTATCCCGAACGCCCGTATCTGCGGCGCCGCCGTTTTCTCCCGGCGCGCCTCCCAGCATCATATCGGTGGGCATAAGCGTGGCGGCTCCGCCGGGCATAAAGCCGTCGTCCCCGTCGTCTTCATCGTCCCCGTTTTCTCCGTTCATTTCCATGAACCGGCTCATTTCATCGGTGGCGGCGATAAGCTCTTCCTCACTGATCCCCATTTTTTCCATTATATCATTCACGGGCTTTATGCCCAACTCTTTTGCGCACACAAGGCAAAGGCCCTGGGAATCCTGCCCATTCATGGAATGGGAAACAAATACCACCGCAGGCCTTTTATGACAACGGCTGCACATCATCATACAGGATACCTCCTTTATTTCTTATGCGGTTCCCGCACGGTTTTGGCACGAATTTCATCCGGCAGGTCCAAATTATATTTTTCATCGTCAGAGTGAAGTATTTCAAGAAAGATCTGGAAATATTTCAAAGCGGAATAGATCATCATCACCGCGGTAACCGTCAGCAGGCCGTAGGCAACGCCGCTGAAAACGGCAGCGGAGATGTGGAAAAAGCCGTCCAGCACCACAATGACCGTCACGGAAATATAGAACAGCACTGTGGCGACCTTCCCATACCATTTGGCGGCGCAGGGGCGCTTTTTGTTTTTGAGCAGCACGATCCCGCCGCACAGCATGGCTATTTCTTTTACAATAAAAATGATCAGCACCGGACATACCACCGGGAATCGGATGGCAAGGCAGAGCGCCACCGCGCCCTGGGTCAGCTTATCCGCAAATGGATCCAGCATTTTTCCCAGCTCGGTCACCTGGTTGAACTTTCTGGCAATAAGCCCGTCAAACATATCCGAAAGTCCGGAAATCACCAACAGGGATACTGCCGCGGGCAGATTACCGGTCAAAAAGGCCCACACAAAAAATGGCACAAGCAAAATTCGCAGAACCGAAAGAGCGTTTGGGACCGTGATATTCTGATTTACGGGTTTTCCGGACATGGTTCTTCCTCACTTTTTCAATTCTCTGTTCCCGATCTGCTTCCCCTATTTTCCGAACATGACCCGCAGAGGATTCATCTTTGTCAGGATGCCCAGGATCACGGAGCGGTCCAGAAGCTCGTTTACCTCTGTCTGCGCCTCAGGCGTCAGCATCGGTAAAAACACCTGCAAAGCGGAAAGGATGACCCAAATGGAGACAAGGGCCAGCAAAAAGCCGAATACACCGCCCAAAAGACCGTTTACCTGCCGCAAGAGCGGCAAGGTGAACATACTTGAGACCAGATCCGCCAAAAGGCGCACCAAAATCATAAACAGCATGAACAGCACAAACACTGCCAGTACCTTCAAAAAGCTGATAAATACCGGAGCCAGAGCGTCCGCGATAAGCTCTGGCACCTCCCCGCTTCTTGTGGACACGATCCCTTCCAGACTGTTGGCGGTAATACCGGCGTCTTCCAGGGTCCTCACCAGAAAGTCGGGCAGCGACTCCAGCACCTCTGATACCGCCGCGGAAATGCTGCCTTCCCCCAGGGGAGCTATAGAGCTCGCGATCCGTGCTACCAGACCTTCGCGGAAAAAAGCGTCAAACACCCATTTCGCGGCGGCGCCGCCGAGAGCGGAGGCCAGAAAAGCCGCTATTACAGCGCCGAGAAAATGAACGGTGGACTTGATAAATCCCCTTTTCACGCCCAGCGCCGTCACCAGCACCAGAACGCAGAGGATCCCGAGATCCCACAAATACTGCAAGCTCTTCCCTCCTTCCGCGCGCCAAGATAAAATTCACCTGATAAATATATCACATTCTCAAACGATTCACAAGCCCTAAAGGTCTTACAGATATCTTACTGCCTGTCAGTTTTTCAGTTCGATCGTCCGCGCTTCGCTCACGCCCAGCACATATGCCATGCGTTCGCTTGCCAAGGCAAGGCTTTTCGCATCGTTTCCCGCGCTTACCTGGCCCTGCTCCATTCCCGTGGAATAGTCATAGAAATGGGCTGTTCCGTCCACCAAAGCTCCGACTGTACCGCCTGAGGCGGACAGGGAAACGATGCGCTCTGCGGCCTCTACCCGCACGGGCTCGCCCGATCCGTGGAAGATCAGCAGCGTGCTTGGGCCGGCATGCTCATAGGCGGAAACGGAGAGAAAAGCTCTGCCCTGGCTCAACAAATAGGAAGTGAGCTGGCGGCCTTCATAGCTGTATTCGGTAAATTCGTACTGAGAGGACCGGGAGATC
Organism: uncultured Acutalibacter sp.; assembly: GCA_964577585.1. Lineage (GTDB taxonomy): Bacteria > Bacillota > Clostridia > Oscillospirales > Acutalibacteraceae > Acutalibacter. Next base: position 12,303 of record CAZNZS010000045.1, read on the forward strand.
AACAGGGCGGATTCTCCCACCGCGTAAATATCACCGTTTTCCGTCCAGCAGATGTCAAGCAGAAGATTATTCGGAGTTTCGTATGCGGCAATGGGATCCTCCCGGTTAAAATCAAACACTGTTACCTTCGATACAAGCTCGCCGCTTTCGCTGCGAACCGTGCACACAGCCCCACAGGTGGCGTCATAATTCAGGGCAACGGCGGTAATGTAATCCTCCGCGAACTGATAATATGACTGAAGGCTTCCGTCCGCTAAATAAGCATTCAGCTGAGAAGCGCCGTCTTCACCCTGAACGCCAAAGGCAAAGCTGCCGTTCTGCGCTATGGCTCCGACCATGATTTCCTTTTCCGACGAGCCGTTGATCACAGTGTCCGGCCCCGAAAGCACCATATATCCCAGACTGCCCTGATTGTAAAGCAGCGTTTTCCCGTAGGAAGTCCTCATGGCGGGCTGGTTGAAGCTGTGGCGGAGGGAAAACAGTTCCCGGCCCGTGTCGTCCAGCATGGTGAGTGCCGTATCGCTTAAAATCAAAGCATTGCCGTTTTGCACTCCAAAATTGGAAGCAGAAACGGAAGAACCGGTTATGGAAACAGGAAACCCGTCTCCCTGCTCCGTGCCCTTCAGTTGAAGCTGCACCCAGCTGGAAATGTTTTGAGGCGTGAGCCATTCCCGATTCACCCACACCGCCAAACCGACGATCAGGATGAGAAGAATGACGGCGATCCGGTATACCGCCTTGGGCACCCGCATCTTTTTCAGCCGCTTTTCTTCCTGGGCTCTTTGCTCCTCGTCCTCTTCATATTCAATATACGCGCCGGGTTCACGATATTCCTGAAAATCCACGATCTCCCCGCCGTGCTTCTTGTTTTTGGAGTCCTTTTTCGCCATTTTCTCACCTCGCTGTCTTCTTTTCGCCCCGGAAGCTCAATAAAACACTCTGTTCAGGTACAGGCCGCAGGCCGGGGCCGTAGGCCCGGCCGCTCTTCTATCCTTCGCTTCCAGGATCTTCGGAATATCTTCGGGGGAAATTTTTCCCTGCTGCACCCGCAGGAGGGTCCCCGCCATAATGCGGACCATGTTGTAGAGGAACCCGTCAGCCGCAACGCGGAACACCACAAGGCTGCCCCGGCGCTCCATCTCCGCTTTTGTCACGGTTCGGGTCAGGTCGCCCCGTTCCCGGCTGTCCAATGTACAGAAGGACGAAAAATCATGACTGCCCAGATAGTGCTTTGCGGCCTCGTTTAGAAGGCTTTCGTCAATGGGATACCAGTAATGCAGGACCCGCCCGAAAAGGAAGGGCTCCCGCACCGGATCGTTCCAGATCTCATAGGAATATTCCTTTCCTTTGCAGGAATACCGGGCATGGAAATCCAGGGGAACCTCTCTGCAGCCCTTCACGGCGATATCCTCCGGCAGATAATGGTTCAGGGCCGCCGCCAGCCGCTCCGGGGGAATTTTGCTTTCCGTCAGCAGGCTGAGGCAGAATTCCCGGGCGTGAACGCCGGTATCCGTCCGGGAGCAGGCCTTGATGTCCTCGGAAAGACCGGTCACGGTAAAGAGCGCCTTTTGGAAGACCTCCTGAACGGTCAAAGCATTTTCCTGGATCTGCCAGCCGTGGTAGCGGGTACCCACATAAGAAATGGTAAAAAGCAGATTCTGCATAAGCGGCTCCTATCTCACCGTGACAAGAAAGCTGCACTTCCCGCAGCCTTCCAGCAGCCTGCGGTTGGTCTCGCCCATATCCTCGAGGCCACCGCAAAAGCCTGAAAACCATATTTTGAAAAAGTCCTGATCCATAAAGTATTCTCCCTGTTTTTTTGCCGCCGGTTCACCGGAAGCGTCAGATCCAAGCGGGTACGAATATCTGAAATAAACGTTTCCCTACCGCCTGTTTTTCCACCTTGCGAAAGCGTTCCGACCGGAACTGCTGCCGCTTGTCCGAGCAGATGGCTATCACAGAGTTCTCCTTTACCACCGGCAGCAGTCGGTCAAGGAAATTGGCGCCGCCTTCTTCCGGGCTCTTCCATTCCACCAGATTTCCGTAAGGGACATCCGTAAAAATAACGTCAGCCTGAAAGGCCGGATCCTCCTGAGGCATTTTGGAAAAAACATCCCTTTGAAACACCCGGCACTCTATTTCATGGGTCCGCCCTGCCAGGATCCCTTTCAGCCGTTCCGCGCTTTCCAGAGCTTCCTGATGTGAGCTTTTGCCGTACAGGGCCCATAACTGCTGAAGCTGCGCCTTTCGCCGCTCCAACCCATCCTCCCGGAGCAGAGACAGATTCTCCCGGGCAAGCTGCACGGCTTCGGCACCGATGTCAGAGCCCAAGATCGACCCGAGCCTTTCATAATTCAAAAAGCCCAGCACGGTCAGTAAATAGCCTCCCCCACAGCAGGGGTCGTACAGGCACAGAGGACCGGCGCCATCGATCCGGGCCAGACACCGGCTGAAAATTTCCTGAGCCAATCTGACGGGAAAATTGGGGTATCCCGTCCGATGGAGCAGCACCCTCCCACTGGCGAAATCTTCAAAATTTTCCTTTTCACAATATTGATATATCATAGGTCCTACCAGATAACGCTGGGAGCCAGCAGTATGTTCAGGGCCAGGAAACAGCCCAGGGCCAAAACCGCTGAGCCCAGGATCAGCCAGTCTGTGCCGCCGAATTTCAGAATTTTCATCTTTGTTCTTCCCTCGCCACCGTGATAGCACCGGCTCTCCATGGCGGTGGCAAGCTCAAAGGCCCGGCGGAAGGCGGAAACAAAAAGCGGGATCAGCACGGGCACCAGTGCCTTGACGCGCTGGACGATTCCGCCGCTTTCCATGTCAGCGCCCCTGGCTTTCTGGGCGCTCATGATCTTGTCTGTTTCCTCCAAAAGCGTGGGCACGAACCTGAGGGCGATGGTCATCATCATGGCAAACTCATGGACCGGCACATGGAGCTTGGAAAGGGGCTTCAAAAGCCGCTCAATGGCATCTGTCAACTGCGTGGGGGATGTGGTAAAGGTCAGCACCGAGCTGGCTAAAATCAGCAGCACGATACGCAGGGAAACAAAAATGCAGTTGATGATCCCGTTTTTCGTAATCTTAAGAAAATACCACTGGAAAAGCGGCTCCCCCGTACCGTAGAACAGGTTCAGGACCGCGGTAAAGGCGATCAGGATCAGGATGGGCTTCAGGCTCTTCAGATACATTTTGAACGGAATACGGGAAAGGATCATACAGGCGGCGATACAGCCGCAGGTAAAGGCGAGGGAAAAGAAATTTCCCGAAAGGAAAACAAGCACGATCAGGTAAACCGTAAGGCATATTTTCAGCCTGGGATCGGTTTTATGAAGGAGAGAGCGGGCCGGGAAATACTGACCCAGGGTAATATCGGAAATCATGTAAAATCACTCTCCCATCTTTTGAAGAAGGGCAGAAGCTGCCGTATGGCCTCGTCCACGGTCAGCGTGGAAGGGTCCACGGGGTACCCCTGCTTCTCCAGCTCCTGCATGATCTTTGTGATCTGCGGCACGCGCAGGCCCATTTCTTCCAGCTCTTCTCCCCTGGAAAATACAGCCCTGGTGTTGTCCAGCATGGCAGCCCTTCCACCGTTCATCACCAGCAGACGGTCTGCGGTGCGGCCAATATCCTCCATGCTATGGGAAACCAGAAGCACGGTGTTTTGGCGCTCCTTGTGATATTGGGTGATCTGGGAAAGCAACACATCCCTTCCCCTGGGATCGAGACCTGCCGTGGGCTCGTCCAAAATCAGGACCTCCGGATCCATGGCGATCACGCCCGCGATAGCGGCCCGGCGCTTTTCTCCCCCCGAAAGCTCAAAGGGAGATTTTTCCAGCAGTTCTTCCCGAAGCCCTGTGAACCTGGCGGCCTCCATTGCCCTTTCCCTGGCCTGTTCGTCGGAAAGGCCCATGTTTTTAGGACCAAACATGATATCCTTCAGTACGGTTTCTTCAAAGAGCTGATACTCCGGATACTGAAAAACCATTCCCACACGAAAGCGTACGCTTCGAATCCTTTTGGGGTCCTCCCAGATGTCTTTTCCGTCCAGCAGCACCTTGCCCGAGGTGGGCTTCAAAAGGCCGTTCAAAAGCTGGATCAGGGTGGATTTCCCGCTGCCGGTATGGCCGATCACTCCGAGAAATTCGCCCTGCTTTACGGAAACCGACACCTTTTGGAGGGCAGTTTTGGAAAAGGGCGTGCCCGCGCCGTATTCATATGTCAGATCCTGTGTTTCCAAAATGGTCATATGAGAAGTCCCTTCTCCTAAAATCCTGTCTGTATCTGCCGCGGGGAAATCCTTCATTCCTTTTCCGTTCTTCCTGGCCGGAGCTTTTGAAACAGCTCCAGACAAGCCTCCACCGAAAGAGGCAGATCGGAGATCCTGATGCCTGCCGCCTTCAGGCGATAACACAGTTCCGTGGCCTGGGGCACATCGAGATCGTGACGCTTCAGCATTTCCACATCGCCGAAAACCTCCTGGGGAGTTCCATCCGCCAGGATGCCGCCGTTATCCATTACCACTACACGGCCCGCCTGAACGGCTTCGTCCATATAGTGGGTGATCAGAACCACCGTGATCCCCTTGTCCCGGTTCAAGCGCCTGACCGTGTCCATGACCTCCACCCGTCCTCTTGGATCCAGCATGGCGGTGGGCTCATCCAAAACGATACAGCGCGGCTCCATGGCGATGATCCCCGCGATGGCCACACGCTGCTTCTGGCCGCCGGATAATTTATGGGGCGCGTGCTCTCTGAATTCGTACATGTCCACAGCCTTCAGGGCCTCGTCTACCCGACGGCGGATCTCCTCCGGCGGGATTCCCAGGTTTTCCGGCCCGAAGGCCACGTCTTCCTCCACGACACCGGCCACAAGCTGGTTATCCGGATTCTGCTGCACCAGCCCCACCCGGCGGCGCACTTCCAGCTGCTCGTCCTCTTCAGTGGTGTCGATCCCGTCCACGATCACCTTTCCCGCGGTGGGAACAAGCATTCCGTTTAAAAGCTTTGCCACTGTGGATTTTCCACAGCCGTTGTGGCCCAAAAGTGCCACAAACTGTCCTTCTTCTATGGTAAGCGAGATCCCCTTGAGAGCTTCTTTGGCGTCTGCCGCCTGAGGTTCATAGGAAAAATGCACATCCTTCAGTTCCAGAAAGGGCATCTGCTTTCTCTCCTTTCAAATCCAGCATCTAGTATCCAGCACCCAGCACGCCGTGCTGCCGCAGGGCAAACGAAAAATGGGTTCCATTTTTTATTCCGAAAATTTCCTGCGGAAATTTTCAAAGTGAACGGTTTGCTGCTGTCCATACTGCCGTGCTACCGCACGGCAGTATGAGGCCACTGGCGGTCACCGGCAGGCCGATCTCATCGGCAAAAACCTCTCCGCCAAAGCGCTTTTGCAGCAGCAATTCCAGCAGATATTCCATCACTGCCGGAGAAAGTCCGGTGGCATAGGAGCTCAGCAAGAAAAATAACGGCTGCTCCGACAAAATGGGAAGGCATTGCTCTATCAGCGTCTGAAGCTGTTCCTCCAGTCTCCAGACTTCGCCCCCCGGTCCCCGGCCATAGGAGGGCGGGTCCATGATAACAGCGTCGTAGGTGCTGCCCCTGCGCTGCTCCCGCTGGACAAACTTGATACAATCATCGACCAGCCAGCGCACAGGCCGGTCGGAAAGCCCGGAAGCCCCGGCGTTTTCCTTGGCCCACTGCACCATGCCCTTGGAGGCGTCCACATGGGTGACCTGCGCGCCGGCCTTCAGGCAGGCCAGGGTGGCCGCGCCGGTGTAGCCAAACAGGTTCAGCACCTTGACGGGCCTGCCCGCCTGCCGGATCTTTTCCATGGCGAAGTCCCAGTTGACCGCCTGCTCGGGAAAAAGGCCGGTGTGCTTAAACCCCATGGGCTTTAAGCGGAAGGTGAGCTCTTTCCAGCGGATCTCCCAGCTTTCCGGAACGGGTTTGTAAAATTCCCACTTCCCGCCACCGGTGCCAGACCGGTGATAGCGGGCATGGGCGTTTTTCCAGCGGGGATCCTCTTTCTCCCCCTGCCAGATGATCTGGGGGTCCGGCCGGATCAGAAGGATATCTCCCCAGCGCTCCAGGCGCTCGCCGTCCGCCGTATCGATCAGTTCGTAATCCTGCCAATTGGCTGTTCTCATGTCTTTCTCCCACATACGGGTCCTCTTACTCGATCAGCCCGTGTTTTCTGTACAGTTCCAAGATCATTCTGTAAAACGCGCGATTGCCGAGATACTGCCGGTAAGTCGCCGATTTTTCCCTGCCCTGGGCCTTCAGCCGCTCCATCTGCTCCGCCTCATAGGCGGCCTGCTTCTGCACGTTAGAAAGCATCTGCTCAAAGGCTTCTATCCGTTCCATTTTTACACCTCCGGCGATCCGCTAGGCCATTCAGCACAGCTCCGCCTTTATGACCTCCGCCACGTCGTTTGCCAGCTTTTCGATCAACGCCTCGTCCTTTCCCTCCACCATCACCCGCAGCAGGGGCTCGGTGCCGGAGGGGCGCACAATGATCCGCCCGTCCTTGCCCAACGTCTCGGAGACTTTGTCGATGGCGGCGCGCACCTTGTGGTCGGTATAGAAGGCGAGCTTCCCCTCGGGGGACACCCGGAGATTCACGATGGTTTGGGGGAAGCGCTGCATCAGGGTGGCAAGGGAGGAAAGCTTCGCCTCTCTCCGGTGCAGCAGGCTTAAAAGCTGGCAGGCGGTCAGCTGGCCGTCGCCGGTGGTGGCAAAGTCCCGGAAAATTACATGGCCGCTCTGCTCGCCGCCGAAATTGTAGCCGCTCAGGCGCATTTCCTCCAGCACATAGCGGTCGCCCACCTTGGTGGCCTCAAATTCCATGCCGTTTTCCTCG
>CAZNZS010000046.1:0-18507 GCA_964577585.1 uncultured Acutalibacter sp.
TTGATCCCCGGGCTCGATCTGCAGATGATGCACCGGGAAATGTACTGGGCTTCGGAAGGATATCTGTGGGAGATGCTTCAGCGCGGCGCATTGGACGTTGAAAAAATGAGACAGGATTTTCAACAGCTTTTGGCCTTTTGGAAAAACGTTTATCAGCGAAAGGAGGAAGCCACATGAACGCAATAGAAACAAAAAAGCTGACGAAGTATTACGGCAAAGCCCGGGGCATCATCGATATGGATCTGATCGTTCCCCAAGGTGATTTTTTCGGATTCATCGGCCCAAACGGTGCCGGAAAAAGCACTCTGATCCGAACGCTTTTAGGGCTCATCTCCCCCACTGGAGGTTCTGCTGAGGTTTTGGGAGAAAATATCAGGACCCGCCGGACAGATTGCCTTTCACACATCGGGTATCTTCCGTCGGAAACCATGTTTTACAACGGCATGCGGGTGCGGGACGTGCTGAAATTCTCCGCTGAGCTTCAAAAGAAAGACTGCGCTGAGGAAGCAATGCTGCTCTGTAACCGGCTGGGACTGGATCCAAGCCGAAAGGTGCAGGATCTTTCCCTGGGAAACAGGAAAAAGGTGGGGATCGTCTGCGCCATGCAGCACAGGCCGGAGCTCTACATTCTGGATGAACCCACAAGCGGACTGGATCCACTGGTCCAACGGGAATTTTACCGGCTTTTGCAGGAGCGAAACAACGAGGGAGCCACGGTTTTTTTGTCCTCCCATGTTCTCTCCGAAATACAGCGCTATTGCCGCCACGCCGCCGTAATCCGGGAAGGCAGGCTTTTGGCTTCCGACTGTGTGGAAAACCTGGGCCATGCCGGCGCAAAGCGTGTCGTGTTGCAAGGCGTGACAGAAGTTCCGTCTCTGGAGCATATCCGGGATGTTCAGAAAACCGAAAACAGTGTAAGCTTTCTGTACGGCGGAAAGCCCGATGCGCTGCTGACGGAGCTTCCTGCCCTTCCGATCACCGACATTACGATCTCAGAACCCGATCTGGAAGAGATCTTTCTTCACTACTACGAAAAAGGAGGCGCCGAACATGACTATTTTGGAGCATGAGCTCAGACAGGGCAGGACTTCTCTTCTGATCTGGACAACAGCCGTTTCATTTCTGCTCGGCATCTGTATTCTGATATACCCGGAAATGTCAAGTCAAATGGGAGAAGTAAGCGAAATGTTCGCGGATATGGGCAGCTTTTCCCAGGCCTTTGGCATGGATAAGGTAAGCTTTGGCGAGTTTTCCGGATTTTTCGCGGTAGAATGCGGCAATGTACTGGGGCTGGGCGGCGCGTTCTTTGCCGCGCTGATCGGGACATCCGCCCTCGCAAAAGAAGAAAAGGAACATACCGCTGAATTCCTGCTCAGCCACCCCGTTTCCAGGACAGCCGTTGTAACAGAAAAGCTTTTGGCGATCGTTTGTCAGCTTTTTGTGCTTGATCTTGCCGCCGTTCTTGTCACGCTGATCACCATGGCCATGATAACCGAAACCATGGAGGTCTCTTCCCTTGCGCTGCTGTTTCTGGCATATTTCCTGATGCAGCTTGAAACAGCGGCCGTCACCTTTGGTATTTCCGCTTTCCTTTGCCGCGGAGGCATGGGACTTGGTCTGGGACTTGCCGCTCTGTTCTATTTCTTAAACCTTATCGCGAATCTATTGGAGGAAACAGAATTCCTGAAGTATTTTACGCCCTTTGGCTATGCGGAGGGAACGGATATTCTGTCGGATCATTCCATTCGCCCCGAATACCTGGCGGCGGGCATGGCGATCACCTGCGCCGCTGTGGCCCTGGCCTTTTGGCAGTACAGAAGAAAGGATATCCGCTAAAATTCAAAGGAACATTCCTCCCATCTGCATGAAAAGAAAGGACGGAGATGCTTTTTGAAAACCTTTCCCCAAAGAATATATGACCTTGTATCGCAAATTCCCTCAGGAAAGGTGGCGACCTACGGCCAGCTTGCCGCTATGGCAGGCAGTCCAAGAGCCGCAAGAATCGTGGGAGCCGCCATGTACCGTGCTCCAGCTGGTCTCCCCTGCCACCGCGTTCTTTACAGCGATGGCAGGCTGTGCTGTGACCAGGCCTTCGGCGGAAAGGAAATACAGCGGGATATGCTGGAAGAGGAAGGGGTCGCCTTCCTTCCTGACGGCAGAGTTGATCTAAAAAAACATCTTTGGGACATCAGTTGTTAGCTTTTAGTAATTAGACGTTAGAAATGGGCATTTTAAAAATAAGCAATGAGGAACGAACAATCGAAAGGGGCAACTCAATCAGCAGTTGGCGCCCTTGCCCTCTGACCTTTCTGACAGCAAAAGCAAACATCTGACAGCAACACTGCAAAAAGCCGGCTGTCCATCAGACAACCGGCTTTCCTTATGCTAATTTCACCTTCTCTTTACCGGGATCAAAAGATCAAGCTGATGCGTTTCCGGTTCTCCCACAGGCGTTTCCTGAATATGGTCGTGAAAATTAAGATGCTCTTCCAGAGAACCGTACATGACATCCGGGTCCCCGCACCCGCAGTAATCATATTCGCTGCTTGTCCGCACCCACTCGTCCAGCCAGGCCCATTCGTGGAAATTTCCCATCTGGATCATATGGGCGGCATAGGTGCCGCCGGGAAAATATTTCTTTTGAAAAGGCGGCTTTACCTCCATATCCTCTGGGATCGTCACCCAGAATTCGTACCCGTGAAAGCCTGTTTCATCCTTGGGGTTCGGGTGATTAAAGCCGTACATCCGAATTCCGGGCAGCTTTTCCCACACCCGGTTTTCCCGGACAAAATCAGAGATCATCGCCCCCGCCTTATCCTCCGGGTCGTCGTCGATAACATGGGCGGAAACCACGGTAGCGGCGGGTAAATGTACGATACGCACATCGTTCATGGTATTTCTGGTCTGTTCAGCCATAGTAAGCTCCTCCTGCATGATTGGTTTTCTTTCATTTTGCAGCTGCGCTTTGGAAAGAGAAAGAGAATTTGCCAGCTCCAAAAGCTTATGGTCGGATAACAGGACCTCTCCGGCGGAAAGCTGCGCCCGTGCCTTCAAGGCATCAAGAAATTGAGCCAGAAGCTCCCGCACAGCGGAGAGGGCCTTTGCCTCTTCGTCCAGCAAAGCAAGGTTTCGCTCCAGCACGGTAATGGCGGCAGAGGCGCCCGGGTCCTCCAGGATCTGGCCAATCTCCTTCAAAGAGATCCGCAGCTTTCGCAGCACCAGGATCTGCCGAAGGCGGGCAATATCCCTTTCGCTGTACACACGATAGGCATAGCCCTCCTTCCTTACGCTGGAAATCAGCCCAGTTTTCTCATAATGGCGGAGCATTCGGGCGGATACGCCGTATTCCCTGGATACCTCTGTCACTGTTTTCAAGCTTTCCATATGGCTTCTCTCTCCTTTCCCAGCCAGACGGCGCGGATTTGAATCCGCTAAAAACGGACAATAAATTGTCCGTTTTCAGTTCAAAGAAGTTTTGCCGCGGCGGATTTTTGTCCGACCTAGGCAAAAGCGGAGTGAATCCTTGCGGATTCACGAGCATTTTAACGACGGGCAGGCGAAAATACTCCCGGCAAAACCGGGTTCAAATTTGCTCCGTCTGGCTAGTCTTCAGTATAAAGTACGACACCGTGTTCGAGTCAAGTGGGCGGGGAAATCTTTTTGACAGAAAAGCCCGGAGGTTTTTCCTCCGGGCAAACAGCTATAAGGACAAGAGATTTTCGTTCAGCATTTCCTGAGCAGCCAGCAAGATCCCGAGCTGTCCGCTGTGGTAATTCAGGCCCCCCTGCATCCACACGGCGTAGGGCTCCCGCAAAGGCGCGTCGGCGGAAAGCTCAATGGAGGAACCCAGGGTAAAAGCACCCGCAGCCATGATCACGTCGCTGTCGTAGCCCGGCATGGGGCTGGGCTCCGGTGTGACAAAGGAATCTACCGGTGCGCCCTTCTGCACACCGCGGCAAAAAGCGATCAGTTGTTCCCTGCCTCCCAGCTTTATCACCTGAACGATGTCTCCCCTGATCTCCTCAGGCGCGGGAGAAACGCCGAACCCAAGCTCTGAGAAGAGCGCCGAAGCGTACACCGCCGTTTTCACCGCTTCTCCTGCGGCATGAGGCGCGTGGAAGGCTCCGAGGAACAGCTCGCGGTTCTGCCCTAAAGTGCAGCCGATCTCCCGACCCGTGCCCGGAGTGGTGAGGCGGTAGGCGCAAAGCTCCACCAATTCCTTTTTTCCCGCGATATATCCGCCAGTGGGGGCGATCCCGCCGCCGGGATTCTTGATGAGAGAGCCCGCCATGATGTCTGCTCCGAAATCGGCTGGCTCCTCCTTCTGGGTAAATTCACCGTAGCAGTTGTCCACCATAACGATGCAGCTTGGGGCCTTCCTTTTCGAGATTTCGATCATCCTGCCGATTTCCTCCACCGTAAGAGAAGGGCGCAGGCTGTAGCCCCGGGACCGCTGGATATAGATCATTCGGTAAGCGGGAGAGATCTTCTCTTCCATTCCGGCATAGTCCGGCGTGCCGTCTGGAAGCAGCCCCACCTGATCGTAGGAAATGCCGAATTCCTTCAATGATCCCGGCTCTTCCCTACCGTTTATGCCGATAACGCCTTGGATCGTGTCATAGGGCGTGCCGGTGACGCAAAGCATTTTGTCTCCCGGCCGCAGCAGCCCGAAAAGCGCCACCGTAAGCGTATGCGTGCCGCTTACAAAATTCCAGCGGACCAGTGCGTCTTCAGCGCCCAGGGCGTTGGCGTAAACCTCATCCAACACATCTCTTCCCCTGTCGCCGTAGCCATAGCCGGTGCTGCCCGCAAAATGGCTTTCGCTTACGCCTGCCTTATGAAAGGCAGCCAGCATCTTCTGCTGGTTGTAGCGCTGGATCTCTCCGATCCCGTCCAGGCGGCACGCTATTTTTTCCTCCACCCTGTTCGAGATATCCTGAAGCCTGCTGTCAATATCAAAATATGGATAGATCATTTTTCTTTCTCCCCATGTCAGCCTTTTCTCCTGGAGCAAACCCAGGTGTCCGCTTTACTATAGCCAAGAGTCTTATAAAATTCCCGGTTCTTTTCCTTTTCACGGAACACATACAGCGTTTTCCCCGGGAAATCGGCCTCTACACTTTTTACCAATTCCGTTCCCACCCCTTTTCTGCGGAAATCAGGCCGCACTGCCAAAGCTGAAAGTATCACGGCACAGCGCCCAATGGAGGAAACAACGGCGCAGCCGGCAAGCTCGCCGTTTATCCTGCGTGTGAAAACTTTAGCGCCATGATGCCTCAGCTTATGGGAAAGATCAAGATAGAATGGCTCGAACTCCGTTACCATCCCTTCTTCCTCCAACAGGTCGTACAGCTCACGAATATCCGCTTCCTCCTCGCCGCCCATGGCGGGTTCGCCTTCCGGAAGCTGTTTCTTCAGCACGTCGCCTGTGTCAGAAACAGAGAGTTCCAATGCTTCCGCATTTCTGACCGCGCAAAGCACCGTTCCCGCACCGACGGCATGAAGAAACCCGACGGTCTCCTCCGGGTCCAGAACAGTGCCGGACAGGATCATAACATCGTCAGACTGGCAAAAGGCGACCTCTCCCCTGGTATCGAGCCAAAAGCAGGCAAAGCTCTTATCGAAGCCATAAACATCAATAATGGAAGCTATTTTGCAGCCGAAGGCAGTCTTATCACAAAGGCGCAGAAGTGTCTTTTTTTCCTCATCGGTTTCCACTAAAGAAATCATGTTTTCTCCCTTTTCCGCTCAATTACGCAAAACGCAGGCAGCCGGTGTTAATTTCCGGCTGCCTGAGCTGCATTTCACGCCTTATAAGATCATCCTTATAAAGCAAATTATCCAACAAAGTACATGACGATATTGACGGCGATAACAAACAGAAAAAATCCGATTGCGATTACCTTGGTCCAGCGGGACAAAAACGCGTCGACAGAGCGTGCTTTATTCTTAGACAGGAACGTGTCGGCACCGCCTGTAACAACGCCCACATTCTTCTGGCTGCCTTCCTGAAGAAGCACTACAACAATGATTGCCACAGAGAACAGCAACAGTACGATAGCAAAAATAATTTCCCAAACCGGCATTTCTGATTCCTCCTAAATTCTGCAGATCAAAACGGCACAAAGCCGCACATCACAAAACAGCAATGTTAAGTTTATCACAAAAAGTCAAGCAATGCAAGACATAAAACGGCAATTCAAAAAATTTTTAAGAGCAAGCGCATAAACTTCAAGCAAAAGCTCAAAATACTAGCAAGCGACCAAAAGCTGCGTTTGCACGCCTGAACCAAAGGATATTGTCCATACGGACCGGGGCTTTTGCCCAGTGAAATATCCTGCGAGTACGGGCCCCGGTTGCTCGCCCTTTGATGAAGCTTTCATCAAAGGGCCAATTTTTTGCCGCATTCCTCATTCCTTCCACAAGGGAGAAGGATACATGCCGTTGTCTGTCAAAGCCTTGATGCCCGCCACCACCTGGGGCTTATCCTCCTTGTAGGTAACTCCATACCATTTGTCGGAGGAAGAAAGCACCTGCACAGTGGCTTTTCCCTCTTTAATAAGCCTTCCAACCAGATTTGGAAGCAGGAACTCCGCGCCTGTCGGATTCTCAGATACATCGTAACGGAAGAAATCCAGGAAGCCTTCCTCCATAGCCTGTGTAAAGCCTGCCGGGAATCCAAACAGATTCATGGAAACGATCGTATTGTCCTCCAGCGGGATCCTGCCGCTTCCGTCCTCCGAAGGATAAGAAATCCCGTCCGGACTTTTGCCGATTTTCAGGCATTCCTTTATTCCGGTCAGGCAGCCGTTTTCCACCTGGCATACGCCGCGGTTCACAGTGCCGTTATCTGTAACGGTATTGTGAAGGTAATAACCCACCATAGCGCAATCCAGCGGAATACCGTCTTTGGCGCTTTTCAGGAAATCATAGATCTTCTGAAAAGCTTCCCTGCCGTAGAAATCATCGGAATTGATCACGGCATAGGGCACATCTCCCAAAGCTCTGGCCGCCACCAAGGCGGCGTGCGTGGTTCCCCAGGGCTTCTTTCTACCTTCGGGCACAGAATATCCCGCGGGAATATCATCCAGCTTCTGAAACACATACTGCACTTCCATAAGCTTTCTGACATTTGGAAATACGGTCTCTTCAAAGTCCTGCAGAAGTTTTTCCTTAATGACAAACAAGACCTTTCTGAATCCGGCCTGATACGCATCGTACATGGAATAATCGATGATTTTCTCTCCATGGGTCCCTACAGGATCGATCTGCTTCAGTCCGTCGCCGCCGTACCGGCTGCCCATGCCTGCCGCTAAAATGACCAACACTGGTTCTTTCATGGCGCTTCTCCTTTTCATGTGCCGTCAGTGACTGTTCCTTCTATCATACCGGTGTCTTCTCCGCCGCCATTATCACCGTTATCGGGGGGCAGATCCGGCGGGATATTTTCGCCGCCTCCGCCATCCGGATTATCCTCGCCCCCGCCGCCATTATCACCGTTATCGGGGGGCAGATCCGGCGGGATATTTTCGCCGCCTCCGCCATCCGGATTATCCTCGCCCCCGCCGCCGGAAGATGAGGTCCCATCTTCTCCGCCGGTGGAAGAAGTATTTCCATTATCGCCGCCGGAGCTGGAAGTATCCCCCCAGTTTTCCCCGCCTGTATCACTTGAGGTATCGTCATCGGGCGGCTCAACAGAACTTACGGGAGGCAGGGCATCCAGATCCGGGTCATCGGCGCTTCCCGATCCGCTGTTGTTACTGTAGGATCCATAGGTAAGATGGCTCACACCGTACACATCGTCTCTTCCGCCTATCTTATCCGGCTGCGCGTTATCTTCATAAATAAACTTGTTGATGTGCCTGGCCGCTTCCTCCAGGTCGTAGGAATACACCCAGCGGCTCCAGCCGTCTGTCACATTGAAGGTTCCGAAAGCTTCCTCTTCTTCTCCGGGAACGGTCAGTGTTTCAATAGTGAAATCAGTAAACATGATTGGAAGCATGGCAACGATATCCGTAAAACTCAAAGAAGTTTCACACATTGGCATGACCTGTCTTATCAGTTCCGGATATTCGGTTTTGCTTTTACCTCTGATCTGCTCGATCAGCGCCTTCAGCACAGTCTGCTGGCGGCTGGCACGCACATCATCTCCACCCTCCAAATGGCGGATTCGTGCATAGGCGACGGCCTGGTTGCCGTTCAGATGATACGTTTTTTCTTCGTATTCATAATCCGCGCTGTAAAGGCTTCTGTTCCCGTAAATATTGGGAATGATATCTTCATTTTGGATCACCGCATACTCTCTGCCGGTGACTCCGTTATACCGGTCCGTTTCCTTCTGATCCAGGACCTCCTGGCTCAGGTCCCATAGATTCTGGTTGAGCTGCTGCACCTCTCCGCCGCTCAGTTCAATATCCACACCGTTAAACGCGTTGACAATGCGGGCCATATCATAGAAATTGACCAGCACATAATCGTCAATATCCAAATAGAAGTTACGGTTGATCGTCCGTATCGCGGTTTCCGGGCCCGCCTCCGCACCGCCCCAGAAGTAGGCATGTGTTATCTTATCGGGGGAATAATAAATATCGCCGTTGCTGTCCTCCAGGGGAATGGAAACATTGGAGTCACGGAGAATAGACGTCATCTTGATCTTCTTGTGCTTGTTGTCCACTGTCAGGACCATCACGATATCGGTTCTGACCTGATCATGGTTATCGTTGCTTCGGGAATCGGTTCCCAGCAGGGCAATGTTCTTTATGCTGTCGTCCATCTGGACCTGAATTTCTTCCTTGCCGGGATTCACAAGCTCTTCCTTGGTTTTTGTAAGTCCCCTCACGGTAAGATCCCTAAGCAGATAGAAATTCACATACCAATATACAGCGCCCGTGACCAGCAGGATAAACACTGCCAGGATGATAAAGACTTTTTTGGCTGTGCTTCCCTTCTTTTTCTGGCGCTTGAATTCTCTTTGATCTGCCCGCTTTTTTCCAGAGGAAGAATAGCTTTCCACATCCTCAAAATCATCCCGGCGCGAGCCTCTGCGGGGTTCTTCATAGTAGTAGTTATCTCTGAGCGGCTCTCTGCGCCGGCGGGAAGAATTTGAAGCCTTCCCACTGCGGCCCGCCATATGCGCGGGGCCCCTTCTTTCTTCAAACTTGCTCATATTCAGCTACCTCCGATCCAAATGCTAAATGTCAGTCGCCCTCTGGGGAGCTTCCGGTGTTTCCATAGGATTCCCAGTACTGGGAGTCCTCTTCCAAAATAAAGCTGTTGATCCGCTGAGCTGCCGCTTCAATACCGTAAGTCAGATAATGGATCCCATCTTCCCCCCGGCCATCGACCAGATCCTGTTCATGCGGCGCATCCGGCACACGAATGGTTTCCACAGTGAAGTCGTTGGTCAAAATCGCCGCCAACTTGACGATGGTATCCAGTTCCAGGGTGGTGCTGCAATTGGGCAACAGCTTCCCGATCAATTCAGGATATTCAGTCATTCCCATATCTGAAAGCCTCTCAGCAAGGCAGGAAAAAACCTTTTGCTGCCTTTCTGTCCTGGCATAATCTTCTCCCAGCTCACAAATTCTTGCGTAAGCCACAGCACGGTTCCCGTTGAGATGGAAGGTGCCCCCTGCATAATACCCGCTGTCAATATTCAGCTGTCCGTTTCCGTCAGGGAAATAATCCTCCTGGAGAATGCTCGGATAAGGACCGCCTGACTCACTGGATTTTTCGGCCTCCTGGCTCAAGGTCCACAGGTTCTTGTTGATCTCTCTGACCTCTTCCGCCGTCAGGGTCATATCCACGCCGCCAAGCGCGTCTACGATTGCCGCCATGCCAGAGTAGTCCAGAGAGACGTAGTCCGCTATATTCAATCCGAAATTCTCGTTCAGTGTCCTGATGGCAAGCTGCGGCCCGCCATAGAAATAGGCACTGCTTATTTTTGTATCCCAGTTCAGATATTCCCCGGAGGTAGTCTCGCCTTCCACCGGCACTCTGGAATCGCGCATGATCGAAGTAAGCTTCAGCTTTCTGTGCCTGTTATCTACGGTAAGCACTATGATCATGTCGGATTCGCTGCGGGCATCTATGCCGAATACCGCAATGTTGGTAATACTATCGTCCATCACGGCATTCGCACCGATCTCCAGGTTGTTCGGATCTTTTGTAACACTGTTTCCCGTATGGCCCTCAAGAAGAGCCGTAGATACATAGATCATGACAATGCCGGCCACAATAAAAAGCACACAGAAAACCGCGGCAGTTATCATGGAAGGCGTAATACGCCAGCGACCCTTGGGCTTTTTGTGCTCCTGAGTGGAAGAATAGCTGGAAAGGTCTTCAAAATCCTGCTCGCCACTTTTACCGGTCCGCGCCATATCCCCCACCTCCAATTTACATAAACCCAGAATATTATATCGGTTTTAAGCCGTTTCGTCAATGTTTTGTGTCTTTTGAAGCGTTTCTGAACACAAAAACCTTACTCAACACGTAGTTCACGCAAATGACTATCACGTTGGAAATCAGTTTCATCCATTTGTCATTCCAATGCAGCAGATCCACACCCACGTACATGCAGCCAAGGTCCAATACAAAGGAAAAGCCGCGGCATGCAAAGAATTTCGCCATTTCCAAAAGTATGCTTTTCGCACCTGCCGCCTTGCTCTCAAAAACCCAGCTGCGGTTTGTCACATAAGCAAAAAGGATGGAAGCGATCTGCGCTATGGCGGTAGCCCACAAATACGGGACTGGAAAAACGGATGTTAAGATCCAGTAAAGGCCCCAATTTACAAGCGTTGTAAGGCCGCCGAAAAAGACATACAGGATCATCTCCCTGTATTTCGAAAAAAAAGCTTTCAAACGCAGTGCCGCCCTTCAAATTTTAAAGTCAAAAAACTATATATGGTATAGTATACCGCAAACGCATCACAAATTCAAGATTAACACCGTCTTTTTTTGAATCTTAACCGGCGATCTTCCTGCGCGGCTCAGCGTAGCTGAAAAAAGCTTCCGGGAGCAGCATGCCGATTGCCACCCCCGGGAGCTTTTTATTATATTTTTCTTAACAAACTGTCATTTCATCGCTAAGTTCCTTCTGCGGTAGATTGGCCCCGTTTTCACGCAGCGTTTCCACAAGCTGCCTTGTATTCAGCGTGCGGGCTGTCTGGCCTGTGCGGATGGACTGGACCGCCGCAGTTCCCGCCGCCTGCCCCATCATGGCGGAAGACGGCATCACGCGAATAACTCCATGGACCATTACATCTGAAGAATTGCAGCGTCCGGCTACCCAGAAATTCTTCCAGCCCTTCGGCACCAGAATGCCGTAAGGAATGCCAAAGCACTCTCCGCGTCCCAGAATGCCGCCTTTGCTCTTTTCCACCAGGTGTTTTTCAAAATCTTCCCTGTCGCAAGAATAGGGATGCACATCCACAAATTTATTGAACAGTCCGATCTGGTCCGGGAACTGCCGCTTGGCCTTAAAGTCTTCAAAGGTCAGCTCATATTCTCCCACGATCCGCCTGGATTCCCGCACGCCCATAACCGAGGCGGTGCAGACAAGCTCAGCCTCCCGGCAGCTTTCAGAATGCTTTTTAAATAACCTGAGGTTTTGCTGGGCGATCCTTCTGCCCTGCATCATGCCCTTTGTCAGGCTTTCCACATTCAGAGAATCCAAATCGAAAATATGGCCGCCGTTTAAGTAACCGTAGGTATTGCCGCTGCAGGAAAGGCCCACAAGCAGCCGGTCACACTGCTCGAAATTACCTGCTGCATACTCTTCTTCGATCAGTTTTACCGCATCGGGATTCTGAGTGTGAATATTGGGCTTTGACCAATCAACACCCGAAAAAAGTGCCGGCAATGTGGCAGGCATAATATGTTCGGTATCTCTTCCGGCTTGTCTGAAGGCGGCGCCCACAAGACCCGAAAGGATCGCGTCGCCGGTGCAGTCGATAAAGGTTTTGCCACGAATAAAGCGGTAGCCCTCCACACTGCTTGTGACAACGCCGTCGACGATACCAGATTCCGGGTCTGCGTCAGCGTCGATGACCTTTGTGAAAAAGCGCACCTCCACCCCGGCCTTCACTGCCAATTCATCCAGTACAAGCTTTAGTCCCTCTGGGCTGAAATTTGTCCAGCACATGTAGTTCTTGCGCCAGCTCTCCGGAGGGGTTTTGGGGCCTGTAAACCCACGAGAATACAGTGTTTCGATCAGCTCGCGCATAAAGCCGCCCACAAGCATTTTTTCTCCGTCTGCCATGGGGTCGTAGGCACAGACAAGACCGGAAGTTCCCATGCCGCCAAGGCAGCCCTGAGACTCCAGCAAAAGTACCTTCGCGCCTAAACGGGCAGCGCAGATAGCCGCCGCGGTTCCTGCCGGACCGCCGCCAGCAACGATAACATCATAACCATCTTCCACGGGAATTTCCCGGCGCAGCGTGTAAGTCATTTCATTTCTCTCCCTCATGCTTTTTGTACGATATTTTCTGTCAACGTAAGCATAACACATATGAATTGTACAGCAAAAGGCACATCATTTTGATTTATGGCACTAAATTATGTATTTTCAATTGATGTATGGAGATTTTCGCGAACCGGGGTTGTTATCTGAAGCGGGTTTATGATACTATAACTCTAAAAGAATTCTTCATTCCGTCAGCGGATAAAAAACGGGCGGTGAAAAATCAAACTGAAAGGTGATGTAATATTACTGTGAAAATCGTAGTTTTGGATGGCTATACCGAAAACCCGGGAGATCTTTCCTGGGGCGAGCTTGAAAAGCTAGGTGACTGTGTTGTGTATGACAGAACACCGGCTGAAAAAGTGCTGGAAAGGATCGGAGACGCCGAGATCGTGCTGACCAACAAAACGGTTATTTCCGGGAACATCATGGGAAAATGCCCAAATCTCAAATATATCGGCGTGCTGGCAACGGGCTATAACATTGTTGACGTGGAAGCCGCAAAGGAAAGGAACATACCGGTGTGCAACGTGCCGGCCTACAGTACAGGAGCAGTCGCCCAGCTTACCATGGCACTTATCCTGGAGCTTTGCCATCATGCCGGAGACCACAGTGCCGGCGTCCATCGGGGCGATTGGACACGCTCACCCGATTTCTGCTACTGGAACTATCCCCTTACAGAGCTTGCGGGAAAAAACCTTGGCATAGTCGGCTGCGGACAGATAGGCCTGCAAACAGGAAAGCTGGCCGCGGCTTTCGGCATGAAAGTGATAGCCTATGATCACCATATTGAGCGCAAGGTGCTCCCTTCTTACTTTCAGGCCGCTCCCCTTGAAAAGCTTTTTGCGGAGGCGGATATCATTTCTCTGCACTGCCCCCTTACAGAAGAAACAAGAGGTCTGATCTGCAAAGAAGCCATTGAAAAAATGAAGGACGGCGTATGGATCATAAACACCGCCAGAGGCCCGCTGATCAATGAGCATGACCTTCGGGCAGCCCTTGATTCCGGCAAGGTTGCCGGAGCTGGAATGGATGTGGTTTCCACCGAACCGATCCCGGCCGGCAACCCGCTGCTTGGGGCCAAAAACTGCATTATCACCCCACACATTGCCTGGGCTCCGAAGGAAAGCAGAATAAGGCTTATGAACATAACGGTAGAAAACATAAAAAGCTTTCTTTCCGGAAGCATTGTTCACAACGTATATTCCTTGAAATGAATCTGCAGCCTGATATAAAACAAGAAGTGCAGCCAGCCGGAGCTTTATGCTCCGGCTGGCTGCACTATTGAAGGAATCCCTGATGAAAGCCGCCTCATTCTGAGATATCGGAAGATATTGTTCCGAACACCGGTGAAGCTTCAGCGAGCGTATTCTTCATGTCCCATGACGCATTGCTTTATAATCAAAACTATCTTCTCTATCGGGTCGAAGCAGTCATGATCAAGCCATTCCATGATTACAGCTATCATGCCGTGAATATAGAATGCCATGAGATATCTTCTGTTCTCTTCCGGTACCTGAAACCGCTCCAATATGGGCAGAAACACATTGGTAAGCAAGTCTTCATATGCCTCCTGTTGCCCCAAAACCTCAGGCTTTTCCTTGGCTGTTCTGAAAAGCCATTTGTTTTCTTTGATGTAATTGAGATAAGGCGTAAGGTATTCAGGGGTTATGAGGTAAAGCTCATCAAGACTGCATTCGTAAAGCCGGCTCAAGAGTTCCTGGAACTCGGGCTTCATATAGCTCAAGAACTTCCCGTTCATGTACTCTACGCTTTCGGAAAGCAGATCGCCCAAAGTTTCATAATGCAGATAAAAGGTAGAGCGGTTCACTCCGGCCTTTTCGCATATTTCCTTAACTGTTATATAGGCAAGGTCCTTTTTTGACAACAGTTCAAGAAAGGCTTCATCCATTTTCAATGCAGTATTAAAGTATTTGCTTTCCGCCTTGCTCACCTTTTGGCACCGTCCTTTTCTTTTTCGCCGCGGTTATTATCATAAACAATGCAATGACCACCACTGCCACATACACAAAGCTGCCGGTCACGATGTTCATCATTCTTCTGAATTCCCCGCCCTCTGTGGAAAACACGGAGATCATGGCGGTCTGCAGACCCAGAACCGACATCATGGCCGATACAAAATTCAGGATCTTCGCAGCGGAAAGGATAGGACTGCCAAGCTTTCTGTATTTTGATAGATGATATACCGACATTCCCATAGTGTAAAATGTGTAAATGGCCGAAAGATATATCACATATCCCGGATAGGAAAAGCCTGAATCAGTTCTTATCATCAGCCATATCATTCCGCCCATCGGGATATTCAGCAGGAACAAAAGCCAAGCGATTTTTCTGTAGCAGTCTGATTCATAAGCGGCGTTTTCCGCATCTCTTCGCCGAAAGGCATAAATCAAATAAGCCCTCATGCCCCCAAGAAGAAAATGGTATGCAGCCAGGGAAATAAACCAGACCGAAGAATACAGTATCCCCGTGATCGTTCGAAACAGAGCGTACAAAAAGTTGACTGCCATTCCCTGATATATAGCAAAGCCGCCTCTGAAAAACATGTCGGTAAAATACCGCTTTCCCAGCCTGGTGGAATAGAGCTTTTTCACAGCCCGGCTGTCCGCAACAAAGCTTTTTATTCTTCTGAATGCCCGCGGCGATGCGGCAATTAAAATGGAAAGGCCGTAAGCAGACACAAGAAAAACAGCATAAGCCATCATGCTTTCCTGTTTTTCCAGCGCAAAGATAAAAATGAGTGCGGTAAATGCCGCCGGAGGAAGCACATAAAGCACCCCCTTCGGCGGATAGAACAGCTTTCTCAGAACACCTTTTGCCCGTTTCACTATCCTTTCTCGCTTATCTCTTTCGCGAGCTGCATGATCTCAAAAGCATACCTTTTCTTGCCCTTGGCTAAGATCTTCTTATAAATCGAATAGTTTATCCCCATGCAGAATAAGCCGATGATTCCGATTACAACGCCCAGGCCAACCATCAAGGCGGTCCCACTGCCGATCACATTCATGGAAAGGCACATTCCCACGCCTGTGATAAGCGCGGCGGCAATGCCGAAGGTGTATGTGAAAACTGTCGCCGGAAGCTTTGCCTTGGCGTCAAGCTTTTTCAGGGCGACCACCTTCGAGGTGTCCTTTGGCGCATACTCGTTTGCAAGCTGTTCAGCATAGATTTTATCTGTGTTCATTTTTCAGCTCCCTTTATTTGATACATTGATCGTATCACAGGAAGGAAGGCTGACAGAACAACACAAAAGGCAAATTGTGACGTTTTATAAATTTTTTTGACTTCAGATCTTGAGTGGGGTCGCTTCTCTCATGCAGATCGATTTTCACATGATTGATCTGCGTCCCCGCACTTTTTTTGATTCACTGCATTTTCATTTTGGAGCTTATTCTTTCTTCTCCTCTTCCTCCTTGAAAGCAGGAGCAACCGGCGGCGCGGCCGCAGGAACGGAGCCTGCCGCAGGAGGACTTGCCATAGGCGCAGGACCTGCTGGCGGGACCGGGAATCTTGCCCGGCGCTTTTTTCTGGCGCGGCGTGTAAAGAACACTGATAAAAATACGATAACGCCGCCGGTCAGCAGGAAGGGCAGCATCCACAGCAAAGCAATCGCCACTCCCTGCAGCACATTGACAAAGCTGCTCCACCCACCTGTAAAGGCGTCCCAGGAACGGGAACCAAAGGAAGGACGTATCGCATATTCCGTCACATCCTGCAGAGACAGGTTTACTGTGGAATAGGCGATCTCATCGTCGTAGACCTGCAACTGAGAAGTCATGCTCTCGATTTCATACCGGACGTTGGAAAGACGATCCTCCAATTGAAGGATCTCATCCAGAGTTTCCGCCTGTCCCAAAAGCTCCAGCAATCGGGACTCTTCCTCTCGCAGAGCGGTGAGCCTTGCTTCCGTATCCACATAGCTTCCGGTAACATCCTCCATACGTGTATCGCCGGAGGTCACCCGCACAGCACTTTCCAACTCTGCCAAAAAATCAGAAAGAGCTTCGGCGGGAACACGGATCGTATAATTCAGCGAGCGGTCTTCCCTCTCGTCTCCCCTGCTATAGCCGGAAAAGGAGGAAGCTTCCAGATAACCTTCATACTGGGAGATCAGGGCGTCCACAGCGGCCTTAGACGTGTCAAAATCCTTCGTTTCCGCACGAATGTCAGAGGTGTAGATCAGCTTGCGGTTCGTTTCTTTTAACTGGAGGTTGGGGCTTTCTCCATCCGATGCCGCTCCCGGCGCCGTTTCCGTCGCCGTATCCTGACTGTAAGAATTGCTCGATTTCTCTCCCATCGAAGCGCTTCCGCACCCGGAAAGAGAAAAACACAGTAACACAGCTAAAAACGTGCAAATCAGCTTTTTCATTTTTATCACCTCATGCTGTATTCGGTAAATTCATTATATTGAAATTTGTGCAGTAAGTCAACAGAAGGCCGGAAACCGGAGTGTTCAAACAGCGGAGACAATCTGTGCTTTCCCCGCTCACGGGCGGGGAAAGCATGAAAAGATCCTCGAATCGGACAGTCCCCCGGAAATCACAGAAAACAATAAGAAGGCAGCGTAACCGCTTGCCTTCTCCCAGGTGCTTATAGAGATGCCAACATACTTCTTCAATCACTAAAATAGCTCTGCGCAGCATTTTGCCGCCGTTTTGATAAATTCCGAAATCTCATTCCCCGTGAGCTTGCGTGATTCGGCAAGCTCGTCGATCCGCTTGCGGTGCTGTTCATACCACGGAAGCGTCCGATCGCGCCATGCCTCGGCTTCGGTTGCGGGAAGCACATCCAGGTCCTCGCCACGCGCACATCCAAGCAACTTCCATATCTCAGCGCGATGCGGAGATATGTCATACAGCCAAAGATCAAGCTTGTCCGTCTCGGCATAATAAAGCTCGCTGTCGCGTGAGCCGTCCGGCTTGCGGTAACGGCGACCGTCACCGGCCATATACACGCGTCTGTACCATAGCAGATCTGTATAGAGATGCACCGCGTACCCGAGGAAATAGTCACTCTTTGCCGCAAGTTCAAGCAGCTTTTGGGCTATTTCGTCATCGGTCAGATCGGTCTTGCCATGCAGTCCATAATGGCTTCTCTGCTTCATCTCACCGCTGTACGGGCTTCGCGTGTGTACGCCATCGGGGGCTATCGCTCCGAGCAGATATGCGGCCATATCGGACGGCTTCAGCTCGTTTGCGGCAAGGTATGCCGTCTCAAGGTGTACCATCGGCAGTGCCATGCTTCCCCTCCTTTTCACGCAAGCCCAGTACTTTCTTTACATCCACCAAGCCTTTGTGCCGTAATCAAGAGCAAAGCTGTCTCCCACAAATTTGGGGATATTACTGTGCAACTTCTTTTCAAATTCCTTATCCTTACTGATTTCTTCTCTCAGTTTAGCAGCAATTTGGCTTAGGTCGTTTGTTTCGACCAAAACACCATTTTCAAAGATAAGTTCAGTGAGGATTTTATAAGCCCAAGCTCTTTGATAGCCCATATGAATATAGTATTCTCGGATAAACTCATCACCTACAAGGATTTTACCCGAATACGGCACTTTGATATTAAGACCTTTGTAAAGGTGATGTCCCATATAGCAAAAGTGCTCCCAATTGTCTTTTTCAGATAATGGCTTAACACTTTCAATTTCAGGGTAATAATCATTTTTGGAGTTAATATACAAGTCCTCTAAAAAAATGCCATTTTCAGTTATATTGTAGATACACCAAAAGCCATTCCAACAAGCGGTAGAAACAGCTTCAGGCGTGATACCATATTCGGTCGGATCGAATCTCAACGGCTTGCTGATCGCTACTAATGAGTATTCTGTTCCTCCAAACTTAAACCTATCTCCAATTTGAGCTGTCATTCTTATCAACCTTTTCAAGTTCAGCGCATTTATGACATGCAGTTTTCGTAAAACTCAAAAACAGTTTCGGGTTCATTCGTTGTAAATTCCCGCTTTTTCTTAGTTTTCGTTTGAGAGAGGTTTCATCGTAGGGATTAAAGCATGAAACATCCATATGGGG
>CAZNZS010000047.1:0-18131 GCA_964577585.1 uncultured Acutalibacter sp.
ATCGCGTTGTATTTTGATGCAAAAAATCACATCCCCCCGTAAAACGGGGGGTTTTTTTGGCGTTCAAGATACACAAAGATTGTGGGCCGGGGTAAAACCCCCGCGGCCCGTCTCTTCTGAATCTTTCTTATTTTTCCTCTTCCGGCTTTTTGTTTTTCCGAGCCTCAGTCCGGCTCATACCGGCGCCGAAATACTTGATGATGTCCTCCTGCATCTTCTCCGAGATCCTGCGCTCGATGGGGAAGATCTCCGCTCCGGTCAAACGGCCGGCCACATAGATGAGCTGCTCTATCTCGTGATCCAGCACGTCAGCCGAGATCATGTCCATGTTGTCATATCGGGTATGCATATAGCCGCCCTGCCAGGGAGTTTGAGAGGCAAAATTGAGGGCGGGTACGGTCCAGTCGGCAAAGACCGTGCCGTCACTGCTCATGACTCTCTGCTTTACCTCGGCGGAGAAGCCGCCCTCCTTCAAAAGCCCCTTCAGATAATCCTCGGCGGCGGTGTCGGCCGTAACTATGGCCATTTCCCAGCCCAGAAGGTTTCCTCCCACATCCAGGTTGATCATGCATTTCAAGCTTTCCCCATCCTCAGGATGGGCGTTCATGTAGGCCTTGGAGCCCTCCAGCCCGATCTCCTCAGAGCCAAAGAGAATGGCCTTCACGGTGCGGCGGGGCGGGTTCTTTGAAAGATGCTCCAAAAGTCCCAGCACCTGAACGGTCCCCGCTCCGTTATCCCAGGAGCCAAAGCTGAATTCCACGCTGTCGTAATGACCGCCTACGGCAATGGCTTCTTCCTTCAGGTCCGTACCGGGGACTACTGTGACCACGTTATAGGAGGTGGACTTATACTCCTCCGTTTCCAACTCAAAATGGACCTTCCGGGGTTTGGTCCGCAGAAGCTTCATGGCGTCGATCATGCGAATGGCAAAAGCCGGGACCCGCCCGTGCTTGAGGTAGCTGGCACGATAGCGCATGGTGTCCAGATCGGAATTTTCATAGGTGTCCCGGCTGGTACCATTCATCCACAGAAATCCGGCGATCTTCGCTTCCATCAGCTTTTGGTAATCTTCTGCGCTGGGCCGGCTGTTGAGCAAAACAAATTTTCCTTTTGCCTGTCGGAGAGTCAGCTCATCGATAGAGCGCATATAGTAAAATTCAGCGTCACAGCCCTCCTTGGGGGTGGGGGCCGCGTTGATGAGGCCGGTTACGTTGTACTCGGCCCTTTCCGGCTCTGTAACTGTCAGCTTGGCCCGAACAGGCTTGTCCCACTTGACCTCAAAGGGCTCCAGCACAGGCGTGAGGCCATAGCTTTTGATCTCATCGGCAATCATATTTGCCGCCTTATGCTCCATTTCACTGCCGCTGGTCCGGGGGAAAGAAAGCTTCTCTAAAAACGTGTAGGCCTTATCTCCGTATCTGCCCATATCTGCCATTCCTTTCCGTTTCAAAGATAAATACATACTACGCCGAATGGATGGATCTGTCAAGAAATAGGAGTTGCTCGCTTTCCAAAGCGGGTTTGAAGCCGATTTCCGAAAAATTTCATAAAACAGGCTCCGGAAAAATGCGGTTTCTTCTATATGACCCCATATTTGGGGTCTAGATGCCAAAAAACTTCAAAAAACCGCTAAATTTTGTGAGTTCCCGCAGAAAAAATGTTGAATCATGGCCTTATGTGTGATAAAATGGAATAGTATAAGTAGTTCTATACCCTTTTGGCAGGAGGAACCCCCATGAATCAAAAATGGTGCCGCATCGCAGCTTTTTTTTGCTCGCTGCTGTTTGCGGTTCTCATCATAACAGTTCCTGCCCTTGCCACCGGGGGAGAACCTGTTACCTATAACAATGACAACAGCGGGATCGTGGTATTCCCCACTGAAAATGCTCCTCCCACCCCCTCACCCACTCCGGCTCCGACACCCACCCCTGCGCCGGAGCCCACTCCCGAACCTACTCCTGTACCCCAGACTCCCACTCCGGATAATAACAATAACGACAATAACGGCGGCAATCAGGGAAACGGCACGATTTCTGCCGCTACGCCCCGGCCCACCGTCAAACCGGCCACACCCTCTCCGTCGGCCGTGCCCACCCCCCAGTCCACTCCCGCCGCGCCGCCTGTCGTACAAAGGCCTACGGTAACCCTGCGCCCCTCCTCCGCTCCGGAAGAGACGGAAAAGACCCACAATTACGTGACCTTTGCAAAGCTGAATAAGAAAAACAATACCCTGGCTGTCACGCTTTTCTACGGCGGCACAGGACTTACCGTTCTCGGCAGTATAGGACTTGTTTCCATCGTTTTTATGGTGCTCAGAAATCGCCGGAAGGACAGCCGTGAGATCATTTTCCGGGAGATCCGGGAGGCGGAAAACCGTCAGCCTCACCCCATAAGCTCCACACCGGAGCTCATGGTATCCCCGGGACATTCGCAGGCCATTGGAAATGATCCTGCCGGCAGCCGCGCCCCACGTCAAAGATCTTCCTCGGATCAATCCCGGCCTCCCCGAGAAAGGCGCAATTACGAGACCCTTCCTTCCCGGGAAGAGCTTTCTTCCGGTGCAGCCGGGCTTTCCAGGGCGGAACCCGAAAAGAACAGGGCAAACGCGCCCATTGTGCCAGTTGCGGCGTCTATCTACACCGAAGAGTTTTCCTTGGCAGAGCAAAGCGAGTCCGCCCCTGTGCGGCCCATGGCCTCCAGGCTGCGTCAAACAGCCCACACGCCGAAGTCCGAGGAAGAGCAGCCCCAAAAGCCCGTTCAAAAGGAAACCCCTCCGCAGCATGAACCCGCTCCTGCGGCAAAGACCCCTTCCGGACCGGCTCTAACAGAAGGCAGAACACCTTCGCGCACTCCAAAGGCAGGGCCCGAAAAACCGGAAAAGACGCCTGAACGAAAAGCAGAGCCCACCGCAAAACAAAAGGGCGCTCCGAAGGCGGAGCCTCCTACACAAACCCTGCCCACCCTTGAGATCCCCAATGTAAAGGCCGTCGCCAAAAAGACGGCTTCCCCCGCTGTCCGTCCCCAGCCAATGCCTGAGGAAACTATCGAGTGGACGGCGGAACGTGTCAAGCCGGAGCCCGCGTCTCAAAAGCCCGCTCCCAAAAAGCCTGCGCACAAGGTCTCTTCCGTTTCCATTCCGGAAGACGCGCTGCCGGCGGGAAAATCGAAAAAGAAAGCCGCCTCTCAGCCGGAATACGAGCAGGAAAGCCTGTTCGACAACTCTCCGGCAGCCGCTCAGCCGGAGCCTCAGCCCGCTGAAAGCGAAGAACTGCCCGGCCAGCTGAATCTTTTCTGAACTTAGTTGTTAGACATTAGTAATTAGTTGTTAGAAAGGGCCCTTAGGCTCCCCTTACTCTTACGAGCAATCCCCTCAGTCGCCCTCCGGGCGACTGAGGGGATTGCTTTCCCTTTCTTGGCCCCCCTGAAAGGGGTGAGCACGCCCTTGTCCTTGTCTCACCTTCGGTTCGGTCGGGTCAGAACGGTCTCCACTGGAGACCTCCCCCCCCCCGGGGCGTACTCACCCTCCCCTGCTAAGGGGAGGTGTCACGGTGCAACCGTGACGGAGGGGTTCTGGACTAGGCAAAGATCGCAACAGGAACCCCTCCACCGCCTAACGGCGGTCTCCCTCCCCTTATAAAATAAGGGGAGGCAGAGAGAAAAGTCTCCCTCTTACCTCAAGGGGAGCCTTTCTAACGACTAACAACTAAAAACTAACAACTAGAAAGGGCTGTTGCAAATTACAACAGCCCTTTTCCTTATTGATTCTTTCTCTTTCTATTTCTGGGTCTCGCCCTTATCTTCCAACAGGGTAATCTCCACATCCTCTGTTTCTCCGTTCTGCCGGTACAGAGTTACGGTTATCTTATCGCCAGGAGAATATTTGAGTAGAAGGTTCGAGATCTCGCTCAAGCAGGTCACCTCTTCGCCATCGATAGCGGTGATGATATCGCCTTCCTGGGCATCGGTACCGATGAATGCGCTTTCCTCGCCGATCTCCGAGATAACGAAGCCCTGGGGCACTCTGTAGAATGCCGCTTCCTCTGCCGAAACATCTCTTCCCGTAATGCCGAGGCGCACCCGCCCTTTTACATAGCCGCCGGAAAGCAGCTCATCAATAATGGGCTTTGCGGTGCTTACCGGAATGGCAAAGCCCATTCCTTCATAGCCCTCAGTGACGATCTTGGAGGAATTGATGCCGACTACCTGACCGTACATATTCACCAGCGGACCGCCGGAATTTCCGGGATTGATGGCGGCGTCTGTCTGAATATATGTCATGCCGTTTTCGCTGTATTTTCCCACCAATCGGTCGAGGCCGGAAATATATCCGCCTGTCATGGAGCCGGAGAATTTTTCTCCGCCGGGGTTTCCGATGGCGATCACGGAGTCGCCGATGACAAGCTCAGAAACATCGCCGAATTCGGCAGGGGTAAAGTCATGGTCGTTCATTTTGAGGATCGCCAGATCTGTGGTGCGGTCCGCGCCCACCACAACGGCGTCATACTCGCTGCCGTCATAGGTGGTGATCTTCACCGAGCTGCTCTTTGAATTCAGCACCACGTGGGCGTTGGTGATGATATATCCGTCAGAGGTGGCGATAATGCCCGTGCCGGTGCTTGTCTGGGGCCGATCCATGCCCTCGCGCTCCAAAGATACTGCCACGGTAACGGTGGATTTCACCACCTTGCTGTAAACCTCTTTCGCGGAAAGCTCCTGCCCGGAAGGCTTTTTCTCAATGGTGATGCCTTCTGTGTTGGGCGTCACGTCCACATCCGGCTTGCTGTCCTCATCCTTGTCTTCCGGGGGAACCACGCCGTCGTCAAATTTGGGAACATCACTGTCTTCCCCGTCATCTTCCTTAGGTCTTTCTTCCCATGGAAGCCGTTCCGAAAAATCGTTGTTCGGAAGGCTCGGCAGCGTGCCGGGAGACCCGGCATTCATGGCAAAATAGATGCCGAAGCCGATCACCGCCAGGCCTGCCAGGATAGAAGCTACCCAGATAAATACCTTCAGCCCGGTGGACATTTTCTTTTTCGGCGGTTTCGAATTGGGATAATAAGGCGTTTGATACACAGCCCCATTCCCTGGAACGGGATAGCCCGGAACAGGCTGGCCCGGGATAGGCTGGCCTGGGATAGAAGGCTGATTTACCGGCTGATAATAAGGCTGCTGGTAATATCCTGCCTGAGGATAACCCTGATATCCGGGCTGGGCAGGCACATATCCCGGCGCGCTCTGCTGGGGATAATAATACTGCGGCTGCACATAGGGCTGCTCGCCGTACTGGGGCCCGTACGGGGGCTGACCGAAGGGCTGCCCGGCCGCCGGGTCAAACTGCTGCTCCGGCCTGACAGGCTCCGCCCCGTTTTCCACAGTCTCCTTTTCTGCTGTGGAAACAGGCTCTGCCTCTTTTTCCGCGATCACCGGCTCTTCCACCGTGGGAACAGGAGGTTCTGCCTCCGAAACCGGAGCCGCGTCTTTCAAAGCGGGGCTTTCCTCCGTTTTTTCTGTTTCGTTCACACTTTCCTGAAACGTCTCCTGGGCAGGCCCGGCCTCCTCTTCCGCGGGAACTGTCCCTGCTTTCGTAGGATCGTTCTCCCAGGGATTTTTGTGTTCTTCTGTCATGCTTATTGCTCCTTTCCGTGCCGTTCATCCCAGGGGACCTCTGCATAAATCGTCTGCGGCGGCCAGCGGATCTTTCCCGCCACAGCTTCGTTGTGATTTCAGATAATAAACCAACTATTCCTGCGAAATCACGCCTTGTTGTGGCGAAAAATCTCTCGCCAGCCGATCCTGCGGGTTTAATCAGAGCTTCCCTGGCTTTGTTTTCCTTTTTTCTGTTCTTTCGGCTTTTGTTCTTTTACTTCTTTCAGCTTCGGCTGCTCGGCGGGCTTCGGCAGATAGAATTCAAACCGGCAGTACTCTCCCGTTACAGAGCTTACCGCGATATCTCCGCCGTGAAGCTGCAAAACCGTGCGAACAATATATAATCCAAGGCCTAAGCCGTTTTTATCCCGGCTTCTGGATTGATCCGTTTTATAAAACCGTTCAAAGATCCGCGGAAGCTCCTCCGGGTCTATGCCCTGTCCGCTGTTTTCTATCACAACGGTAACTCTGTCCACGCTGTCGATCACCTGTATGGCGATATATCCGTTCTCCGGCGTAAATTTAACGGCGTTTTCCGCCAGGTTATATACCACCTGATACAGCAGGTCCCGGTCACCGTACACCTCAGAGGCAGGGGCGTCCTCCAGCCCGCGCACCTCAATCTTCTTTTCGCTGATGCTCTGCTCAAAGGTAAGCAGCGTTGTAACGATTACATCGGTGATGTCAAATTTTGTAGAGTGGAGCCGCATTTCTCCATTGTCAATGCGGGAAAGATCCAGCATGGATCTGACCAGCCGGGAAAGGCGTTTTACCTCGTTGGAAACAATGCGCAGGTATCTGTCCTGCTGGTCTCTGGTAATGGTTCCGTCCAGGATCCCGTCGATAAAGCCGGCAATGGTGGTCATGGGGGTCTTCAGCTCATGGGATACATTCGCAATAAAGCTTCTCCTTGTTCCCTCCGAGGTGGAAAGAGAATTTGCCATATTGTTGAAGGAAGCGGCAAGCTGGCCAAGCTCATCCGTGCTGGTAACAGGCACGCGCACGGAAAAGTCTCCTGCGCCAAAGCTCCTTGCCGCTGCCGACAGCTGCCTCAAAGGCTTTACCATGCTGTAGGCAAAGGCGCCCACCACACAGAAAGTTACCGCCAGCACAGCAAGAGCGGCTATCATGAAAATGCGGATCAGATCTCTCCGAAACGAATTTATGCTGGAGATAGAGGTGGCGGCAAAAACCGCGCCGACACAGGTTTCTTCTCCTTCTGCGGTGCCTGCGCTCATCGGCACACCGATAATGTAATACCTGGTCCTGTAAAGGCCGCCGAAGTTATTTTTCCCTTCATACAATCCCTTTACAGCCTGTTCCACAGCCTTGATGGGAACCTGCGCGGGCGGCGCCGTGTTGCTGTTCGCATAATTTCCCAGCACCACGTTTCCGTTCAGATCCGTAATGAATATGTCAGCATCAATGCTGGCGGAAAAGCTGGCAAGATACCCCTCCATAAAAGGGACATAATTCTCCGGCAGAGTCTCGCCCTGCCTGGCCATGGCCTTTCCCACCACATTGGACACGGAAGAGGCGTTCTGGGTGAGAAGCTCTTTCTTTTCTCTCTGCCAGTAGCTGGTGAAGAACAGCATCATCATGCTGCCCAGCATGACAAAGCTGAGCACAACGATTATCATGGTCATGCCAAGGTATCGTTTGAAAATGCTTTTCTGCATCTCTTATTCCTTCACTTCAAATTTATATCCGCGTCCCCACACCGTGGTAAGCTCCCATTTGTCGGAAACGCCCTCCAGTTTTTCTCTCAGCCTTTTCACGTGTACGTCCACTGTCCGGCTGTCCCCGTAGTAGTCATATCCCCACACGCTGTCCAGAAGCTCGTTCCTCGTAAATACGCGGTTGGGGTTGGAAGCCAGATGATAGATCAGCTCCATTTCCTTAGGAGGCGTGTCCACTTTAACGCCCTTCACCTTCATCTCGTAATTGGTAAGGTTGATGGAAAGGTTGTCAAAATGGACCTCTTTGCTTTCGTCCTGCTTTTCGTCTGTCTTTCCGCTGCGGCGCAAAACAGCGTTGATCCTTGCCACGA
The DNA here is from genome assembly GCA_964577585.1 of uncultured Acutalibacter sp. GTDB lineage: Bacteria > Bacillota > Clostridia > Oscillospirales > Acutalibacteraceae > Acutalibacter. The sequence goes on from CAZNZS010000047.1 coordinate 7,697, forward strand.
CTTCCTTTGTTTCAAAGGGCTTTACAATGTAATCGTCGGCGCCCAGATCCAGTCCCAGCACCTTGTCGAACACTTCTCCCTTTGCGGTGAGCATGATGATGGGACAGGTCGATTTCTTTCTGATTTCCCTGCACACCTGCCATCCGTCAAGCCCGGGCAGCATGATGTCCAGCAGCACCAGATCCGGCTCGGAGGCGTCAAACATCTTCAGCGCGGTTTCGCCGTCTGTGGCGATCGCAGCCTCAAAGCCCTCTTTTTCAATATACAGCCTCAAAAGCTCGCATATATTGGTATCATCGTCCACGATCAGTATTTTTCCCAAAGCCATTTGCTTTCACTCCTTTTCTTTCCTGTGCGTTTTTCAAAAAGGCAAAGGCCGCCTTTTAAGACGCTTTTTTCGCTTCGACAGGGCATTTTTCCTCCACCTTCAAATCGTTTGCCTGTGAACAGCTTTTCTGTAACCTTCCCATGCAGTCCCCTGCTCTTTGATGAGGTGTTTTCCTGCCGCTTTTCGAAAGCGGCGTTCTTCCTTCCAGTGAAGTATGTTTTTGTTGCCCATCGAACGTGCTTCTACCCTTCGGTGAGCCTTTTCCCTGCATATTCCAATTGTAAAAGGGCACTATGGCGGAAACAAGAACAACATATGAACGTTTTGTGAAGAAAATGTTGTTTTTTCCTGCATTTCCCCATTTTTCCAGGGGTTTAGCGGCATGATTATGAACAGATCGTGAATAAACTGTGAAAAAAGTGTTGTTTCCTTTTCCCGGCAACGCCGAACGCAGCTTCTCACAGCCTTTCAGCCTGTTCCTGAGACACAGCATTCGGATCTTTCCGCATCATTTCCGCACTGAAGCCTGCAAACTCCTCCGCGCGGTCTGTTCAGCCCCTGCAGCAAAGCCTGTAAGCCCCGGGTATCGCGCCGATCTTCACCACTTTATCTCCCGAAGCGTACTCCCCGTCCAGAGACCAGTCCATCGCCTCCTCGCAGGTAAATATCACCTCAGAAGTGGAAACAAACGTGATCAGCTCATCCTCGTATTTCCCGCTGAAAAGGGACGCCAGAATGCGGTTCAATTCATGGAGATTTCTCGGCTTCTTCACAAGCATCAATTCCAGCTTTCCGTCGGCAAAGTCCACCAACTCCGGGTTGAGCTTGATGATCCCGCCAAAGGAAAGGGAATTGCTGACCGCGCCGAAAATATACTCGCCTTCAAAGCTTCGTCCTTCCTCGGTTTCCGCCCGCAGCCGGTAAGACTGCAGCTTTGGCAGCTCCCGGATCCCTTCTACCACATAGGCTAAGTGGCCCAGGGTGTTTTTCAGGGTTTGATCCGTACTGTAGGAAGAGTGGGTAAAAGCGCCGAAATAGGCCCCGTAAATAAAGGTCCTGTCCCCGAAGCGTCCCGCGTCCAACAGTACCGGAACTCCTCCGGCAGCTACCTCCGCCGCTTCCACCGGATCTCGGGGAAGATCTAGGGAATTTGCAAAATCATTGGTGGTACCTGCCGGGATATAGCCTAAAACGGTATCCGCTCCAAGCCTCAGCACCTCTCCGACCACCTGGTTCAAGGTTCCATCGCCTCCACAGCAGACAAGCCTGTCAGGCTCTTTCTCCAGGGCAAGGGAAATGGCCCTGTCTGCCTGCTCCACATTCTCTGTACAGATAGTGGAGATCTCCCAGCCGGCCGTCCGAAAAACGGTCTCCACTTCGGGCAGAGCCTTCAAAATAAGCTGTTTCCCCGCATGAGGATTGATAAGAAGGATGGTTTTCAAATCGCATTTTCCTCCGAATTCTGTTTTTTACCGGCCAATGCCGCCGGCAAAGCGGCGGCAAGCAGGAATGCCAGCACACCCTGTACCGCGTACTGCAGGAAGGCCATGATATCCCCTGTCTGCAAGGGCGAAGCGGCAATCGCGCCGCCTGCCGCCCAAAGGATAACAAGGCAGATCAAATTCATCAGCACGGTGATCGACGGAACGAGAAAAGCAATGTGCCATACGGCCATGGGCCGCCGCATCATCCAGCTTACGGGATTCCATTTTCCGGCAAACTCCCGCAGCCCCGAAAAACGGGGCAGTGAAAGGGCAAAAATGGAGGCCGCCGCAAAAACCACGCCCAGAATGACAAGCCAAAGTAAAGACGGGCTTTTTTGCAGCGCCAGTATCACGCAGCCCACCGCCAAAACGGGGGCATAGATAACAGACCAAAGCCCTGGGAAAATCCTGCTGTCATTGGGACGATCTTTGAGAATGACAAATCCTGCAAGACCGGCACACAGCAAGCCAAGGCAGGTTAATCCCAGCATGGCAAGGCATTTTTCCAGAGCGTAAGAATCCCGGAATTCCTCTACGTTTATACCCGCTTCCCGGTAAAAAAGCTTCTTCAGGGCGATTCCGTGATTTTCCTTTCCCGGCATTTCGGCAGCACTGTCACGGGCGGCCTTCAAGCGGCTTTCAGAGGCATGATCCAAAAGGGGCAGCAGGGTATACATCTGTTCCAGATCCGCTTCCGCCCATCCGGAAAACCTGAATTTGACGGCCTGCTCCGCTTCCGCGGCGGAGGTTTTCTCTCCCTGTGATCCTTCGGAACGGTCCGGTTCGGAAGAGTCTTCAAAAGCGGTTATCATGTCACTGCTGCCGATCTCCGCGCCGCTCTCCACCGCGCTGCTTTCCTGGGGAAAATCAAACATCGCGCCCTCCGGCACACTCCCCAAAACCCCTTCGGAGGAAGGCCCTTCCTCCCTGGAAGGAACTCTGATATTTCCCTTGAATTCCCCGCCTCCGGGATTTTTTCCCAGGGAAAGAGAGTAGCGCTGGGCGATTCCTTCCAGCTCACCCGTCGTCTCCGCCTGACTGAGATAAAGATACATGGCGCAGGAGGCTTTGTTATAGCAGTTATCTGCCTTTTTTATCGTGGTTTCGTCAAGGTCGTCGCGAAGCACTCTGGTCCTCCGTTCCAGTGCGATAGGATACTTCTCACCGTAGCGCCGGGCTTCGCTGCTGCCGGGGCGAAGCTCCAGATAGACTTCGTCCATGAGCTCCCGGTCCTGGTCATTCATGAAAACCTGAAGGAGGGCCATACCCTGGGCGCTGAAGGCCTTCGGCGCGCCGGGATCCATGCCGTTTTGGCGGAAGCCTACGTTTGCCAGGCTGCAGAGCAGAAGGGGAAGGCCCAGTTCACACAGGACCTCGATCAGCAGGAAAACCGCGCAGGCCGCGGCTTTTACCAGCCCGGGCTTATCGTTTTTCCAGGAAATTTTCACATCGGCGCTCCCCTTCCTGATTCGTAAAAATTACATCCTATAGTATGCCTATTATAGCACTGTTTTCCATTGGGTCAACGGGTTTTCCCGCTATTTCCGGCTCGTAAAAATTATAGCATCGTTTTTCCTTCGGTCAACGTTTCGAAACCAGTATTCACAGTTTCTTCATAAACGGCTCTTACTTCAGACACATCTTTTAAGAGCCTGCCCCAAAAGCCTCCAAAATACCATTCTTTTCCTGATATTCAAAATTTTTTACCGGTCCTGGGTCAGTTTCCGTTGCTTTTTTTCGGCTCATTTTATATCATTAGTGCAAAAGAGTTTTTTCTTTTACAAAAACAGAAAGGAGTCCTTCCCTTGGAAGACAAATCGACGGACTTATGCTATTACGCTGCCGCGGACGTGGGAGGAACAAAAATCGCCCTGGGCATTTTTGACGGGGAAAAGAAGCTGCTGGCAAAAACAAAGCTTCTCTCCGATCCGTCCCTTTCGGCCGAAGATTTTTTTACCGGCATGGTAAGCGACCTGAAAAGCTTTATGGAAGACAGGGGCTTTCCGTTTTCCGGCTTAAAAGGGCTGGGGGTAGGCGTGCCCTCTATGGTTCGCTTTTCAAAGGGTGAGATCGTTCTGACCGCCATGCTGCCGAACCTTTCCGGGTTCCCGGCAAGGGAATTTCTCCGGAGCCTTCTGCCCGGCGTCTCCGTGGTGCTGGACAATGACAGCCACTGCGCGGCTCTGGCGGAATACCGACAAGGAGCGGGAAGAGGCTTTCCCCATATGCTTTACTGCCCTGTCAGCACCGGGCTTGCCTCCGGCATCATCATTGACGGAAAACTGTTTCGCGGCAGCCATGGCTTTGCGGGAGAAAGCGGACACACGGTGATCTCCCCCGAACAGGAGGGCATCCCCTGCGGCTGCGGAAATCCGGGCTGCCTCTGCTCTTACTGCTCCGGCGGCATGATCGTGCGCCATATCCGGCAATGGATCGCAGAGGGGGAAAAGACCTCCATGACAGACCTTGCGGGAAGTCCTGAAAAAATAGACGCGAAGACCCTGGAGACCGCCGCCAGGGAAGGAGATCCCATGGCCCTCCGGGCTCTGGATCAGATGGCAAAATACCTGGGAGCGTGGATCTTTAACCTGTATATGACCTTTGACATCGACTGCTTTGTGTTCGGCGGGGGACTGATCAACATGGGAGCGCTGCTGTTTGACCGGGTGAGAGCGGTGTTCGATTCCTATTGTCACACCGACGAGCCGGTCTATTTCAAATTCGCGGAGCTTTCGCAGGATTCCGGCCTGCTGGGTGCGCTGGAGCTTCTGTTTGAAGAATGAGAACCGCCGGTTTTCCCGATTCGGACTATGAAACCAGAAAAGGAGACAAGTGATATGACTGCGGAACGAAATGCAGAACAACAGATGGCGGAGGAAATCGCTGCCGTTATGAAGCAAATGGGGGAACGGGACCAGGCGCAGAAGGTAGAACGCTTTCGCCGGCTGAATCAGTTGGCCCAGCCGGGGAAGATCCTGTTTGTGGGATCTAGCCTGATGGAGATGTTTCCCGTCAATGAGCTTTTGCTGGACGAGGGGAGGACTTACACCGTATACAACCGGGGTATCGGCGGCTACACCACGCAGCAGCTTGCTCAGGTGCTGGACGTATGCGTTTACGACCTGAAGCCCAGCCATGTTTTCATCAACATCGGCACCAATGACATGAACACCCCGGATTACACCTTGGAAGGGCTCATGGAGCGGTACGAATCCATCCTGCGGGACATTCAGGCCCATGTGCCGGGAGTCCAATTGACTTTGATGGCCTACTATCCCCTCTGCGAACCGAAAATGGCGGCGGATCCCCAGAGGCGGGAAGTTCTGCAGTCCCGAAACAACCGGACCATTGCCCTGGCAAATCAGGCAGTGCAAAAGCTGGCAGAAAAGGTGGGCGCCGATTTCATCGACTGCAACAGCGCCATCACGGACGAGACAGGCAACATACGGGAAGAGTATACCATTGAGGGAATGCACCTGTACCCTGACGGCTACGCCCGGATCCTGAAGCTTCTGCTGCCGAAGCTGGACCAGGCTGCTCGGTAAACCGGGCGAAGTAAAAAACAGAGTTCCGGCGGTCACGTCGGAACTCTGTTTTTAGCATTTGAGGAAACAAACGGCCTGCTGGAAGCACTGAAGCTGCTGTTTGAAGAGTAGGGGATGATGGGTTGTGAATAACATAATGGCCTTTGCCACCCTGAATCAAAAGATTCCAAAGCATTCTACAGGATACCATCGCTTTTTGAGCCCTGTAATGATACAATAAGCTGACAATTTTGATGTGGCACAGGCGAGCTGTCAACTAAATTTTTCGGAAAAATATGAAACTTCAGCTGAAAACAAAGAGGAGCAGGATCTGAAGCGTTTTTCAGACCCTTTTTTCCTTTATCGGCTTGCCTGCGATTTACCAATTACGATCTTGATAGGGCGTACTTTCTACTCCCTGTGCGTTTAAGTTCTTTACAATGCGGTCAAGCTTGCCTTTCCATAGTTTCCTGAACCACTTTGTATCTCCAACCCAGTTTACCAGCGTAGGGCTAACCGCATAATAGATGCGGATAAAAGCTCTGCCACACCGAGTTTTCGCCAATTGATTGTCACGATAGCGGCGCAGTGTCCAGACCTGCGGACAATCGTAAGAGCCGTAGACCGCTGTGGCAATATAGCAACCGGATTTTTTCTGCTGAGCCTCGTATGCTGCTTTGCTTGCTGCTTTTGCTGATTCATATTTTCGTTTAATCTCTGGAGAAGCTATGTTTTCACTATCCCGATCTTCATAGCCTACATCTTCATCCCAGACTTTTTCAGTTTCACCTGCGATATAACTCGCATGTTTGAAAAGATCGTATCCCAGTGGAAGATTAATTTCCACTAAATTGGGCATACCCCGGAAGGAATGATGCCCAATTTTTTTAATGTTGCTTGGGAGGTGAACTGATTTTAGCAAAGTACACCCGTCAAATAAGCCGTCTTCGATTTCGGTTACACCCTCTGAAATGCTGATTTCTAAAAGGGACGAGCACTTCCAAAAGCAACAGGCACCAATCGTAGTTACTGTGTTTGGAATCTTGACTTTACGAAGGGAAGAACATTCTGCAAAGCAGTGAGCACCGATTGAAATAAGCGACTCGGGTAGTTCGATTTCCGCAAGAGAGATACAACAAGCAAAAGCGCCTTGTGTAGAGCACCAAATGTTTCCTGAATATTCACTGTGCGCCGATTCTATTTCTTTCAGTTCTTTTGACAGCTCAACCCTTTTCAGTCCGCTGCAGCCAGCAAATGCACCTGCTTTTATTCTATACACGCTGTCTGGCATGGAGACGGATTCTATCCCCTGCATACCCTTAAAACAATTTTCACCGATGATTTTAACTCCGTCAGGGATTACCACCTCTGTGTCTTTGCCGTGGTAAGCAATGAGTTCTCCCGCACGAATCTCAAAATCAGCATTTTCGGTTTTGACAACTCCTTCAACACTGACAGTTCCCTCAACCATCATCTTTTTTGCTTCTTCAACGGAATATTTTGTTCCGCAGGACTGGCACACAAATATACCGTCCTGCTTCACCATGTCTGTGCTTCCGCACATTTCACAGGTAAGTTGTTTCATGTTTTTCTTCCTTTAATAATTTTTTGAAACCAGACTGATTTATGAATCCCAACGCTATTATAATCTGTTCTATTCATGGAACCCATGTAAACGGTCAACACGTTCTTGTACCTTGTTTGCAAGACCATCTCTGTTGCGTCAAAAATTCGAAAGGTTTATATCATAGCATTCACCTGTCACTGCATTTACTTTCAAGTTAGCATATGACTTTGTTGGCATTCCGTTCAATCCGATTATATTCAGTGAAAAATCATAATGCAATGCCCCACCGTAATCCTCCGGGCTGTCAGAATAAAGCATTGCATCCTTAAAAGTCCAGCCCTGTTCCGCTTTAATTTGGTCGAAGCGTTCCCTTGCAATTTGGTAAGCTTCCTCTGCGGAAAGCTGAGCAACCGGCTCCGGAGTAGGAACAGGCGTCGGACCGGGAGTCGGCATATCGTTGATTGCCACAATCACGTTTTCCGGCGGCGGTGCGCCTGTCACATTGCGCCACTGTGTCCAGGAGCCTGCATACTTTACGGTTTTTACATTTTCTGAATATGCGCTCGGGTCAATATTGGTAAGACTAGCGGGTAAGCTTACCTCTTTCAGGGAGGAACAATCGATGAAAGCAAGGTTTCCCAAAAAAGTTACGCCCTCCGGCATTACGAGAACGGAAAGCATTGAACAGCCTCCAAAGGCTGTCTTGCCAATTGTTTTCACACTGGCCGGGATCGTAATTGACTCCATTTTATCGCAGCGTAAAAAAGCGCCTTGTCCCAAAGCGGTAACGCCATCCTCGATCACAGCCCGCCGCACGGGAATTTGCGTTGCGCGGTACGTATTTATAAGCTCTGACCAAGGAGTGATCATGCCCGCAGCGGTTTTTCCGTCTACTTCCGGGCCGAAACCAACACCATAAGGGGCGTAATCATTCATGGGACCGGTACCGGAAATGGTCAGTAATCCGCTCTCGTCCAGTGTCCAGGACAGGTTATTGCCACAGGAACCGGAGTCCACCACGAGGGAAGGAAAGGTGGACACTTCAAACAGGCGGTATTGACCCGCTGCGTTTTTGACAAACAGGGCTTTCCTGTAGATTTTAGTGCCATAACTTTCATCTACAACCGTATATTCCAATAAGATTTCCTTATCAGAAGCTACGGCGTTTGTGATCTCCGTAGTCTGTATACCTGAGGCATACCCCCGACTGCCGTCTACAATAACCTTACCTGCCTCTACGTGAATATTTGGCTCTTCCGGATCTTCCAAAACCGGCTTATCGGTAAAGACATCTAAAACGCCGTTTAGCTTTGTAATGTCATATTCATATCGGCTTGGATTTTCCTTGTCATCCGATTCGATGGAGTGGAGAAAATCAGCGACCCATTCATATACGTAATCCGTACCCATATTAGATCTAATCACATTTCTAATGAAAACAGTAGTTAATCCGTCTTCAAAGTTTCCATCAGGGAAAAGCTGCAAGAAGTACTCCATCATATCCTTTGTTGCCAGCTCTCCCAGCAGCCTTGGATAATCTTCTTCCCCTATTGGCGAGGGTGTAGGAACCGGTGTCGGCGTAGGCTTTGGCGTTGGGGATACAGTCGGCGCCGGAGAAGGTGCAGACGCGATGGAGGAGATATCCCCGTCTCCGCAGCCGGTCAATGTAAGTAGAAGTAGGCAAAGGAGAAGCAGTAGGCAGATTCGTTTTTTCATAATACCTTTATTCCCTTTTCCATTTAGACTTATTTAGCGCGGTACAGGAAGGTTACGATCTGGCCTCTTGCGCAGGTGCTGTCTGGGCTGAATTTATCCACGCCGGTCCCGTTGGTAATATTGTTTTCCACAGCCCAATTCACCGCATCACGGTAATAGGCGGTAGCAGGTACATCACGAAAGGAACTGTCAATGGAGGCTGCCGGTTTTCCTGCCGCGCGGTGCTGGAATGTGACGATCTGCGCACGGGTACATTTCTGGTTCGGCGCAAATCTTGTTTCGCTTATGCCGTTGGTGATCTGATTCTCCACTGCCCAAGCAACAGCATCAGCATAATACGCGTTTTCTCCCACGTCCGCAAATCCGGCGGGGGCAGATGCTTTCGGCGATCCGGCAGTACGCCACAGGAAGGTCACGGCTTGAGCCCGGGTGCAGCCCGCGTTGGGACTGAAATGATTTTTGTCCGTGCCGCTGGTAATCCCGTTTTCAACGGCCCATTTGACGGCATCGGCATAATAGGCGGAAGCTGAAACATCAGAAAAAATAACCTTGTCAGGGAACTCTCCGGGGTTGATTTCCACAACATCCTCGAAATCTCCATAATCCAAATCCGTATCTGCAAAAGCCGGGATTCCACACCCGCAAAGAACCAGAAATGCAAGAAAAAGTGATAGTATCCGCTTCATGATGCTCCTCCTTATGACACGATGTAGGTAATGCCGTTTAAGTTGCTGAAGGTTTGGCTTAAGCTGCCATTGCGGGAGCACAGGTAAGTATTTTCCATCCTGATTCGATGCAGCCCCTGATCGCGCACGTTGATGGGATCGTATGCATAGAATTGATAATCTCCATCAGACTTGATCTCATAATCGGAAACTGTGATTGCGTGGATGCTTCCCGGATATTTTGCATAGAACACCACGCCTTCCGGGTGTTGGTCCAGAAGCTGAGCAAGCTGACGCTTTTTCGTTGTGAAATCTCCGCTCAGTCTTACAGATTTCGTTGTATATGAGCTATGCGCGCCGCTGCTGACACTGTAAACGTCCGTCCATGTTCCTTCCATCTTGAAATGGGGATTATCTCTTAAAGGATTATTTGCGGGACAGCCTGAGGAAACTCGCACATCTTCCAGATTAAATGTAATTGTTTTTCCGTCTACAAATTGTTTCCTCCGCAGCATTGTAGTAATAGCACAGGAGGTACAATAGCTTTTTTCCTGCGCACAGCCGGGAACATCCTTCAGCCCGGAAACCACAATGGGATTCTTTCTGTTTGCACTCACCGTAAAGGAATTATTGACGAGCTGCTTTGTGGTACCGTTGGAATCTGCGGCAGTCACACGGAAATAATAATTTCCGGCGGGAAGCAGGCCAAACCTTATGTAGCTGTCAACGCTGTGAATATTATAGGACGTGGTGCGGGGATACGCGATCTGAACATAATTTGTAGCGGAACCGTCCCCGTAATAAATTCCTACTGTAACAGAGTTGAGAGAATATGTTGATGTAATTGTTCCGCTGATGGAATAGGTCTTTCCCTGAAGCAGCGTGCCGGGATTATAATTTCCGCTTCCAATCGAAATGGCGCTGGGCGTAGGCGCAGGAGCAGGATTATAGCGGGCAAGCAATGCGCCCCAGGTTTTCGGCCCGCAGATCCCGTCCGCTGCAAGGCCGCTGGCTCTTTGGAAAGCAATAACGGCGCTTTTCGTCTTTGTTCCGAAGATTCCATCGGTGCTTAAGCCCGCATTCTGTACGGCGTTCAGCATAGTTTGCAGGGTTTTTACCGCCGTTCCACTGGAGCCGTTCTGCACCATCGG
>CAZNZS010000048.1:0-10268 GCA_964577585.1 uncultured Acutalibacter sp.
GCTCTTTTCCTTGGAGCAGTAAAAACCGGTGCACTCCAAAACCACGTCTACGCCGATCTGGCCCCAGGGCAGATCCTTCGCGTCTTTCTCAGCATAAATCTTCAGAGTCTTGCCGTCTACAGTGATGGTGCCGGCCTCGTCGTCGGCAGATACAGAATGAAGGCCTTCGCCGATCCTGCCGCAGTAGCCGCCCTGAGCGGTGTCATACTTGAGCAGATGAGCCAGCATGGAGGGCTTGGTCAGATCGTTGATAGCGACGATCTCATAGCCCTCAGCGCCGAACATCTGACGGAAAGCCAGACGGCCGATACGGCCAAAACCATTGATTGCAACTTTTACGGACATTGGAAAAACCTCCTGAAAATTTTGATAGTCTTGCCTGTCCTTATTTTAACGCATTTTTCCATATTTTACAATACCTGCCTGAAAAGTTTTTTCAGGCAGGTATTGCCGCTCAAGGCGGAAATTCTTTTGTTGACAAAAAGCCATGGCGTTTTCGGTTTCGGAACGGAAAAACGCAGTCAATCCATTCTGAAGCGCCTTGTGTGATGAAGCTCTCCGGTCTGCCCGGGATCACCTTTCCCGGCTTTGCGGATGCTGTATTTTCGGAAGGTCATCATAAACGCCAGCAGGAAAAGCGCTACGCAGAGATTTACACCCTGCAGCATCGGCGGGATTTCTCCCGAATAAGTTTTTCCCAGCAAAAGAAGGACCAGGTTTGACAGAGAATACGTGACGGTCAAGACCACAGCAAAGATCCCTGCCACAAACAGACGCTTGGCGGCAGCCTCTTCCTCGACCCCGGCAAGCAGCTTACAAAGATAGAACAGGGACAACAACACACACGCGCCGCCTGCCACGGCAAAGAAATTTTCCACAAAAGAAGATGACTTCGCGTAGAACACATAGACAAGGATCAGATAGGATACCCCCCAGGCCACGGCAGTCAGATACAGCAGCGGGGCTTGGGAAACCGTGTTTTTCCCCTGGAACACACCTGCCGCCACTAGAAGCTGCACTGCTCCGAAAAGGAAGGAGGTGACGATATACGCCCCGTGGATTGCAAAACGCTCCGCCGAGTCATAGACCGAGAAGCCGGTTTTCAGATAATTCATGTAATCGATGACCTGGAGCACAGCCGAAATCAAGAGTATGACGCCTGAAGCCACCGCGGTGAGCCCCAGAAGCGTGTTTTTTCTTGGAATAAACGGGCCGAAATATCTCCGCGACATAAAGCACATCACGCCACCCAGGATGGAGGCAGCCAAAACAAAGGCCAGACTGCACCAGGCCATTGCGCCGCCATCGGTATAAAATCCGGTATCATAATCAAAGAAATAAAGCATCTGAACTACCCGCAGCACAATGCCGCCCGCAAACCCGACACAAGTCACCTTCAGCGCGTTTCCGGCATTCAGCGCCTTGCAGCGCGGCTGCGGATTTTTCTGCTCCGCTGTTTGTTCTGTTCTATTTTCCATAGTTCCTCCGAAATTTCACTGAAATTGCGCTTTTGGCATTTCTATATCATAGCACTACTTCCGAAAGTTTCCAATAGGTTTTTCGGGAATTTTTTGAGAAACAACGGCATAAATATGGAAAGATTCAACGCTCGTCCAACGGAACGTAATGCTGGTCTACGGGGAGAGCTCTGTATGCCGGACGCATAATCCTTCCGCCGGTGGTCAGCTCTTCAATGCGGTGGGCGCACCAGCCGGAAATACGTGAAACAGCGAACATGGGCGTAAACAGGTCTTCGGGAATCCCAAGCATCTCATAGACCAAGCCGGAATAGAAGTCCACGTTGGCGCTTATCACCTTACGGTTTCCCGTGACCCGCTGATAGGCAGCGGGAGAAAGTCTTTCAACCGCTTCATACAAGGCGAATTTCTTGGCAAACTCCCCTGCTCCCGCCATTTCTCCGGCTTTTCTCTTCAAAATGACCGCCCGGGGATCGGACAAGGTGTAGATTGCATGACCCATGCCGTAGATCAGCCCGCTGTGGTCGGCAGCCTCACAGCGAAGGATCTTTTCCAGATAAGCAGCGATCTCATCATCATCGCCCCAATCCCTGACGTTTGCCATGATATCGTCCATCATCATCCGCACCCGGTGATTTGCGCCGCCGTGCTTATATCCCTTTAGGGACCCCACCGCCGCGCCGATGGCGGAATAGATATCCGTTCCGGCTGAGGTGAGCACACGGGTGGTAAAGGTGGAGTTGTTGCCTCCCCCGTGCTCGGCGTGCAGAACCATGCAGAGGTCCAGAAGCCTCGCTTCTTCCAAAGTAAACTTTCTGTCGGGCCGAAGAGCGTTGAGAATGGCCTCGGAAGTGCAGTGCTCCTTTTCATAGGGGTGGAAAAACATGCTTTCATGATCAAAATGCCGCCGCTTTACCTGATAGGCATACGACATGATCGAAGGCATCCTGGCGATCAGCGAAATGCTCTGCCGCATGTTGTTTTCCAAAGAAGGATCGTCGGGATCATCATCGTAGGAATAAAGCGCCAGAACAGATCTTGACAGCTTATTCATGATGTCCTTGGAGGGTGCCTTCAAAATCATATCCTCCGGGAAGTATTCCGGCAATTCCCTGTTTCCGAAAAGCAGACCGCACATGCGGTCGTACTGTCTCCGGGTCGGCAGCTTGCCGAAGATCAGAAGCCATACCACTTCTTCGAATCCGAAGCGTCCTTCCTGCTCGCAACCGTTGACGATATCCTCAATGTTGATGCCGCGATAGGTAAGCCGCCCCTTATCGGGGATCCGGACACCGTCGTCTATCAGATAACCGTGAACATTGCACACATGGGTAAGTCCAGCCATAACGCCGGTACCATCGTCATTACGCAGGCCCCGCTTCACCCGGTTCTGTTCATATTCCTCTTTCGTGATCTGGTTATGCTTCCGGTATTCTTCGCAAAGCTCCTGTATGGTTGTGCTTGTATCCCGCTCACTATTAAGCCTCTGCACAGTGTCTCCTCCCTTTCCTGTGTATCAAAGCCGCACTCCGTGGGGCGTTTCATCAAATTGTAACGCTTACCGGCTAATAAGTCAACAAAAAATGAATTGATCTCTTTCAAATCTTGCACAATCCAGTAAATTTGGCTTGAATTTTCCGAAGTTATGAATATCTTTTGCACCTCATCTTGCATATGAGCAATAAAAGGAGCCATGCCGCATGAAAAAGCACTCTATCAGAATAAAATGGAAGGAATGGGGCGGATTCAGCCATGCCATCACGGCATTTTTGGTCGTATATCTTGCTTTGGCACTGCTTTCTGCAGCGGTGTACAAAATCGCCGGAAAGCAGAGTAAGCCCCGGAACGGAGCCAGATCAGAACTGTCTTCCGGCGCGGCAGCCTCTGGGTCCCGAACATCGGTGCCGGGCTTTCTGGACATCCCCGTTCAGGAAAGCGGCAGTGAAGACCTGTTTTCCCTCTATGACCGGGGAAGTGAAAAGAAGGTAGAGATCACCGCGCGGCAGCTTCTGCCGGCCGCCGTTGCCTGTGAAATGGATCTGTTCGCGCCCGAAGAGGCGCTTAAAGCTCAGGCCGTAGCCTGTTATACGCTGTTCTGCCGGAAACGAGCGGCAGGAGAGGACATCCTCTGCGACAGCGAAAGCTGGCAGGTCTGGACCACGGAAGAACAGATGCGGTCACGCTGGGGAGAAGACGCGGAAATCTATCTTGCGCTTCTTCAAAATGTTGTGGATTCGGTGTACGGAGAACTGCTGGAATGGAACGGCGAGCCGATCCTTGCTTCCTATTTTGCCATTTCCGCCGGCAATACGGAAAGCGCCGAAAACGTGTGGGGACAGGATCTGCCTTATCTGCAGGCGGCGGCAAGCCCCGGCGACTGCTTCAGCAGCGGCTATCTGAGCACCGCGTCCTTTTCCAAAGAAGATTTTCAGAAAACCGCGGAAAAGGCTTTTCCCGAGCTGTCCTTTGATTTTTCAGGCCCGGAAAAGAACTGGATCAAAGACCTTACCTATACGGATTCGGGCATGGTATCCTCCGCTTTCCTGGGAGGAGAAAAAATGACCGGTCTCCAGCTTCGCGCGACCTTTTCTCTGAGAAGCGCCTGCTTCAAAACAGAATACAGGGAAGGAAGCTTTATTTTCACGGTGCAGGGCTGGGGACACGGCGTAGGAATGAGCCAGGCCGGGGCGGAATTTCTTGCAAAACGTGGAAAAACATATCGGGAAATCCTTGCTCATTATTACCCCGGCGCTGTGCTTACAGATTAGACCCCTTGTCTTCCAGATGTACGTCAAGCTGCGGAAAGGGGATCGGCACATTTTCCCGGTCAAAAGCCATTTTGACCGCTTCCTGCATGGCATAATAAAGGTTCCAGTATTCCTCCTGCCGGCACCAGAGCTTGGCGACCAGCGTGACGGAGCTGTCCTTCAGCTCTCCTACCGCAATCACGGGGGCGGGATCCTGGAGGACGCGCTTATCCTTTGAAACCGTCTCTGACAATACCTGTTTCGCGCGCTGCAAGTCGGCCTTGTAGGAAACGGCATAGCTCAGATCAAGCCTGCGGGTGCCGTTGCCGGTAAAGTTCACCACCACGCCTCCGGTGATCTGGGAATTGGGAACGATCACCTCTTTATTATCATAGGTATGCAGCACTGTATAAAGAATTTCTATCCGCTTCACAGTGCCCTCGTAATTTTCAAAGGCAAGATAGTCGCCCATTTTGAAGGGCTTTGTAAAAATGATCTGCATACCGCTTACCAGGTTGGACAAGCTTCCCTGCAGCGCGAAGCTGGCAGTGAGTCCGGCAGCGCCGAGGGCAGCGATCAGCGAGGTGATATTGATGCCCAGCTGGGCGATCGCGCTCACGATGGCCACGGCGAATACGATCACTTTGATAAGAGAACAGAGGAAGCCCGCAACCAGCGGATCCAGCTTTTTCATTCCCTTTTTCGAAACCCGCGACAAGATCGTCGCAAAAATCCAGCCGATGGCCAAAATCGCCGCTGCCGCCAGAAGATTTCCGGCAGAATTCCACAGCCACTGCCCGAACCCTTCCATGAGCTTTTCCCAGTTTTGATCCATGTGATTTCCTCCGCTCCAATTTTTAAAAGCAGTATACATGATTTTCGGGAAAAAGTCATGATTTTTCTTTCCGGCACAGCGAAAACAGAAAAATTTTTCACAACTTTCTTCCTTTTCGTTTTCCCAGCGCAAAAGATGTGGTATACTAAGCAGTAAAGATGAAAGCTGTCAAATATTCTGCAAATGATACCGCGCGTTTTGCATCTTTGGAATCACCAATCTGATCGGAGGCTCTTTATGGATACTGCCAAGACCACAAGTCAGGGAAACAGTTCCCTGATAAACAGGGAGATCTATTGTGTCTGTTTTCCTCAGCGTGACGGCCGCGATTGCCTGGAAGGCGAGCTCGCGGCAGGGCGCAGGAAATTCTTCAGCGAGGGAAAGCGTTCTATAAAGCTCGGAAATACCCAGGTCGTAAAAGGCTTTGAGGGAAAGGTTCAGGGAAAGATCACCCGCCACGGTCTTTACTGGAAAAAGACAGCGGGCGGCGTTTCTCTGGAGGAAGCCTTTGACCAAAACCGGGGATATGTGGTGGTACGCCGTGATTTTCGCAGCGTTATCGTCAGCCGCACTTTTTTCGACAGGGATCACGCATGGATAAGGTCTGAATATTATGAGCCCGGCGACGCCATTCATCCCCGGATCACCTTTATTCCGCAGGAAAATGCCGATGTGGTTTTAAGAATAGAACGGGATCCATCGTCTTCCGGGCCCAGCTCCACAGAGCTTTTTCCCATCCCCTACCGGGCCGGAACAGCGGAGCAAAACATTGTAAACGCAAAATTCGGAGAGCCGGAGCTCGTCATATCCACCGCGGAAGGTGATTTCTGCTATTGTCCCAAAAAAGAAGCCCGTGGAAGGCTGCGCACCCTGGACGATATCCGCGACGGCACCGTCGTATTGATGCCGGCCTGGGAAATAAAGGAAGGCTCGCTTTCCTGCGAGCCGGGAGAAGAGGTCACCGGAGCCATGCTACCGGGTCTGGAGGAATATGCCAGAGTAAAGCCGGACGGAACGGTCTCTTCCATCTCATCCTCTCCTGCTCCGCCAAGCAGTGAGGAAGAAGACTTTTCCCCCGGGAAGGAGCCCCTGCTGGAAAAAGGGGGACCTTCTGAAACTGAAGAAGACCTGGAGATCCTGAAAGCGGCGCGCAGCGCCGCCGAGGAGGCCGAAGCCCATGCCGCAGACACCGCCTCCCCCGCTCAGTTCCTGCCGCAGATCGTGAAAAATGGGAAGCCTGTCGGTCCCCAGGAAGCCGGCAACGCGTCAAAAGGCGCTGAGATCTCCGACGGAAAGCGGGAAGGCTTCCACTGCGCTTACTACAGCAGCGGACAACTGTGCTATGCCGGTTTTTGGAAGGAAGGCAGAAAAAACGGACTGGGTGTTTCCTTTCGGGAAAGCGATCACGCGCTGCACATTTCAAAATGGGAAAACGGACAGTCCACAGGACCGGTCACCCTATTTGACAAGGAGGGAACACTGCGTTACAGCGGGCGGTTCGTAAACGGAAAAAAGCACGGCGCAGGCGTTTCCTTTCGCAAGGAAGACGGCACCATTTTTGTGGGAAAATGGGAAAACGGCGTTCCCGCCGGATCCGGCGCCTCCTTCGATAAGGACGGAAACCTGCTGTATCACGGCGGCTGGAAAGACGGAAAGCGCCACGGCCACGGAACCGAATTTGACGGCAGGGGCGCAATTATCTTTGACGGAGAATGGAAAGACGGCGAATACTATAATGGGGTACTGTACCAGCAACTTTCCTCCAAAGAAGAAGAGAACGAGGAAAGTTGCGAAAAATAAGTCTTATCCCGGCGCTGTCCAGCCGGTTTATGCAGCAACAAAAAAAGCCCCGAAACGCTTTACATGCTTCTCAGGGCTTTTTTCGGTTTTCTGATTTACTTGAGCATCTTTTCCACATCGCCGATCAGATTTCCCACAGTGTGAATGGCCTTTCCGGCATTTTTCTTCATGCCGTTCATCTTCTTACGGCTTCCGTTCATGGCCTTTGTACTGACCGCGGCCACTGTCATGCCTGCTAAAAGCCCCATTCCTATACCCTTTGCCACATTTGCAGTCTGCTTATACATCGCGTCAAACCTCCATAGTAGTATCATCCATCGAAGCAGCTTAAAAACTGCCCTCCATCTCATCTTACCCGCCTCCTTTGGCTTTTATTCAAATCTATAAACGGAAAGGTGTGCCTGAATTGGCAAACTTGAACATTGTGCTCGTGGAGCCCGAGATCCCTCAAAACACCGGAAACATTGCCCGTACCTGCGCCGTTACAGGAGCAAAGCTCCACCTGGTAGGCCCTATGGGCTTTACGCCGGACGACAAAAAGCTGCGGCACGCCGGGCTGGATTACTGGGAATATCTGTCTCTCTCCTATTATGGCGGCCTGTCCGAGTTTTATGAAAAAAACAAAGGTGAATTTTTCTATTTTTCCACGAAGGCTCAACAGAGATATTGCGACGTGGCTTACCCGGACAACTGCTATCTCTTTTTCGGCAGGGAATCCGCCGGGCTTCCGGAAAAGCTGCTTTTTGAAAATCCCGAAAGGTGCGTAAGGATCCCGATGATGGACAGCGCCAGAAGCCTGAATCTGGCAAATTCGGCGGCCATCGGCGCCTTTGAGGTGCTGCGCCAGTGGGATTTCCCGGAGCTTTCCTGCTCCGGAGAGCTCCGGGAATTTGACTGGGCAGCGGCAAAAAGGAAACGGCCCGATTCAGAATTCCTCTGAAAATCGCTTAGCCATGCGCTTTGGTATTTCTCTGAAGAATCGCATGGCCAAGCGATTTTTGGAGGTATGGAGAAGCCTGCGGGAGCGGTGCCGGACACTGCGCTTGGCATGAAAGACGCGCAAACGGGCGGGATGAGCACCTTCCCCACCGGCACCGGAGCTGGGGACCGTGCCATGAGAGACACCGCAAACAGACGGGAGCGCCACATGGAAAAAGGCCAAAACCGGCAGGATCCAAAAGCAGGAAGATCCGTAAAATATTTTTTGTTTTCTCACTTTCTTCACACTTTCGCAAAAATTTCGTGATATTTTATCAATATGCTCAAGTTTACCGCACGAAAGAGGAGAGATTTCTTTGGCCCATTTCATTGAATTAAAGGACGTGTGCAAATATTACACCATGGGTGAAAACCGCATAACCGCCGCCGACCACATCAGCTTTTATGTGGAGAAGGGCGAATTCTGTGTTATCGTCGGCCCATCCGGCGCGGGAAAAACCACGGTCCTCAATATGCTGGGCGGGATGGACACCTGCGACGAGGGAGAGATCCTTCTGGACGGGGAGGTCATCAGCGCCTACAACGCAAAGCAGCTCACGGCCTACCGCCGGTACGATGTGGGATTCGTGTTCCAGTTTTACAATCTGGTCCAAAACCTGACGGCTCTGGAAAATGTGGAGCTTGCAAGCGAGATCTGCCGCGATCCCATGGACGCGAAAACAGCCCTGGAAAACGTGGGGCTCACAGACAGGCTGCAAAACTTCCCGGCTCAGCTTTCGGGCGGCGAGCAGCAGCGCGTTTCCATCGCCCGTGCCCTGGCTAAGAATCCCAAGCTGCTTTTGTGCGACGAGCCTACCGGCGCTCTTGATTACAATACGGGAAAGGCCGTGTTGGGGCTTCTGCAGGACACCTGCCGGAAAACGGGCAGAACCGTTCTTGTCATCACCCACAACAGCGCCCTCACAGCCATGGCGGACCGGGTCATCCGGATCAAGAGCGGAAAGGCCATTTCCAACGAGAGCAACCCCCACCCCACCCCGGTGGAGGACATTGAATGGTAAGACTTTGTATTCCGGCTTTTCGTAAGCCGCAGAAAAGGAGGCGCTTCACGGCATGAACCGTTCTTACAGAAAAAACATATTGCGTACCGTGAAAAGCACCTTTTCACGGTTTGGGGCCATATTTGCCATAGTGGCTCTCGGCGTCGGATTTCTCGCCGGCCTTCTCTCCACGCCCGGAGACATGCGGCTTTCCGTTGACAGTTATTGTGATGAGACCGACATGTATGACATGCGGATCGTTTCCACCATGGGCCTTACGGACGAAGACCTGCAGATCGTTCGGGAAACGGAGGGCGTGGAGCAGGTGCTGCCCGTACACGATACGGACCTTGTGCTCCGCACTCCGGAGGGAGATTCCTACACCACCAGGGTACACACCCTTCCCGCCAAAGGCAGCCCGGACCTGAACAGGCTGATACTGCAAAACGGAAGAATGCCCGAAAAGCCGGGCGAATGCGTTGTTGTGCAGACAAAATCCCTGGTGGAAAGCAGAGACTGGACAGGTGTTGAGCTTACCCAGGAGCGCGACGAAGAAGACGAGGAGGACGACGGCACGCCCGATGCCTTTACCGTGGTGGGCACCGTAAAAAGCCCCATTTATTTTTCCATGGAGCAGGAGCACACCTCCATTGGCACAGGAAAGCTGGGACTCATTGTTTATACGGTGGACGAAAGCTTTGACATGGATTTCTTTACAGGCTTTTACCTTACTCTTTCGGACACAAAAAGCCTGAACTCCTTTGACGCCAGATATACCGAAAAGGTGGACGCCGTCCAGGAGCTCCTGGAAACGCTGGGAGAAAAGCGGGCCCAGCTTCGCTATAAGGAGATCGTGGACGAGGCAAACGAAACGCTTTCCGACGCCCGCCGGGAATACGAAGAGAAAAAGGCAGAGGTGGAAAAGGAACTCAAGGACGCGGAAAAGAAGCTCAAGGACGCGGAAGCGGAAATTGCGGACAATGAAAAGAAGCTCGCGGACGCTCAGGCGGAGATCAACAGCGGCTGGGCAGAGCTCGATTCCAACAAAGGCTCCGTGCGCGCCCGGTTAAATTCCGCCCAGGCTCAGATCAATAACGGATATGCGGAAATCAAGAAATACCAGGCTCAACTGGATGACGGGAAAAAGCAGCTCCATGACGCGCAGGCCGAGCTGGACGCCGGCTATGCCCAGCTGGAGCCCGCCAAGCAGGAGTTGGACCTTACAAAAAAGCAATTGGAGTCCACACAGGAACGCCTTGACCAGATCGAAGGGGCAAAAGCCGCCTTCTGGCAGGCAGCGGCTCAATTCGGGCTGCCCGCGGAGGACACCTCCGACAGCAGCACCCTGGCCGCCATCGAGCAGCTTTCCGTGCTTTCCCCAGAAGCAGGTGAGCAGTTCCTTCCCTTAAAAGCCAGTCTGGAAGCGCTG
>CAZNZS010000048.1:10368-17386 GCA_964577585.1 uncultured Acutalibacter sp.
CGCTGTCGCAGCCGGTCTGGAGCAGGGCTGGGCGCAGTACTACGAGGGGATCGATAAGATCGTTGAAGCGCAGGCCCCGCTGGACGAGGCCCAAAAGGAGCTGGACAAGAACACCGCCGAGTTGGAAGAACAGCAGAAAACGCTGAACAGCCAAAAAGCGGAGCTGGACAAGAGCGCCGCTGAGCTTTACCGCTCAAGAGTGGAAGCGCAGAACGGATTCAGCGCCGCAGAGCAGAAGCTCATTGACGGACAGGCGGAATATGACGACGGTCTCGCAAAGCTGGAGGACGCAAAAAAAGAGGTGGAGGACGGCTGGAAGGATTATAACGATGGCAAGGCCGAGGCCGATGAAAAGCTCATAGACGCCGACGAGCAGATCAAGGATGCGGAAAGCCAGATCCGCGAGCTGGAAAAAGGACAGTGGTACGTGTTCACGAGGAACGACA
The DNA here is from genome assembly GCA_964577585.1 of uncultured Acutalibacter sp. Taxonomy (GTDB): domain Bacteria; phylum Bacillota; class Clostridia; order Oscillospirales; family Acutalibacteraceae; genus Acutalibacter. The sequence goes on from CAZNZS010000048.1 coordinate 10,815, forward strand.
ACCAGAGCTATTCCAGCTATAGCTCAAACGCGGATAAAATCGGCGCCATCGCCTCCGTTTTCCCGGTGTTCTTCTTCCTTGTGGCGGCCCTTGTAGCCCTTACGACCATGACGCGGATGGTGGAAGAGGAGCGCCAGCAGATCGGCACCATGAAGGCTCTTGGATATTCCTCCGGAAAAATCGCCGCGAAATACCTGTTTTATGCCGCGACAGCAGCCGTTACCGGAAGTGTTTTCGGCCTGGCTGTAGGCCTTCGGCTGTTCCCCTACATCATCATAACGGCTTACAATATAATGTATGACATCCCCAAAGCCATAACTCCCTTTAATGTCGGCTATTCCCTGCTCTCCTCCCTTACAGCCATAGCCTGCACTCTGGCCGCCACTTTAAGCGCGTGCTGGTCCGAGCTGCGCGAGGTGGCCGCAAGGCTCATGCTGCCGAAAGCTCCGAAGGCTGGTAAACGGGTTTTTCTGGAACATATCACACCTCTGTGGAGCAGAATGAAATTTACCCACAAGGCCGCCGCCAGAAACCTGATCCGCTACAAAAAGAGATTTTTTATGACTGTTATCGGCATAGCCGGGTGCACCGCCCTTCTTGTAACCGGCTTTGGCGTTCGCGATTCTGTTTCGCACATCGTATCTCTGCAGTATGAAGAGCTGAACCAGTATCACCTTACTGTCGTTTTAAAGGACGAAAGCGCTTTAAACGGCCGCAAGCTGAAGAGCATTCTGGAGGACACTTCGGAGATTGCAGGCTTTCTTCCTGTTTTGCAGGATTCCGGCACCGTGGTCCCGGACAAGAACAGATCTGCCGACAATGTGACCATAACGGTTCCTTCAGACGTTTCCGCCATGTCGGAATATTTTAACTTCCGGCACCGCTCGGATCGTTCTCCTGTTTCCTTTGAGGAAAGCTCCGTGATCATCACGGAAAAGCTTGCGGAGCGCCACCATTTGAAGCCCGGCGATGTTATTACCGTAAGAAACCAGGACGAGAAAGAGGCATCCTTTACCGTAACCGATATCTGCGAGAATTACGCCATGCACTACTTGTATATCTCCCCCTCCGCTTACAGAAGGGCCTTCGGAACAGAGGCAGAAAACAACATGGTGCTTTGCAAGCTGCCGGAAGGCTTCGCCTCCGAAGAGGAAAGCGTGCTTTCCACAAAGCTCATGGACTGCCGCGATGTTTCTGCCGCCATGTTCACCACCGAGATCTCCGACAGCTTTGCGAACAGCATCAAGGGCATAAACTCCATCATCATCGTGATCATCGTTTCCGCGGGGGCGTTGGCCTTTGTAGTGCTATACAACCTTACCAACATCAACATCAGCGAGCGCGTAAAGGAAATAGCCACTCTGAAGGTGCTCGGCTTTTACGACGTGGAGGTTTCCGCCTACATCTACCGGGAAAGCGTGGTACTGACGCTGATAGGGACCGCGGCGGGGCTTGGACTTGGAGTAGCCCTGCACCAATTCGTGATCCGCACCGCGGAGCTTGACATGGTGATGTTCGGCCGTACCGTATTCCCGCTGAGCTTCCTGTGGTCCGCATTGCTCACCATCTGCTTCAGCGTAATGGTAAATCTTGTCATGAACCGAAGGCTGAAAAAGATCAGCATGGTGGAAAGCATGAAGGCGCCGGAATAAGAACACTCTGGCAAACAGTAAAAATCGTGGGAGCGCATTACTGTGAATGCGCTCCTTTTTTGTATCTGGAGGCTTTTTTGCTAAGGAGGGATCGGAGACTAGAGAAGAACGTTAATGGCAAGGACAGAAGTCAACCCCACCCCCCGAGTCTCAGCTATCGCTTTGGTCGGATCTGGACGCGTTCCGATGGAACGCATCACCCGAGTAGAAGACGAGACGGGACATCCCTTGCCCTTCTCTAACAGCTAATTACTAAAAACAAACAACTAAAATGCTCGACGGCACAATGATACACTCCCCTTTGTGCTGTTTTTGTGCTATAATTTTAAGACAGCATAGAAACGGAGGAAAACACATGCAGCGCTTATACGGTGTACAGGAGAATACGGAAAAAGAGACGGAGCAAAGGGCAAGGCAGTGTGCTGTCAATACCATGGTCAGAGAGATCGGCTCCATTCTTTCAGATCGTGAACCTTCCATCTATTTGTATGGTTCCTCCGTTCTGCATGATTTCAGGCTGGGGTGGAGCGATCTTGACCTTCTTGTTCTGACAGGCAGGCAAATTACAGAAGAACAGGCCGAAGCGCTTGTATGCCTCCGTCAAACCATGCTCGCGAAAGAACCGGACAACCCCTATTACCGTTCCTTTGAGGGCGGAATGCTGCCTTTTGAAGCGTTTCTTACCAAAAATCCGGACCGGATCGTGTATTGGGGAACCAGCGGAGAACGGATCACAGACAGCTATCTATTTGACAGCTTCTGTATGACGGAGCTGATCGAAGCCGGTATTCTCCTCTATGGGAGGGATATCCGAAACAAGCTAAAGCTTCCTGTTTTTCAAGAACTGTATGACGACATCAAACGCCATTATGAATCCATCAGAAACTACGCGCAAAGCACCGGGCGGAGCTTTTATTCCTTCGGCTGGATGCTCGATATCTCACGGTGCCTCTACACGCTTCGCACCGGCAAGATCATTGCCAAAACCCGGGCGGCGAACTGGGCGCTGGGAAACGGCCTTTGTCCCGATCCCGGAATTCTCGAAGCGGCGCTGAAAGTCCGCATGGAGCCTCTGAAATACAAGGATGACGACGAAATCTTCGACCTGTCGGAAACTCTCGGTGAACCGATACAGCGCTTTGCGGATGTGCTGGAAAGGGAGCTAAAGACAGCGGAGCAAGCGCAGCCAGGAAACATAAAAATGGATTTAGGCGAATGACGCTTCAAAAAATTATTTTTGGGAAGCTCTGATTAAATCAAACAGGTCAGATCGGCGAGAAGATATTTCGTATGTCAAAGGCCCAAAATTGCAGGAATACTTGGTGTATTTCAAGATTTTGGGACAAAGGCAGACGGAATATCTGCCGTTGAGGTATACCCGGACGATTTATTCAGAGGTTCCCCAGAAAAGCACGTCACATTTCATCCTGTTTTGCGACTTAATGGACAGAGGGGCTTCTCAAACTATCACCTGAGGAAGGGGGCTAAGCCGTGGACGACAGCGCTATCGTGGAACTCTACCACCAAAGAGAGGAACGGGCGATCGACGAATCGGAGAAAAAATACGGCGGTCTGTGCCGCTCCATCGCCGTGAAGCTGCTGGGCGTGCGGGAGGACGCGGAAGAATGCGTCAACGACACCTGGCTTGCAGCCTGGGGAAAAATGCCGCCGGACCGCCCCCACTCCCTGGGCGCGTTTTTCGGACGCATTACCAGAAACTTATCTGTCAGCCGCTGGCGGCGGGAGCATGCCCAAAAGCGGTATGACGGCATGGAACTGCTGCTCTCAGAGCTGGAGGACTGCGTTCCTGCCCCGGGTACAGTGGAAGAAACATTTGACAAAGGGCAGCTTGCTCTGGCTATCAGCACATGGCTCGATCATCTTGAGGATACGGACCGGCAGCTTTTTATCCTGCGCTACTGGTACGGCAAAACAGTACATGAGCTTGCGCTGGAGCAGAAGGAAAGAGCCAACACCCTCTCTCAGAAGCTGCTGCGGCTGAGGAAAAGCCTGAAAGCTTTTTTGGAAACGGAAGGAGTACAGCTATGAATTCCAAGGATATTTTTGACGGCATCACCGGCATCCGGGATGACCTGATCGATGGGGCAAAAACTGCTCCAAAAGCAAAATCACATTGGAGAAAAGCGGGCTGGATCGGAGCCGTGGCAGCGGTGCTGGTAATCGCCGTTCTGGTTGGTGTTTTCCGGGATTCCGGCAGCGAGATCAGAACCTATGCCATTGCAAAAGCCAGGTACCCCCAAATGAATCAATATCCCACTGTAAACGGGGCAAACGGCACTTATAATGAAGATGCTTTTAACCGCTGGTGGGACAGCGTTTCGGCCCAGCGGAGAGATCTGGGAGACACCTCTGATCTGCAGTCCTTTTTTGCGCAGAGCAGCCAGGCTTTTCTGACAGAAATAAACGGAGAAAATAAGGTCTGCTCGCCGCTGAATGTTTACCTGGCCCTGTCCATGCTTGCCCAGGTATCCGATGGAGAAAGCCGGGAACAGCTCCTGAACCTTTTGGGCAGCGACGACATAGAAAAGCTGCGCCAGCGGGCTTCCGATGTGTGGAACTGCAATTACCGGGATGACGGAACGACTACCTCCATTCTGGCAAGCTCTCTCTGGCTCAACGAGAAGATCAAATTTAATCAGGAAACGATGGACCTGCTGGCCCATGATTTTTACGCATCCTCCTATTCCGGGGAGATGGGCTCTGAGGAGCTTGACAAAGCACTGCAGGACTGGCTCAACGAGCAGACCGGGGGGATTTTGAGAGAACAGGCCGGAACTATCCACCTGGACCGGGAGACGATCCTGGCTTTGGCTTCCACTGTCTATTTCCGGGCAAAGTGGCACAGTGAATTCTCCGAAGAAAACACCGCGCCCCGGACCTTTCACGCTCCGGATGGGGACACGGAAACAGACTTTATGAACCAGAGGAACGACCAGCAATATTACTGGGGAGACAAATTTGCCGCTGTGGACCTGCCTTTTGAATCCGGCAGCACCATGTGGTTTCTCCTGCCCGATGAAGGCGTAACACCGGAAGAACTGCTCTCCGATACACAGGCCATGGATTTTCTGTTTGCCGCCAATCGAAATGAGTGGGAAAACTCCAAATTTCTCTTTGTAAACATGTCCGTACCCAAATTCGATGTGTCCTCCCAGCTTACTCTGGACGAAGGCCTGAAAGCTCTGGGGATCACCGATGTGTTTGACCCAAGCCTTTCCGACTTTACTCCCATGACGGCAGAGGCGGGCGTACCCATTGCCGTTTCGCAAATCAGCCATGCCGCCCGGGTAGTGATCGACGAGGAAGGCTGCACCGCCGCGGCTTTCACCCTGATCCCCGCTACCGGAGCGGCGGCTCCCCCTGACGAGGAAGTGGATTTTGTGCTGGACCGGCCTTTCCTGTTCTGCATCACCGGAGAAAGCAGCCTGCCTTTATTCGTAGGGGTAGTGAATAGATGCTAGAGGCTGGATAAGGGCAAGGGCAATGATAAATTGGAGTTTAGCACACTAACAGAAGGCAGCAGCGCTTGCCTCCCCTGAAAGGGGTGAGCGTGTCCCGGTGGGACACAAGCCGCGAACCGACCGAGCCGAAGGCGAGACAAGAGGGACCGCCGAACGGGTGAGCGCATCCCAGTGGGATGCTGGTGCGAACCGACCGAGCCGATAGGCGAGACTCGGTGAAGGGGTTTTCTGCTGCAATTGCAGAACCCCCCAGTCACGGCTTCGCCGTGACTGCAAAGGTGCTAGAAGAGCAGCTTTTTCCCTTCTCAGGGGGGCCAAGGGGTGAGTGCTAAATTCCAATTTAGCGATGCTCTTAGGCTCCCCTTGAGGTAAGGGGAGCCTAAGAGCAAAGCCTTTTCGAAAACCAACAACTAATTTCTAACAACTAACGACTGAAAAGCGAGGACCGATTTATGAAAAAGCATTTGATCGTTTCCGGCGTGCCCAGGGCTGGAAAAAGCACGCTTTCCAGAAGGATCGCAAAGAAATGCGGCTATCAACACATCAGCATGGATTCCATTATCGCCGGGTTTGAGCAGTGCTTTCCGGAAACGGGAGTGGATACTGGGATAGCGGTCAACGCCGGAAAGTCTTCCCTGGAGATCCTCCACACCATAAGCGAAAAAATGGCCCCCTTTCTCCGGACCATGATGAGCAGGGAAGAATATGACGAGCGAAACGGCCCCATGGTGATAGACATGTACCAGCTTTTGCCCAAGGACTACGAGCGCTGCATCGACAAGGAGCTTTGCGGCATTCTCTATCTTGTTACGGCAGACGTGACGCCGGAGGAAAGGTTTCAAATTCAGAAGAGATTCGACACGCCCGAGGATTATTCCTACTATCTTTCCGATGAGGAGCGTATGGAGGGATGCCAGTATCTTGTGGAGCAAAGCATCCTGATAAAGGAGCAATGCAGGCAATACGGCCTTCCTTGTTATGAGACCTCCCGGAACCGGGAAGAGGTTTTTGAAAGGATTCTCTCTTCCCTCTCCGACACCTGAACGCTTTCTTCTGATCACCACAAAAATCAAGGCACCATCATAATGGGACAAGAGCATTGGCGGGAGAGTTTTGTCCCGGATGAAAGTTTGGAAAGAGCGGGAATGCTTTGTGTATTTCCCGCTTTTCAAACTGCACAGACGGGGTAAAAAATCCGCCGGGGGCTGCAGCACCCGGTGTGCGGTGGCGCCTTAATACAAAAAACGGCGGCGCTTTCCAAAGTTTGGCTTGAAAAGCGCCGCCGTTTGTTATACAATTATCAGTGGAAATTACTGGGTTGTAATTTCTCGCTTTTTCGCGAGCACAATTTATTATAAAAGGAGTGCAGATGACATGAACTACCTGAACAAGAAAACCGTCGAGGATATCGACGTCAGCGGCAAGCACGTTCTCGTCC
>CAZNZS010000049.1:0-17301 GCA_964577585.1 uncultured Acutalibacter sp.
ATATGGGCCCGTAGCTCAACTGGGAGAGCGCCAGGTTCGCAATCTGGAGGTCGAGGGTTCGATCCCCTTCGGGTCCACCAAAAACAGGTATTCAGTCCTCGTAACTGGATGCCTGTTTTTTATACCCGAAGGGGATCGAACCCGTAGGATCTGGCCGTTAAGAAAACGTGCCGGGGCACGTTTTTAGGACAGAGCGGTGAGTCCGGGTGATGGTGTCCTGTGGACACCGTTCATCACCGACCGAGCCGACAGGCAAGAAACGCTTTTAACGGCAACCTGTTCGCTAACAAGTTTTTTCGGGCAAGAGCAAGGGATATCTTCTTTGTAGCAGAACCACAAATGCAAGCCAGCCCCAAAAGAGCTGGCTTGCTGCTTTTTTATGCCTGGAAGAGGATCGAATTCAAGAGAAGTGAGCGTGTCCCACCGGGAAACTTTAAACCCGAGCGGTGGAAAAGTTTGCTGAATCCCCTTATTTGCGCCGGATCATTTCTGCTCTTCAAAAAATCCGACATTTTTCCTTTTCCCGGTGTATCATAAGTGAAAGGGGTGAAAACACATTGCAAAACAAGCCGGTTCGCACAGCCGATGAAATTACAGAAATCTATCAGCGACAGAAGGAAACGATCTACCGCATCTGTTTTCTCTATTTGAAAAATTCCGCTGACGCGGAGGACGCGGTTCAGGATACTTTTTTCAAGCTGATAAAAGCCAAACCGTCTTTTGAGAGCCGGGAGCATGAGAAAGCCTGGCTGATCAGAACAGCGGCCAATACCTGTAAAAATGTTCTGCGTCATTGGTGGCGAAAACGGGAACCCATTGGGGAACATTGCGATATCCCCTGTTCGGAGGACGGAAAGCCGGACGAGGTGATATCAGCCGTTCTGGCGCTTCCGGATAAATATAAAACGGTGATCGTCCTCTACTACTACGAGGGGTACACCAGTGTGGAAATCGCAGAGATACTTCGGAAACCGCAATCTACAATCCGCAATTACTTACATGAAGCCCGTATTATTCTGAAGAAAAGGTTAGGTGACGATTTTTTATGATGGATAATAAAATAGCCGATTCCCTGCGGACGATTAAACTCTCCGATCCCTCTGACAACCGCCTGATAGCTGCCATTTTGGAGGAAAATCACCGGGAACAGGAAGGAAAAATCCGGAAAATGGAACCCAGAAAGCGCACATTGGTCCTTACAGTATTCGCCGTGCTGGCCGTCACTCTGGCAATTGGAGCCGGAGCCTCGGGGTCCTTCGGCAGACTGTTCGATCTTGTAACAAGGAACGACAGTTCCGATGACTACAACGGGGGAAATCTTTCCCTGATCGCCGAGCGCATGAAGCCGGTCCGGAATGAAGTGGCAAAAACTCAGATAGGGAATCTGACTCTTTCCATCAGAGAAGCCTATTATGACGGCATGACACTGTATTGCGTCGGGGAAATTGAAACCGATCGCGACCCCAATGCGAAGCAGACCGATTGGGATTTTGAAATTTCCGTCAACGGGGTTCCACTGGACTTCGACTACTCCCTGAACTCCCGGGAATGGGTCAAAACGGAGGAGGGAACGTACCTGAACGATTCCCTCTCTACAAAGATTCCCGAAGAGTTCCGCCCTGCAAGCGAGGAACCCGTTCAGGTCAAATACACCGCCACCCATTACAGCTATGGATCGAAGGAAGACAGCTTTGGCAACGGCATTCTGGAAAGGGCAAGCTCGGAGTTCGCCATTTCCTGCTTTGACGAGACCATTCGCATTGCCACGCCTGCAGAACAGAACGGAGTGAAATTCCTTTCCTTCCTTTCCTCCCCGGCCACAACGGAAATCAGCATGGATGTGCCGAAAGGACTTGCGGGATATGATCCCACCATTCTTTCTTCCATCGCGTTGACAACAGAAGACGGAAAGCCGATCACGCTAAACTCAAGTGAAAACTGCGAAAGCAGAGAAAACCCAAACAGCTGCTGGCAGCTTACCTATTCGGGAGAAGCCGTTCCTCAGGGCGTGTCAAGACTGATTGCGACACTGTGGACCAGTGACGCCTCCAATAGGCACAGTACAGCAACCGCCTCCTTCCAAATCGATCTTGAAAAGGAATCGGTTACTCCGCTCGACCGATAGCCATTCTCGCTTTTCAGAAAATCCTGCATCAAAAAGCGGGCTCTTAGCAAAGAGCCCGCTTTTTGTTATTCACCGCTCTCACGGCGGCATCTTTTCTCTGAAAGCTCAGTCGTCATTGCGCGTCGCGGTAAAGGAAGGTCACGATCTGTCCGCGGGTGCAATCTTTATCCGGGCTGAACGCAGTTTCCGATGTGCCTTTGGTGATCCCTTCGGTGCTGGCCCAGATCACCGCGCTGGCATAATAGGCGTCTGTGGATACATCCGCAAAGCCTGTTCCGGAAGCGGCCGGTGAACCGTTGGCACGATACAGGAATGTCACTGTCTGGCTGCGGGTCACGATCTCGTTCGGGGCAAAGGTGGTGTCGCTTTTGCCCTTTGTAATGCCCTTTTCTACCGCCCACAGAACAGCGTCATAATAATAGGCGTCTGACTTCACATCCGTGAAGGGATTGCTGCCGGTGGCCTTGGGAGAACCGGAAGCGCGCCAGAGGAATGTCACTGTCTGGGCCCGTGTGCAGGAGTTGTTGGGGCTGAATGTAGTGGAAGTGGTACCGTTGGTGATGCCCTTCTCTACCGCCCACAGAACAGCGTCGTAGTAATAAGCGTTCTCGGCAATATCCGTAAAGGACGCATTGCCCTTCTCCACAAAGACCGCTTCTATCGTCACCTTGCCGGCAGGCATGGTAAAGGTGTACTCTGTATCACTCTTCTTTTCCGTCTTCAGCTCGACGCCCTTCTCGTCCAGAACTGTCAGCTTATCGAGCTTATAGCCTTCCTCAGGATTTCCCGTAACGGTTACGGTGTCGCCTTCTTTAGCGTCTGTCGGGGTTACGTTTACAGTGCCTTTGCCTTCCTTCACACTCATGGTAAAGCCGCCGATGGTGGATACGCTGCCGCCGGGATTCGGGGTCACCGTGACCAAACATTCGCTGCTTGTAGCCTCGGCACTTACGGTATCGACCGTCGTTGTCACCTTAAGGGTGTATTTGCCGGCGTCGTCGGCAGCGGCGTTCTTGATCTCAAGATTCTTGCTGATCTTGCCCTCCAGCTTCACACCGTCTTTGTACCACTGGAAGGACTGCACGCTGTCAGCCTGGGCGGACACGGTGGGTTCGACCTTCAATGTTTCGCCTTCGGCAACAGTCTTGCTTGCGGGCATGGTGATCTCCGCAGCTTCAGCAACGGGCTTTACGGGAGATTCATTCTTTCTTTCCTCGTTCAGCACAACTTCCTCAGCGACAAAGCTGGCGTTTACGATGTTGTTTGCGTTCTGAACATCGCTGTAATTTACCGTTACAGCAGCGGACTTCTTATTTGTCAGATCAATTTCCCTGCCGCAGACGGTGACAGATTCGATCTGGTACCCCTCACGTGCTGTATATGTGACGGTCTGACTGCCGTTCTCGCTCAATTTGACGATACCGGAAGCATCCAGACCGGCGCCGGATACGGTGCCGCCGTCAGAGGTGGTGACAACGACCGTCTTGTCTTCAACAGCCGTCTCGTCCTTTTCAACGGCGGCGATCATAAAGGGAGAGAAGGCGTCGCAGGTGATGATAAGGCCGTACTGGGTAACGACACAGCCGATCTCTTCCACATCAATGACATTTCCCTGTGTATCTCTCTTAAAGTGATAAGCCTTGAAGGTGACGCCCTCATCGTCGGGACCGTAGCCCGCGGGGAAGCCGAGGCGGACCTTGACCCTGTCGCCCGTCTTGATTATCATGGACTTGCAGATTGAAAGAGCGATGTTGTAGGTTTCGCTGTCGAGGATGTTGTCGGTCACCTTGTCTTCCACCTGTTCGGCTATCTGCTCGTTCTGGGCCTCGGTGGTTCTGGTGGTGACCAGGGTCAGACGGTGCGAAAGAAGGTCATTGACGGGCTGACCGCTGGAGGTCTGCCATCCATTGAGTGAAAGGTCATCGCCCTCAAGCAGTGTGGGCTTGGCGAAGACGTCCCAATTGCCGTCGCGCTCCATGATGGAGGGGCAGGGGCCTTTTATTCGGGTGGTATAGACGATAGGGTTGGGGATCTTCCCGCTGGTTTGACCCACAAGACCCTCCAGATATATGTTGTAAATGACATTGCTGTCGGAATACATCGTGGAAAACTTCATGTCGAACTCGACCGTTTTGTCGCCGTCCCATTCAAAATTCCTGATCTCGGAGTATTCGGCTCCGGTGACGCCGGCGCCGTAGCGGTCACGGCACGTGATCCTTGTCCTGATATCCTCGGCCGTATAACCCTCGTCCGGGACCAGAGTTTCATCGAATTCGGCCATTATGTGATAGAAACGGTCGCTCACTTCGATGGTGGCGCTCTGCGTTGGGGTTTGCCTGAAAACAAAGGGAGGGGCCACATAGCCTGTGCGGTTGGGGTTGTAAAGCTTGCCTGTTCTGGCGATAAGGCCCGAATCTTCACCCAGATATGTGAGGCTCTTGGGGAAGGTATCGGAGGGAGGCGTTGTCGTGGCCGCTATCTCCACATAAGGCCTGTTTCCTTCCTGAATGCAGACGCATCCGTGCTCTTCCTTTATGACGTAGGAGTCGGTGTCAATATAGAACCAGCTGCCGTATTCGCCGTATTCGGGGACAATAAGGCCGTCTTCCTCATTATAATAGCGCCATACAAGGTAGATCCCCTTCTTTTTCGCCTCGGTGGCCGTCATTCCCAGGTAGTTGAACTGAAACTCGGTTATCGTCTCCCCGGAAACGGCGCTTACAACATCCTTTGTTATTACGCTGAAGCCGTCAAGGTCATTGCTGATGTCGGTAACGGTGAAGTCGTTGTCCTCCAGCGGAGGATAGTCAAAATGATAGCCTCCGGCGGCGTTGACCTCCTCGGCTTCAAAATGCTCCTCGTTCATGGTCAGCTGACCGGCCAGCAGGTATTTTTCCTGCTCAAAGCCGTCGTCGCCGTACTGCTCGAAATTGTTGTGATACTTGTTGTATTCCACCGACGCGCTGGCTATGGGAATCTCCGGGTCGTCCAGTGTGGCGTCTACGGCATACCATTTGCCACCGGCGCGGGCCGTCGCGCCGTCGGTTATCTCGACATAATTCCACATATGGTTGACGGCCAGCTCGCCGTCATACTGGTGGACGCCCTGAACCAGAATGCAGTTTATGCCCAGCTCGTCCATGACGGCTTTGAAGGCACGGGAATAGCCCTCGCAGACTCCCTGCTTCCTGACGAGCACGCCGTAGGGAGTGCCCAAAAGGGAGGCGTTGCCGTGGGCGGCCGTGTCCTCCAGACGGTAGGAGACATTTGTAATTATCTCGTTATGTACATATTTTATCTGCGCAGCCTGAAGACTCTTGCCGCTCTCATCGGTAACACCCTCGGCGCCTTTGACTATTTCGGCAACACGGGCGTCAAACTCGGCGATGGCGGCGTCTACCGCGGCCTTATCCGCAAAAGCGCCGACAAGGTAGCTGGCGTTTCTGCCCGAGCCGATGTAGACATGCTTATTGCCGCTGGCGTCCTGGGTCGTCCTCAGTGTCAACTTTGGAAAATCCACATAGAAAACTTCCGGATAATCGGCATAATAGGCGTATCTGGCCGCATTCATGGCCTTGTTGAGTTCCGTATTACCGGGAATCACAGCAAGATCATTTGCCAAATCGTACTCATCTGTACCGGTGGTCAAATCCATTTGGCCGATGCCGTTATAAATGGTCTTGGCCAAAGCGTCGAGCTGGTCATAATGATAGCCTCCCTCAGTGGGAGCTGCCAGTGCAAAATTTCCTGTCAAGCTGAAAAGCATGACAACTGCCAGCAATACAGCGATCAATTTCTTTGCTTTCATAACTAAAGCCCTCCGTTTACCCGTATTATACAGTGGGGATTTTTATACATATAGGAATTTAATATTTCCCATTTCCTATCTGTAGTTTCTTCCGTGAGTATAGCAGAGGATTATGTAAATTGCAAGAGGTTTTTTGAAATTTTTTCAAAAAATTTTTTCACAGCCAAAACAGGGTTCAAAGACTGAAAAAAAGCAGAAAAAAGCCAAAAAACGCCGGGCTCCGCCGGAAAGGCAGGGCACAGCGTTTTTCAGTTTATGGTAAACTCATGTCAGACAGGTACCTTTGGAAAAGCTCAGCTCTGCTTTTCTTTTTTTCCGGTTTTGAACAGGTCAATGTTGAGCCAGCGGCCCCGGTAAAGGCGGATCATAAACACAAGGCCGCGAACACAAAGCTCGGCTGCCATGGCAATCCAGACGCCCGCAAGGCCCATAGGGCCTACCAGCACAAGGGAAAGCACCACACGAACGCCCCACATGGTTGCGAGGCTCAAGAGGAAGGGCACCTTGGAGTCCCCCGCGCCACGCAAAGCGCCGGAAGCCACAATAGAGGCCCCGAACAACGGCTCAGCAAAGGCAACGATCCGCAGCACCCGGGTCCCAAGCTCGATCACAGGAGGCTCTGAGGAGAAGATCGTGATAAGCTGGGGCGCGAACACGAACAACACCAGACCGCCAAAGGTCATAACGATCACACCCAGCCAGGAGATCAGCCTGGCAAAGCGTTTTGCCAGATCTTTCCTCTCAGCACCGATGGATTGTCCCACCAGGGTGGTGGCCGCCGTGGAAATACCGTAGGCGGGCATATAGCTCAGGGATTCGGCGGTGACCGCCAAATGGTTTGCCGCCACGGCCACTGTACTGATCCCGGCGATCAGGGAGGTGATGATCACCTGGGCAAGGCTCGTGAGCGTGCGCTCCAAAGCAACAGGCAGGCCCAGCCTCCATACGGTCAGAAGACAGGTCTTTTCAAAACGGTACCGTTTTTTCAGGGAAATGCGCACCGGAGAGTTTTTCAGAAAAATGGTGAGAGTGAACATAAGGCACACCGCCACATTGGAGTAGGCGGAGGCAATCGCCGCGCCGCCCACGCCCCAGCCAGCGCCCCACATGGTAAAGCTCAGTCCGAAAAGGGAAACCTGCCTTGTGGAATAGATGAACAGCGTGTTCAGAATGATGTTCAGAACATTTGTCAGCACATTGAGGATCATGGGCGTTTTGGTATCGCCGGAGCACCTCAAAATGGCACTGAACATATTGGAGCCGAACGTAAAGGGCATGGCAAAGGCCATGATCCTGAAATAAAGGGAGGCGTCCCCTCTGATCTCTTCTCTGGCGTTGAGCATGGCGGGCAGTGGGAAGGAAAGGGCCACGCCCAAAAGGCCGATGGCCACGCCGAAAATCACCACAAAACGCAGTGCCTGCCAGGTGACGCTTTTTGCGTCTTCCCCCCGGCCTGCGCCCAAATGCTGGGCCACCTGTACAGAAAAGCCCACCGCGGCAGCACCGAAAAGGCCGCCGAACAACCAGGTAGTGCTGGCGGTAAGCCCCACGGCGGCAGTGGCGGAAGAACCGAGAGACCCCACCATTGCCGTGTCCACATATTGCACCAGGGTGATCATGATCTGTTCCAGAATAGCAGGCCAGGAAAGGATCAGGATCGCTGCCAGCGTATCCCGGGTGCGCGGCATCCCCTTAGCGGTGAGAAGAGAAGAAATGCGGTCGTTCATACTTCAAAGTCAATGCAGGCCCGGCCATCCGGCTCCCGCAACTCCTTTACAAAGCTTCCGAAAGCCACATGGAGCGGATTGGCCTGATATGCTTTCAGGTCATCCAGATTCTTAAAAAGCGAATCCAGTATGTAATCGTAATTCCGGGAATCGGATCCTTCCGCGCCGAACTCCACCTTCATTTCCACGATCTCGGGGATCTTCCCCTGCATGGCCATCATGCGTTCTTTGGCTTCGGCCAGATTTTCCGCCCTGGTCTTTCCGTTGGCGGTTTCCTTGAATTTGAACATGACGATATGACGTATCATTTTCACTTTCCCCTCTCAGAAATACTTGTTTGACTATACTACTTTTGCCCTTCCTTTGCAAGCCGTACACAAGATTTCACATTCGGCGCAAAACCGCCAAGCGGTACAGGCCGTTCACCGGATTTCTGAGTGAAAATAAGCTGTTATGGCGTCCCAATTCCGTTTTCCTTCCACCAAGCTAAGTACAGCGCGGCCAGGCGGGCCGCGCCTTTTCATTTCCGCCTATCCGGGAGGCTGCGCCCGATCAGGCGATCGTAAGAGAAACGTCGTCCAGATCCAGGCTTTGCCCGCCGTTTGCCGTTACCCTGAACTGCACGCGCAGAGTGACGGCGTCGCCGGGCGCTGCCACAGAAACGCTTCGATAGTAGACGTAATTTCTGTTGTCCGTGGGAATATCCTGCTGCCGCACCGTAATGGTAAGGCCGGGCGTGGCTTCCTCTTCCTCATTGTAGAAGGTAAGGGTGGCGGTAAGCCCCACCTGGGCGCCCTCTCCCCGGGCAAAGAAGGAAAGCGTATAGAAGCAGCCGCCGGTGATGGAAACATCCTGGGTCAGCACCGCGCCGCCTTCCAAATTGACGGCAGAGTTTCCGGAGTGTACCCTGCCCTGCTGGGTCACCTTGGCGCTTAAAGACGCATCGTTCACCGTCCACCCGGTGGGCACGCTGCCCGTAAAGGCTTCCATACCGCCGTTTACCGCCAGTTCTCCCCGGGAACGACAGGGGCAGGTGCAAACGCCCGCGGGGCCGGTATCGCCCTTGGGACCGGCGGGACCGGTGTCCCCCTTGGGGCCGGTATCGCCCTTGGGACCGGCGGGCCCGGTGTCACCCTTGGGACCGGCAGGACCGGTGTCGCCCTTGGGGCCCGGTACGGGGCAGAATTGAGGGCAGGGACAACGGCATTCATCGTCGGACGGCCTGGAAGAATTTCCGCATCCGCTGCCATGATAGATCTTCATAGAATAAAATCTCCTTCCGTGCTGTTTTGAAACTCGTGAGAAGGATCCTCACAGTCCAGCATATGCGGACAGGCTGGAAAAGTGAAAGCACTGGTCAAAAAGCGGGGCCCCTGTCCGTTTGACAGGGGCCCCGCTTTGCTCAAAAACAGGCTTTGCGTGTGTATTTACTGGAATTGAGAGCGGTACAGCCCGGCGTAAAATCCGTTTTTGGCCATCAGTTCCCGGTGATTTCCCTGCTCAATAATATCTCCGTCCCGCACCACCAGAATATTGTCGGCGTTTTGAATGGTGGAAAGCCGGTGGGCGATGACAAAGCAGGTCTTGTCCTTCATCAGCTCCCGCATGGCCTTTTGAATGCGCATTTCCGTTCTGGTGTCCACGTTGGAGGTGGCCTCGTCCAGGATCAGCATTTTCGCGTCCAGCAGCATGGCTCTGGCAATGGTGAGAAGCTGCTTCTGTCCCTGGGAAATATTCATGCCGTTTTCGTCCAGCACCGTGTCGTAGCCCTGGGGCAGGCTCATGATATAACGGTGGATATGGGCGGCCCTGGCGGCGGCCTCCACATCCTCCCGGCGGGCGTCCTTCTTTCCATAGGCAAGATTTTCAAAAATAGTGCCGGTAAACAGCCAGGTGTCCTGTAATACCATGGCGTAGGAAAGGCGCAGGCTCTTTCTGGCAGTTTCCCGGATCTCCTTCCCGTCGATGGTAATGGAACCGGAATCCGGGTCGTAAAACCGCATCAGAAGATTAATGAGCGTGGTCTTCCCCGCTCCGGTGGGACCCACGATGGCGGTCAGCCCACCGGGGGGCGCGTGAAGGCTCAGATCGTGGATGATGGTCTTTCCCGGCTCATAGCCAAACTTCACATGCTCCATGGCCACATCGCCTTTGATATTGTTCAGGGTCTCCGCGCCGGGAATATCGGCAGGCTCCGGCTCCTCATCGATCAGCCGGAAGACCCGTTCGGCGGCGGCACAGGCGGACTGCAGCTCGCTGACGATATTGGCGATTTCGTTGATGGGTCCGGAGAATTTCCGGGAATAAAGCACAAAGGAGGAAAGGTCGCCGATGGTCAGGCGCTCAAAGAGGAAGAGGATCGCTCCGAAAATACTGACAAAGGCCAGGGAAAGGTTGTTGATGAGATTCACCGTGGGCCCTGTCATGCTGCCATAATAATCGGCGTTGTAGTAGGCGTCCACAGCCTCTTTGTTTTTCCTGTCAAAGCGGGAGATCATCACCTGCTCCCGGTGGTACGCCTTGGTGGTTTTCTGCCCGGAAATGATCTCCTCCACAAAGCCGTTGAGCTCTCCCAGCATCATGGAGCGCTTGTGGAACAGCGGACGAACCCGGCCTGTCATGTACTTCGTAAACAGGACTGACATGGGAATGGTGACCGCGAACACCAGCACCAGCACAGGAGATATGGCGATCATCATCACAAGGGAGCCAAGCACTGTAATGACGCTGGCGGCGATCTGCAGCAGGTCGTTGGAGAGAGAGGCGTTCACCGTATCGATATCATAGGAAATCCGGCTTACAATGTCGCCGGTCTGGTGCCGGTCGAAATATCCCACAGGCAGCTCGGAAAGTCTGTTGAACACCTCTTCCCGCATCCGGTAAACAATTTTCTGGCTCAGATGGATCATCAGCACGGAAAGGGCATAGGAAAGCGCTGAAGACAGCGCGTAAAAGCAGATCATCAGCACACAGAACATCATAATTCTGGGG
This sequence comes from uncultured Acutalibacter sp., assembly GCA_964577585.1. Classification (GTDB taxonomy): domain Bacteria; phylum Bacillota; class Clostridia; order Oscillospirales; family Acutalibacteraceae; genus Acutalibacter. Next base: position 10,652 of record CAZNZS010000049.1, read on the forward strand.
AAATCCGCTTCCCCCGGGCCCATGCCGATGGCGTCTATGGCCCGGCCGGACAGATAAGGCCCCAAAAGAGCTAATAGATTGCTGGAAACAGTCAAAGCCACTGCTCCGAGAGCCATCCACTTATGAGTATAAATATATCCCCAAAGCCGCAGAAGCACCTTTTTTCTGTCTCTGGGCTTCTCCATCGCGCCGCTGGGGCCGCGTCTTCCTCCAAATCCACGGGGCGGCATTCACATCACCTCCTCAGACATCTGAATTCTGGCGATCTCCCTGTAAACCTCGCAGGAAGCCATCAGCTCTTCATGGGTCCCATAGCCCAGGGTCTTTCCTTCGTCCAACACCAGAATGTGGTCTGCGTGAAGGATGGAGCTGACCCGCTGGGCAATGATCAGTGAAGTCACTCCGCCGTATTCCTCCCGCAGAGCCTGTCTCAAAGCAGCGTCTGTCCTGTAATCGAGGGCGGAGGAGGAATCGTCCAGAATGAGGATCTCCGGATCCCCCGCCAGGGCTCTTGCCACCAGAAGCCGCTGCTTCTGCCCGCCGCTCAGGTTTGTTCCCTTGGCGGTGAGCATGTGATCAAAGCCGTCTTCCAGAGAAGAAATGAATTCCATGGCCTGGGCGCATCGGGCGGCTCTTTCGATCTGCTCCCGCGGCAGCCCTCTGCCAAAATCAATATTTTCATAAATGGTGTCGGCAAACAGTACGTCGTTCTGGAAGGTCACGCCGAATTTCGTGTGAAGCTCCTCCGGCGGAATGGCAAACACCGGCACGCCGTTTATGGCGATCACGCCGGAGTCCGGGTCGTAAAGCCGCATCAGCAGCGCGGCGACCGTGGTCTTGCCGCTTCCCGTAGCGCCGATCACGCCCAATGTCTCCCCCGGCTTCAGCGCAAAGCTGATCTGTTCCAGACTCGCTTCCTTTTTCCCGTAAGAAAAGGTCACGTCCCTGAATTCCACATGATAAGGTGTTTCCGTCCTTTCCCCGGGAACAACGGAAAGGTCCTCCGGCGTGTCCAACACCTCTGAAATGCGGTTGCCGGAGGCAACGCCTCGGGAGCCCATGACGAACAGGCGGCTGAAGTTCATGGTGGCGGTCATGATGGTGGTGAAATAAGTCAAAAAGGCAATGATCTTGCCCGGCTGGGTCAGCCCGGCGTTCACCCGGAACGCACCGGCCAGGATCACGGCGGTAAGCCCGATATTCAGGAAAAGGTTCACAAGGGGATTGCTCAGCGCCATGGTGAGCCCCGCCTTCTTTTCCTGATCCACCACCCATCGGTTCACGCCGTCAAAGCGCTCCTGCTCGTATTCTGTTTTGGAAAGAGCCTTGATCACGCGAATGCCCGAAATGTTTTCCCTGACCACCCTCACCATAGTGTCGGATTTTTTCTGCAGCTCCTGATAAAGGGGCATGCCTTTTTTCGAGACGTATACCATAACGGCCGCCGAGAAGGGCAGCGTGCAGAGTAAAACCAGGGTCAGCGCCGGGTCCAGCGTCAAAGTGATCAGAATGCCGCCGATCATCAAAATAGGGGCCCGCACACCCATGCGCTGGAACATGCCAATCATCTGGTGAACGTGGTAAGTGTCGCTGGTAAGCCTCGATTCCAGAGAAGGTATGGTATAGGCGTCCACCTGGGCGCAGGAAAGGCCGGATATCTTTACAAAGAGATCGTGGCGGATCTTCTCCGTGGTATGCTGGGCCACCCAGGAGGCCATGCGGTTGGCCAGAATATTGGTGATCCACGCCAGCAGCGCCGCCGCCAGCATCCCTACGCCCCAAAAGGCAATGAGCCCCATGTCCTTTTGGGGAACGACGTCGTCAATAATTTTCGAAAGCATCCAGGGCAGCAGCAGGTCCATGACCGTGCCGAAAAATTTGATCGCCAGCCCCAGGCTCATTCTGGGCACATAGGGCCGCAGATACCGCAAAATCATTTTCATACCGCATTCTCTCCTTTTCCACGGCTCCCATCATACTATAAAATAGTTGAAAACGCAACTAAAATCTGCCACTTCTTTTTTCACCGGAATTTTCCAAAAGCTGAGTATGTTCAGCGCTCCATGGCAGAAGGGAGAGTCCTCCTCCCGTTTTGGCTGAAAATAAGCCGTTCAATAAAAATATTTTCAGATATTGCGCAAACGAGACCTTATCTGGTATACTGTATGGAAAGAATAACCTCGGAAAGGAAGGATCGTATGGCCAGAAAATTTTTGTGTACGAAAACGGAACCGGTCGTACAGACTAAAGCAGGAAAGCTCCGTGGCTTTCAGCTTGACGGCACCTACATTTTCCAGGGCGTGGAATACGCCTGGGCGAACCGTTTCCAACCCCCCCAGCCCGTCAAGCCCTGGGAAGGCATAAAAGACGCTCTTTCTTACGGCTTTGTCTGCCCTCTGCTTCACCAGGAGACCCCCAACGGCGAGGTGCTTGTCCCCCATCGCTATTGGCCCATGGACGAGCATTGCCAGAACCTGAACATCTGGACCCAGACCCTTGATCCCCAAGCCAAAAAGCCCGTTTTGGTATGGCTGCACGGCGGCGGTTTTTCCGCAGGCTCCGCCATCGAGCATATTGCCTATGACGGCGAAAACATGAGCAAATACGGAGACGTGGTGGTGGTTTCCGTGAACCACCGGCTGAATCTGCTGGGATATCTGGATATGGAGCCCTACGGCGAAAAGTATAAGAATTCCTGCAACGCCGGCAACGCCGATCTGGTGGCCTCGTTGCAGTGGATCCATGACAATATCGAAAACTTCGGCGGCGACCCCGAAAACGTGACGCTGTTCGGGCAGTCCGGCGGCGGCATGAAGGTGTGGACCCTGATGCAGACCCCCTCCGCGGACGGCCTGTTCCACAAGGGTGTGATCCAGAGCGGCGTCATAGAGGGCTTCGGCGCCGAGCAGAAGCCGGATGGCCGGAAGATCGTTTCCGCCATGCTCCATGAGCTGGGCCTTACCGAGCAGGACGTGGAAAAGCTTGAGACCCTTCCTTACCATATGCTGGCAGAGGCCTATGAAAAGGCGGCCCCCGGCCTGCAGAGACAGGGCGTCTATGTTGGCAACAACCCCGCGCCCAACGATTTTTATCTGGGCGATCCCAGAGAAGTCGGCTTTACCGAACACGCGAAGACCATTCCGGTCATGGTGGGCACTGTGTTCGGGGAATTCGCCTTCGGCCCTGCCATTCCCACAAAAAATGATTTGACCGAGGCGGAAAAGACCGCTCTCGTGGAAAAGAAGTACGGCGAACACAGCGCGGAGCTGATTCGCCTGTTCAAGGAGGCCTGGCCCGAAAAGGACCTCACCACTTTGATCACTCTCGATTCCATGTTCCGCGCCCCCAGCAGCGACTTTGTGGAGAAAAAGGCCGCCTGCCCCGAAAGCCCCACCTATTCCTATCTCTTCGCCTATGAGCCGCTCTACGACGGTGGAAAGACCGCCTGGCACTGCGCGGAGATCCCCTTCGTGTTCCACAACACCTGCCTTACCCCTGTGTTCAACGAGCCCGGCGTCACAGACAAGCTGGAGGAAGCCATGTTCGGCGCGTGGGTCAGCTTCGCAAAGTCCGGCGATCCCGGCTGGCCCGCCAGCACTCCCGGCAAAGAGCAGGTCATGATCTTCGATAAGGAATGCAGCGTTCGGGAAAACTTCGACAAGGAGCTTATCGCGCTGCATAAAAAAGCGGCCCCGCCCTTCTTCTTCAGTGAAGAAGAGCCCATTCAGCATTGATTGGAGCGCAAAACAGTTGCCCCGGAGAAGCAAATTGCTTCTCCGGGGTACTTTTTTGAGTGATAAATGAACCGAAAAAACCTACAGCGTTTCTACAAGGTCCGCCGCCTTGCCGAGCCAGTCTCCCTCGAAAAGCTCGATGGCTCCCTTGTCGCAGGCAGCCGCCAGCTTGGGCTCAATAGGCAGCTTCCCGAGAACCTTCAGGTCGTACTTGGCCGCCACCTCATCGATGTGGCTCTCTCCGAAAACGGAATATTCCTTTCCGCAGTCGGGGCATTTAAAATAACTCATGTTTTCCACCAGCCCCAGCACAGGCACGTTCATCATCTTTGCCATTTCCACGGCCTTGGAGACGATCATTCCCACAAGCTCCTGAGGAGAAGCCACAATGACGATACCGTCCACCGGCAGCGATTGGAACACAGTCAGGGGAGCATCTCCCGTTCCCGGAGGCATGTCCACAAACATATAATCCACATCGCCCCAGACAACGTCTGTCCAAAACTGCTTGATCGCGCCGGCGATCACAGGGCCCCGCCACACAACAGGGCTTGTCTCTTCTTCCAGCAGAAGGTTCACGCTCATTACCTTGATGCCGGTCTTCGTCTCCACGGGATAGATCCCGTTTTCGTCAGACAGGGCCCGCTCCTTCAGCCCAAAGCATTTGGGGATGGAGGGACCGGTAATGTCGGCGTCCAGCACCGCCACGCTTTTTTCACGCCGGCGCATTTCAGTGGCAAGCAGAGAGGTGACAAGGGATTTTCCCACGCCGCCCTTTCCGCTGACCACGCCGATCACCTTTTTCACATGGCTCAGGTCGTTGGTTTTTTCCAGAAAGCTCTGGGGCTCCGTGCGGGAAGCGCAGTTTTCGCCACAGGTTGAGCAATCATGGGTACAGTTTTCGCTCATTTTTTGTTTCCTCCTTATGAGATTTTCTTAAAAAAGCTATTACACTGTTTCTGTGTTACTTATGACAAAACCGCTGCGCTCATACAAGCGCACGGCGGTTTGGTTCCAACCTGCCACATGCAGGATAGGCCTGGCGGCAGCTTCGCCCCCCGGTACTCCATTGTGTGCACGATGATTCCCATTTACAAGTATCTCAGCACTGAATCGTTCTCGCCGACCTCCAACCGGGCGCTGCGCCCGATGGGCAAGATCGCCTTATTTTTTCCGTGTCCAAAATCGTCGCAGTACACTACCGGGATATGGCGGCGCTCCCCAAGCAGCTTGAGCCTGGCATACAGGTCGGGACAGGGGCGGTCCGCATAATTCCCGAAGATCAGTCCGGTGACAGACTTCATGAAATCGCTTTGCTCAAGATATCCCAGCATGGCGCTGACGTGATCTTCCCCGCCGAACATTTCATGATCCTCCAAGAACAGGAGATGCGGCTCATTCAAATCCACCGGAAAATATTGTGTCCCCAGCAGCAGGCAGAAATTCAGGGTGTAGCCGCCGCAAAGCACGCCCTCCGCCTTACCGGAAGCAAGCCCGCGCCAGATGGAATTTTTCTCGTGAAGCTCCATGCTGTCACTTAAAATATGCCCCTCAAAATGGCGGAGGCCGTATTCCGTGGGTTCCACAAAGCATACCGGATCCTGCCCATAATAGGTTTCCAGGCCTGTTTTTGCCCAGATCGCATTCAGGATCGTAGTGCCGTCGCTGTAGCTGCAGATCCGCTTCGGATTGTTTCGGAAAGCTTCAAAATCCAGATAGGGTAAAACCTCCGGAGCTCCTTCTCCTCCGCCGAACAGGATCAATTCCGTGCTTTCATCACCGGCAAGCTGGTTCAAATCGGCGCCCCGCTCAGCGTCAGATGCAAGATACCCCCAGGTTTTTCGATACATATTTTTCGCCTGAACGACTTGAAAGCCCCTTTTTTCCATTTCTGCAATGATGTTTTTATATTCCCTGCTCCAGGGAATCTCCTGCCCGGGCAAGGCTTCATAAAGCGGAATATGGCTGGGAGAGCAAAGGCCGATCACGCCTGTCAGTGGTTTTGCTCTCATATTCCCCCTCCTTTTTCAGCTAAGTGTAGCACAAACAGAAAAAAGAAGCAACTGCGCTCCCCCCGTTTTCACAGAAAATCATCCCCCGCCCTGAACATTTCCCTTCGTCCTTTAGTCTCCCCTTATTAATAAGGGGAGGGGGACCACCATACGGTGATGGAAGAGATTTTCTCTTTTGTCCTTGCCCTTCTCTATACATTATACATTGTACATTCCCTTTCGCCCCGTCTCCCCTTCCTTTCATTCTGAACGAAGTGAAGAATCTCGCCCTTTGCCCTTGGGCTCCCCTTATGGTAAGGGGCGCTGGTCTCCTGCGGAGACCGTCCAGCGCCGTTCTCGCCTGTCGGTTCGGTCGGTGCAGAACAAGCGCCGAAAGCCATGGCTTTCTTGGCGCCTTTGCACCCGACGCGAAGCAGAGAAAGCTGTCAGCGAAGCTGACTAAGGGGATGAGGGACTTGCAATTTTATGCTGCTCTCTGTGCTCAATTATTCCCTTGCCCTTTCCCTTCTTGCCTCCCCTGAAAGGGGAGGTGTCATTTGCTTAGCAAATGACGGAGGGGTTCTTTTTCTCTTATCTCTACATTTTGCATTGTACACTTTACATTTCTTCCCGCCTCTCACCCCTTTCCCTTATGCCTTCGCGGTCTCCGATGAAGACCGCCTATGTCCATTTTTGGCCGTTTTGGAAGCAGGAGCAGGAGATGACGTCCACCTTTTTATCCACTGATGGCAGGCGCGGAGCGTAAAAAAGAGGAAGCACCTTTCGATGCTTCCTCTTGAAAAAGCCTTGATTTTTCAGATATTTCGGGTTAGCCGAAATATCTCTCCAGCAGGCCCTTGAATGCCTTGCCGTGACGGGCTTCATCGCGGGCCATCTCGTGAACGGTGTCATGGATGGCGTCCAG
>CAZNZS010000050.1:0-17026 GCA_964577585.1 uncultured Acutalibacter sp.
CCCTTTTCTGCGTTGAACCACTTAACTGTACCGTTCATGTTCGGCACCTCCATAATGAATTGTATCCGGCTAGCTGCGCCGTGCCGCGGGAAGAAGCCTTCCCTATGCTCCGAGCCTACCGAAGAAACCCCGGTTTCAAAAAGCTCACAGCTTTTGTAAATCATCAAACGCTCAATGACTTACAAAAACTGTGAGTTCATTTTCCGTGCTATCAGATACGAATTTAATATATCATTTGCCGTCTGGATTGTCAACTGCTTTCCCAAAAATTTCTTTAAAAAAATTAAAAAATCTGCCGCGCGCTTTTCTTTCTCAAACTTTATGCCATTCCCTATGGCGTTTTAACCAATTTTATAGTATACTGAGTTTTATATTCCCTGATCGGCAGGGCGTTTCCTCCGGAAGCGGGCGCGAAAGGGGAGATTCTATCTATCCAAACGCGGGGTGACTCTCTGATGATGCAGCGTAAGGCTTTAAGCGTGATAAACGAGGTGCGTAAAGCAATCATAGGAAAAGACAATGTGATCTGCATGGTACTGATAGCGATATTGGCAAAGGGCCACATTCTTTTGGAAGACAACCCCGGCGTGGGAAAAACCACACTGGCGGTGGCTTTTTCCAGGACCATGGGGCTTTCCTACCAGAGAATACAGTTTACTCCGGAGGTTTTGCCCGCGGACGTAACGGGCTTCTCCATTTTCAACAAGGCAACAGGTGAATTTGAATACCGCCCCGGCGCGGTCATCTGCAACCTACTGCTGGCAGACGAGATCAACCGCACCAGCGCCAAGACGCAAAGCGCCCTTCTGGAAGCCATGCAGGAGGGACAGGTAACGGTGGACGGCGTTTCCTACAAACTGCCGGACCCCTTCCTTGTCATCGCCACGCAGAATCCCGTGGGCTCGGCGGGGACCCAGCTTTTGCCGGAATCCCAGCTTGACCGCTTTATGTTCCGGCTCAGCATAGGCTATCCAGATCTGGAGCAGGAGATCAGGGTCTTGCGGCAGAGCGAGCAGGAGAACCCTCTGGATCTGGTGCAGAAGGCAGCGTCTCCCGAAGAGATCATCGACATGCAGCGGGAAACTTCTCTTGTTCACGTTTCGGACGAGCTTTATCAGTACGTCGCCAGGCTTTGCGCCGCCACAAGAGAGCATCCCCTTCTCCGGCTGGGCGCCAGCCCCAGAGCGGGGCTGGCCCTGATCCGGGCCAGCAGGGCCTCCGCCTGGATAACAGGTCGTGATTACGTTGTTCCCAGCGATATTTCTCTCGTTTTCTTTCACACGCTGGAGCACAGAGTGGTGGAAGCGCCCCAGGCAAGGAGCGAAAAAACCGACGTTCACGATATCCTCTCGGAAGTGCTGCGCTCGGTCCCCGCTCCAAAGCTGGTATAAGCCCATGCTGCGCACACGGTTTACCTATCTCATCACGCTTGCGGGGGTCCTCGCGTTTTTTGTCTGCTTCAACGGATATCTTTCCTCCTACGTGCTGATTGCCGCGCTTTTGCTGCCCGTGCTTTCACTGATACTCTCTGTTTTATGCCTTTTCGGCATCAGGATAGTGCTGTCTCCCCTGCCCTATTCCTCGGAAAAGGGGGAAAAGCTTCCCGTCACCGTCACCGTGAGGAACCGGCTTCCCCTGACCAGCGGGCAGATAAGCGTCGTGCTCACTGTGAAAAACACGCTGACAGGAGAAGAGCAAAAAGAACGCCTCACCTTTCTGGCGGGGCCGAAACCCCTCACCGTTTTTCACAACGTGACTTCCTCCTGCTGCGGTCAGCTGGTGGTCACTCTGAAAAAAGGCAGGCTTTTTGACTATCTGGGGCTCCTGGCTCTTCCCCTCAGGCTTTCGAAACGGACCTCCACCCTGTTCTATCCCTCTGTGCGGAAGCCCCTTCTGGCAGTGGAACAGGCGCTTTTGCCGGACAGCGAGGGAGAGCAGTATTCTCCAAAGACTCCGGGCCATGATCCTTCCGAGCTTTTCGGGCTGCGGGAATACCGGGAAGGGGACCGGATCGCTCAGATCCACTGGAAGCTTTCCGTGAAAACCGGAGAAACAATGGTCCGCGAATACAGCCTCCCGATCTCCGATTCTCTGCTGTTTCTGCTTTCTCCGAATGTTTCCGGCCGCACGGCCGGCATGCTGCTGGATACCTTTGCCACGCTTTCCGGGTTCCTTGCCGAAAACGGAATCCCTCACCGGGTGAGCTTCCGGGATGAGAACGGCGCTTTTCTGCTGCGGGAGATCACGGACCGGGACAAGCTTTATGAAGTGCTGGGGGAGATCCTTTCAGCGGGAAGCGTCCCCGGGGTCATTTCTCTGGACAGGCTTTCCCTGCCGGGGGGAGTTTCCCATTTCCTTTATCTTTGCTGCTTCCCCGAGGAACAGCTCATACATTACCTGTGCGATCGAACGCCCTCTGCCCGGCTCAGCGTTTTCACCGCCGAAAACAGCGCCAACTCCGGGCTGGAGCTGCCGGACAACAGCGAGCTGATCGAGCTCAAGAAAGAAGATATCACGGAAAGCCTCAACGGCTTTCTCCTGTAAACACCTCATCCCATTACTTGCGCGGAAAGGAGATCAGCATGGCAAAAGCCTCAGAGCCTGGCACCGGTCTGCTTACAGGCGTCCCGGGAATAAAAACGCCTAAGGTTTCTCCCCTTTCCTCCTTCTGCTTCTATTTTGTTTTGCTGCTTCTGGCGGGGGCGGGAGCCTTGGGCTGCTTTTTTACGGCCTTTTCCCTTTTTCCGGATACGGAGAAAATGGTCTTTGCGGGGATCCTTTTTGCCGTTTTGGGGGCGTCCTTCATTTTTCCGGGAAAGCACCGCTGGATCCTCCGGCTCATTCCTTTGCTCATCTGGGGACTGCTGCTGTGGGCGTTTTTCGAAGAAGCCTGCACCGGCTGCTTTTTTACCTTGAATGCCGTTTTCAGAGGATATGAAGCAAAGATGGCCGTCACGCTCCCCGTCCTTCCGGCCGAAGGCGCTTCCTCCGACGATCTTACCGTGTTTTCCCTGCTTCTGGAATTTTTCTTTTTCTGGCTTCTTTCCTGGCTGTGGGTAGACAGGCAAAGCTCCTTCGGCGCCTTTGCGGCAACGGGGATCTTCCTGCTGGTCCCCCTGGCGCCTTCCATCCTGTCCGCGCGCTGGGCGCTGGGCTGCCTGATTCTGTATTGGTCGTTCCTGCTTTTCTGCTCGGCTTCCCTGCGGCACAGCAGGTTTTTCCCCGAAAAGGGCCGGGCCGATATCGGCGGCAGCTTTTCGAGAGCCGCTTCCCTGCCGATCCTTGTTTTGCTGGCTCTGGCACTGCTGGCGGCATATAAGATATACCCGCCTGAGAGCTATGAGCGCCCTCCCATGGCAAATCAAATGCGCACCGGCATTTCCGATGGCCTTCATATTTCCAACCTGATCCGCAACCAAAATGTTTTGGCGAAACCAAAGACGCTGCAGTTTTCTTCTCTCGGCCCCCGGCGATACACAGGAGAAACCGTTTTCCAGGTCCGCCATACCTGGGATAACGGCGCCCCGGAGGGATCTCCCACCGCCCAAAAGGATTACCTCAAAAGCTTTGTGGGCAGCGTATATACAAGCTCCGGCTGGGAAAGCCTCAGTGAAAACGATGCCGCCGATGTTGAGAAAAGCCTTGACGGATATTACGGCCAAACGCTGCTTTCCGAGATCGTGCAAACCCTTCCCGTGCCGGAAAACGACTGCCAAAGCCAGTATTCCCTTTCTGTTCGCGGCGCGGGAGCTCCTCTTTCCGAGCTGTATATTCCCTACGGAATGCTTGCTTCCCCCATTCCGGAAAGCTCCGCTTTCTCGGCGGACGGAGCCCTGCAGAACCAGCAGATCTTCTTCACCCGCCTGAGCTATGATCTCAGGGCGGTCGGGCTGCCCGAGGAAGAAGCGCTGCTGTCTTATTCGCCTCGATTGGGCCTGTATCTCGGCTACTATCCGGGAAAGGACCTTGTGCAGCAGGCCAATGGAGAAGTTTCCGGCTGGGACCTCTGGAAAATCGATCCCCCTATAAGAGATCAGCTTTCTCCCTCTACCCTAAAGCTTACAGGAGCGCTGGAAAGCTACAACTCAATGGTATATGAATTATATACTCAGGTTCCAGGCCGGCTTCGCCCCTACCTTACGGAAATTGCCGATTCGGAAGGCCTTTCTTCCCCCGGCCCCGGGGAAAGCCTCGACTACGCCCGGCAGGTCCGGGATTATCTTGCCCGGCAGTGTACGTATACCCTTTCTCCCCCCGCTGTCCCTTCTCAGGAAGACTTCGTAAGCTTCTTCCTCAGCGATTCGCGGCGCGGGTACTGCGTCCATTTTGCCACCGCCGCCGTGCTTTTGCTGCGAAACGCGGGGATCCCCGCCAGATACGCGGAAGGTTACGCTGTTCCCGTGGACGAAGACAGTGCGTGGACAAACGTACCGGACGAAAACGCCCACGCTTGGGTGGAGCTGTATTTCGGCGGCACGGGCTGGGTGCCCTTTGAGGTGACGCCCGCCGGTTCAGACGCTCCCGGAGCATATCGGAACGCCCGCTCTCCCGAAGCTCCCCCGGAGGGCGATGTGAGCCAGCCGGAGCCCTCTCCCACCGCGGCTCCCTCCGTGTCTTCGCAGTCTTCTCCCGGCCCGCAGGCCTCCCCTTCCGCTGCCCCACAGCAAAGCAGCGCGCCCGCCGCTTCCCCCTCTTCTCCCAGCGGGATCAAAACACCCGAAGCGGAGCCCGAAACGACCTTTGAGCTCACGCCTCTTGCCGTTTCCCTGATCTCCGTTCCCGCAGCGCTTCTGCTGCTGTGCAGCATGATCCTGATGAGCCGCAGGCTGCGGGTCAGGCACAGGGGCAAAGCCTTTGCCCAACGGAACCGCAACAGGGCGGCCCTTGCCATGTACGCGCACCTACTCCGGCTCTGCCGGGAAAATGAAAGGCTTACCCGCAAGGCCTCCCGGCCCCCTGCGCGGGTCACCGAGCTTGCCCAGAAGGCCCGGTTCAGCCAGCACATCCTGTCGGAACAGGAGATCGCCGAAATAGAAGGAGCCATTTCACAGCTTGCGGACAGCCTGTCCTCCGCTCTGCCCCTTCCCCGCAGGCTTTTCTGCCGCTATATTCTTGCTCTCTTTTAAAAAGCCTCATACACTCCCTGACGCATAAAAAATCCCCGCAAGACCGAATCTTCCGGTTTTGCGGGGATTTTTTCACAGCGATAGAGAAACTGTTTCAGATCTTTGTCTTACCGGACACGATATTTCTGTAATCCTCCAGGTTCCGGCGGAGCAGCGCAGGCGTGTCCAGGCCATAGGGGCATTTCTTTTTGCACTGGCCGCAATGGAGACAGTCCTCAATTTTTTCCATCATGGCCTGGCTTTCCGGCGTAAGCCAGCCCTGGGACGGGCTGCGGCGGATCAGCTGGCTCATGCGGGCGCATTGATTGATGACGATCCCCGCCGGGCAGGGCATACAGTATCCGCAGGCACGGCAGAAATTACCGATCAGCTCTTTTCTGTCCTTTTCGATAACGGCCTTTATTTCCGGGTCGTCCATGGAGGGAGGGTTCTCCCCATAGCTTAAGAACTCATCCAGTTCGGATTCTCTTTGCACACCCCAGATGGGCAGGGTATTTTCAAAGCCTGCCTGCCAGGCATAGGCAGCCGCCGAATTTGTAAGCAAGCCGCCGGAAAGGCCCTTCATGGAAATAAAGCCCACATTCTTTTCCCTGCACAGCTCCACAAGGGCGATATCCTGATCGGCCGCGAGATAGCAGAAGGGGAACTGCAGCGTGTCATAAAGGCCGGAACGCACCGCCTCTTCCGCCACGTTCAGCCGGTGGTTCGTAAGGCCGATAAAGCGAATTTTCCCCTGAGCCTTTGCTTCCAGCATGGCCTCGTACAGGCCGGTGCCATCTCCGGGCTTGGGACAGAAGGAGGGGTTATGGAACTGATACACATCAATATAGTCGGTCTTCAGCAGCCGAAGGCTGGTGTGAAGCTGCTCCCAAAATCCCTCCACGGTATTTGCCATGGTTTTTGTGGCGAGGAAGATCCTGCTTCGCACATCGGAAAGGGCAAGTCCAATTTTTTCCTCGCTGTCGCTGTAGGCCCTGGCGGTATCAAAAAAGGTGATCCCCCCGTCCAGCGCCTTGCGCAGAAGCTTCCCGGCATATTCCGGGCTGACTCTTTGAATGGGCAGGCAGCCAAAGGCGTTTTTCTGGGCGGTAATGCCTGTTCTTCCCAAAGTGACGGTCATCATTCAGCATCTTTCCTTTCCCTTGTGTTTCGTCCGGTCTTGTTTTTTCTTATCATCCCATGAATTTTGTCTCAAGTCAAGGCATGGGTGAAAATTTCACGGACCCGCCTCACATCCCGGAGGCGTTCATCTGGATATTGACTTTTTCCCCATCTTCCCTGTATAATAAGTGACGCCTGCATTTCCGTGATCCGAACAGGCAAATCATTATCTTGAGAGGGTAATAACATGAAAAAGAATCTTCTTCGCCTTATCACTTGTGTCTTGGCTCTTATCTCAGTGGCCTCCATGGCGGCCTGCAGCGGCAAACCGTCCACGAGCTCCGCGGCAGACGGATCCGCCCCCGCAAGCTCACAGCCCGTCGTTTCCGAGCCTGCCTCTGATCCCGCTTCTGAGCCTGCCTCCACTCCGGAAAGCGCGGCCAACGCCGATTATGTCTCCATAGAGGAATTCATCAAGTCCGATATGATGCAGGAGCAGATCAAAACCATGAACGATTCCATAGCGGAAGAGGGCTGCTCCCTTGAAGTCACCGCGGAAGGAGACCAGCTGATCTACGCGTTTACCTTCGGCGATCTGGAAGGCATTGACGTTGAGAGCCTGGCCGCGACCCTGAACGAAACTCTTGACCAGACCGCCTCCATTTATGAAACCCTTGCTTCTCAGCTGAAGGCCATGGCGGACGATCCCTCCGTAAAGGTGATCTATGCCGCCGGTGACGGCACAGAGATCTGCAGCAGAGTGTTCACCGCACAGTAAGATCTCCGGGTCACTTGAAGGCGGGCCGCAGGGCCCGCCTTTTTTGCGCGAAAAAACCGGCTGCGGAAGCTCATGTCCGCAGCCGGTTCCTTCTGTTTTCGTATTTCTCTGCCCCGTCTCTATTTCAGCAGAGGCACGGTCCTTCTGCACTCTTCTATGGCAGACAGCTCGGGCAGGGCAGGAATAGCGCCCTGCTTTTCGGCGCATACCGCTCCTGCCGCGTTGGCAAAATCCAGAAAATCGGAAAGCTCTTCCCCGGAAAGCTCTTCCGGCCGCTTTCCACATTGAATGAGCCTGGCAAGCAGCGCCCCGAAAAAGCTGTCGCCGGAACCGGTGGTATCCGCCACTTTCGTATCATAGGTGCTTCTGCTGATCTGAAGGCCCGGCGTGCGGGCGATGCAGCCCTTGGGGCCAAGGGTGACCGCTGCCAGGGAAACGCCCTGAGAAATGAGACAGTTCATCCCCGCGGAAAGCTCCTTTTCTCCGGTGATAAGGAAAAGCTCTTCCTCCGACACCTTCATGATATCCGCCTTGGAAACAAGGCTTTGCATCTGCCGAATGCCCTCCTCCCGGTCCTTCCACAGAGGGGGCCGCCAGTTGGGGTCGTAGGCAGTAAGCTTTCCCCTGGCTTTCGCATGATCAGCCAGTCTATGAACAGCGGAACGGGAGGGCTCTGTTGTCAGCAGCAAGGAGCCAAAACAAAGCAGCTTGCAACCGTCCACGAGGGCAAGGGCCTTTTCATCACAGGTAAGGCGGGTATCCGCGCCCGGGTTTCTGTAAAAGCTGAAATCCCTGTCACCCTGCTCGTTGAGCTGAACAAAGGCAAGAGTGGTGGCAAATTCGGGATCCTGCGAAAGGCCGGAGGTATCCACCCCGCAGTCCTTTAAGGTAGACAGCAAAAAATCGCCGAAGCTGTCCTTTCCCACCCGGCCCAAAAAGCCCGCGGATATTCCCGAACGCACTGCCTGCACCGCCACATTGGCGGGAGCACCCCCCGGGTTTCTGGCAAACAGCTGCCTGCTGTCTTCCGTTTTCCCGGTAGGGGTAAAGTCTATCAAAAGCTCTCCCATGGATAAAAGCTCTGCCATACGCACCTCTCCCATCGCTTGATTTCTCTGTATCATACCGCTTTTTCGAAGCTTTTGCAACACCTTCGGACAACGGCACAAAAAACAGCGGCAGGTCAACACCTACCGCTGAATTCTATTCCATGTTGCGAGAACCGAAGCTTATTTCTTTTCGGTCTTCTTCTGAGCGGGCTTCTTTTCCGGAGCAGCTTTCGCTGGAACAGCCTTTGCCGGAGCAGTCTTTGCCGGAGCAGTCTTTGCAGGAACAGCTTTTGCTGGAACAGCCTTGGGAGCCTCTGCCTTCTTGGGCGCGGGCTTAGCGGCCTCCGCTTTTTTGGGAGCGGCTTTCGCCGGAGCAGCTTTCGCTGGAGCAACCTTGGCCGGGGCGGTCTTGGCGGCTGTCTTCTTGGGGGCAGCCTTCTTTGCGGCGGGCTTTTTGGCGGGCTTCTTTTCAGCCGCTGCAAAACGCCACTGCTGGCCTTCTCCGCTGACATCTTCCCAGATCTGGGCGGGGGTGCCGTCTTCATCGCTCATATTGACGATATCCAGCACCTTTCCGGAACGAACGTTGACGATCTTTTTATAGGTGGAGGTAACGGTGACGAGCTTCCACACCTGGCTTTCGCCGTTGGCGTCTTCCCAAACCTGAGCCCAGGTGCCGTTCTCGGTACCCTCGGCCACTACGTCCAGGACCTTTCCGGAAGCCTTATTCACCAGCTTTACGCCGTTTTCTGTTTCTACAGAAGTCCAAAGCTGGGCATCTTCACCAGTGGGGGCGGCCTGAGTTACCACTGTGCCGTTTTCAGCGCCTGACACCTGAAGCGCCTTTTTGCTTCTGCGGTTTACGATCATAAACTCTGCTGATTTTTTAACTGCCATTTGGATCATCCCTTCATCTCTAAGCCGTTTGATTTTTTACCGACTCATGATATCTTTTTGATATTATAGGCTTTACTGGCCGCTTTGTCAAGGAAAACCGGGAATTTGCCCTGCTTTAAGGTCAGGGTTCCTTCGAAAATTTAAGGGAATGGAAAGGAAAACGGACTTGGAAAAACGTCCCGTTAGGTATATAATGGCATTGTTTCCCGCAAATTGGGAAGGTTACCGCAAATTGCCCTTTTGGCAGATGGGAGGGGATTATTTTTGCCCCATGAAAGAAAACAGCGAAGCGCACCGCCCGAACCGGGCAGGCGTACAGAATATACGCAGCCTGCAGAACGCTTTCATCCCGACCCCATGGCGGGGCTTTCCTCCCGGCAGGTGGAAACACGGGTAAAGCAGGGGCTGCATAACGGAGACACGGGGGTCCGCTCCAAATCAGAGGGACAGATCATCCGTGAAAATGTCCTGACCCTTTTTAACCTTTTGAACTTTGTTCTGGCCGCCGCTGTGATCCTGGTGGGCTCGCCCAGAAACGCGCTCTTTTTGGGCGTTATCCTCTGCAATATCGTGATTGGCTCCTTCCAGGAGATCCGGGCAAAGCACACCATCGACAAGCTTTCCCTCATTTCTTCCCCCAAGGCCGTGGTGATCCGGGACGGGAAGAAACGGAGCATCCAGGTGGAGGAAGTGGTGCTGGACGACATTCTTCTCCTTTCCTCCGGCAACCAGATCTGCTCTGATGCGGTGGTCGCGCAGGGAGAATGCGAGGTAAACGAATCCCTGATCACCGGCGAATCCGATCCGGTGCTGAAGCGTCAGGGGGACCACCTCCTTTCAGGCAGCTTTGTGGTAAGCGGAAGCTGCTGTGCCAGAGTGGAACATGTCGGCGCCGAAAATTACGCGAACCGCATTGCGGGAGACGCCAAATATGTAAAAAAGAGGAAATCTGAGATCCGTGATTCCATCGACGTCATCGTCAAGATCATCAGCTTTGCTATCGTGCCCATCGGGGCCCTTCTGTTCTGGAAACAGTTCTTTGTTTTGAAGGACACCTTCCAGAACTCCGTTGTGAGCACCACCGCGGCCATAGTTGGTATGATCCCGGAAGGGCTGGTGCTGCTGATCAGCCTTGCCTTTGCCGTAAGCGTGATAAAGCTTTCCTCCCACAAAACCCTGGTGCAGGATATGTACTGCGTGGAAACCCTGGCCCGGGTAGACGTGCTTTGCCTTGACAAGACGGGCACCATTACGGAGGGCTCCATGCAGGTGGACGGATTCATTCCTTTCGAAGGCGTTTCCGAGGAGAATATGACGGAAGCCCTGCGGGGCCTGGTACACAACCTTTCAGACGACAACCCCACCTTTCTGGCGCTGCTGGATAAATTTCCCCAACCCGGCCCGTGGCGGGCTTCCGATATCGTCCCCTTTTCCTCTGCCAGGAAATGGAGCGGCGCTTATTTCCCCGGCCGCGGCACCTATGTGATGGGTGCGGGCGAATTCATTCTCGGGGCTGATTTTGAGGCCATCCGGGACCGGACGGAGCAGTATTCCCAGCAGGGCCAGCGTGTTTTGCTGCTGGCCCATTCGGAAGATCCCTTCTCCGGCAAGGAGCTGCCTCAGGTCCTGGAACCCATGGGCCTTGTGCTCATAAGTGATAAGATCCGCCGGGAAGCCAGGCGTACCCTTCGGTACTTTGCCGATCAGGGCGTGGATCTGAAGGTGATCTCCGGTGACAATGCCGTTACCGTGTCAAACATCGCGAAAAAAGCAGGGCTGGAAAACGCCGAGAAATATGTGGATGCCTCCACTCTGGAAACAGAGGAAGACATTCGTGAGGCGGTCCGGAACTATTCCGTTTTCGGGCGTGTGACCCCCCAGCAGAAGCTGGCCTTTGTCAAGGCGCTGAAAAGCGACGGGCACACAGTGGCCATGACGGGCGACGGTGTAAACGACGTTCTTGCCCTGAAAGAGGCCGACTGCTCCGTTGCCATGGCCTCCGGCAGCGACGCCGCCCGCACCGTTTCCACCCTTGTGCTGCTGGATTCAAACTTTGCCTCCATGCCGCTGGTGGTCCAGGAGGGCCGGAGATCCATAAACAACCTTCAGCGTTCCAGCTCCCTGTTTCTTGTAAAGACCCTTTTCTCGGCCATGATCGGCGTGCTGTTCATCTTTCTCAACCATTCCTACCCCTTTGAGCCGATCCAGCAAACGCTGATCAGCTCCCTGACCATAGGTGTTCCCTCTTTTATTCTGGCGTTGGAGCCGAACAAGGACCGGCTGCGGGGAAAATTCATTTTCAATGTGATCAAGATGTGCATTCCCGCGGCCCTTACCATGACGGCAAATATTCTGGCGCTCTGCGCCCTCAGTGACGCTCTGGGGCTTTCCGGCCCGGAAATGTCCACCGTGGCGGTGATCGTCACCTCCATGACCGGCTTTATCATGCTGTTCAAGGTGTGCACGCCCTTTAACGGCCTGCGGGCCGTACTGTTCGGCGGGCTTCTTTCCGCTTTCATGATAGCGGTGCTGTTCTTCGGCGAACTTTTCTCCCTTGTTTCCCTTACACTGCCGATGATGATGGCGCTGATCCTGATCCTGCCCCTTTCCATCGTGCTTATGCTGGCGCTTTTACACCTTGTGGATCATGTGATCGTAAACCTGCAGAAGCCCAGGAATCCCTTCAAAAAGAAGGGAACCAGACGCCGCGCAAAGGGCGGCAGGAACGCTGCCGCGTGATTTCAAATTTATTGCTGCGAAAAAGGCCGGCTGAGTCCCGGCCTTTTTGTTTTGCCTCTGAAGCGCTCTCCGCAACTTTTCCTTCTTTTTACATATACTGATGGGTGAAGAAGGAGGTTTTTCTATGTGCGGATTTGCAGGCTTCAGCGATTACAGCAGCAGCTTATCAGAGGAAAAATACTTATGGATGGCCCTGGCAAAAAGAATGGCCGGGCGCATTGCCCACCGGGGGCCGGACGACCGCGGCGCTCACGTTTCGGACCATTGCGCCCTGGGCCACGCCCGTCTGGCAATTATCGACCCGCAGAACGGCGCGCAGCCAATGACCGTTTTTCAGGATGGCGCAGAATTCACCATTGCCTATAACGGCGAGATCTATAACGCTCCGGAACTTCGAAGCGACCTGGAAAACCGGGGTTACAGCTTTGAGACAAACTGCGACACAGAAGTGGTCTTGAAGGCCTATCTCTGCTATGGGGAGGACTGTGCCGAAAAGCTCAACGGCATTTTTGCCTTTGCCGTGGATGACGGCCCGCGGCAGCGCACCTTCCTTTGCCGCGACCGATTCGGAGTAAAGCCCCTTTTCTATACGGTACAGGGCGACAGGCTGGCCTTTGGCTCAGAGATCAAGGCCCTTTTTGAATTTCCCGGAGTGAACCCGGTACTGGACGGCTCCGGCGTTTGTGAGATCTTCGGCCTGGGCCCCGCAAGAACATCGGGCTGCGGCGTCTTCCGCGGGGTACACGAGCTGAAGCCGGGTCACACTGCGGTGTTTGACAGGGAAGGGTTCCGAGAACGCCGGTATTTTGAACTGCAGGCGCTGCCCCACACCGATGATTACGAAACCACAGTACAGCGGGTACGGGAGCTTTTGATCGATACGGTGGAACGACAGCTCATTTCCGACGTGCCCCTGTGCACCTTCCTTTCCGGCGGCCTTGATTCCAGCGTGATAACGGCCATTGCCGCCAAAGCCATCGCCCGCCGGGGCGGGCGGCTTTCCACCTACTCCTTTGAATTTGAAGGGAATGAAAAAAATTTCATTCCCTCCTCCTTCCAGCCGGACCGTGACGAAAGCTGGGCCCTGCGGGTAAGCGCCGCCCTCGGCACCGATCATCAGACCCTTGTCTGCGAAAACAACGCTCTGGAGGATTCTCTTTTCGAAGGCGTTCTGGCGAAGGACCTTCCCGGCATGTCGGATATTGACGGTTCTCTTCTCTATTTCTGCCGCCAGGTCAAAAAACGTCATGCCGTGGCGCTTTGCGGAGAATGCGCCGACGAGATCTTCGGCGGTTACCCCTGGTTCCATCGCCGGGAAATGTTCGACGGCACCCACTTCCCCTGGTCGAACAATTTGGATACCCGCTCTTCTCTGTTAAAGCCCGAAATCGCAAAGGCAATTGGATTAGAAGATTATGTAAACTCAAGGCTTCAGGAAACTCTTGATGAGGTTCCGGTACTTCGAGGAGAATCCGCAGAACTGCGGCGCATGAGACAGATTTCTTATCTCAATATCAAATGGTTTATGTCAACTCTTCTTGACAGGAAGGATCGCTGCAGCATGTGGAGCGGCTTAGAGGTCCGCGTGCCGTACGCGGATCACAGGCTGGCCCAATATGTATTCAACTCCCCTTGGGAATTCAAATGTCCCCAAGGCCGGGTGAAGGGTCTCCTGCGGGATGCAGCAGCCGGGCTGCTGCCGGAAGAAGTGCTGGAACGCCGGAAGAGCCCCTACCCCAAGACCTATGACCCCGCCTATGAACAGGACTTGAAAAGCCGTATGGGCTATGTCCTACGGGATAGCTCGCAGCCCATTCACAAGCTTTTATCCGAAACAGCGGTCCGCAGCCTTCTTACAGAGAGCTTTGATTACGGCAAGCCCTGGTTCGGTCAGCTTATGGCGGGTCCTCAGCTTCTGGCCTATCTCCTTCAGATCAATTACTGGCTTCTCCATTACAACATCTATATCGACCTGTGAGCAAGGCTCGAAAAAGCGTTGAAGCGCGGGGAGCATCCTAAAAAAATTTTTTCGATGAGATTGCCGGAGCCTCTCTGGACTACTGAATCCAAACATGTTATACTGCAAACAACAGCAAAACATCGCCGATACAGCCATGACCGCTGTATCGGCGATATTCTTACCTTTCGCTGGCAAGCAGTCCATTTTGAGAGGAGACGTCATCATGTTATACCCCATTCAAACAGATTCCCGTGCACTCATGGATCTTTCCGGCATATGGGATTTCCAGTTGGACAATGGTCAGGCCTTTGAAGAAAAATGGTTTGAACGGCCGCTGCCCGCGCCTACTACTATGCCGGTGCCTTCTTCTTATAATGACCTCAAGGAAGGCATAGCCCATAAGGAGCATTACGGCTGGGCCTTTTACCAGCGCAAGATCTCCGTGCCCGCTTTCCTGCGCGATCAAAGGCTGGTGTTGCGCATGGCCGCTGTGACTCACGCGGCAAAGGTTTATCTGAACGGCAAGCTGCTGTGCGAGCACAAGGGCGGCTTTTTACCTTTCGAGGTGGAGATAGGCCCCTTCCTGCGAGACAATGATAACCTGCTGACCATTGCCGTGGACAACAGGATCGATCATTCCACCCTGCCCGTGGGCAGCGAAAACGGTCAAAGTCTGCTGGGCGGCAGCGCAGCAGCCAACGCGAAGCCCCGCAACTTCCCCAATTTTGACTTCTTTAACTATTGCGGCATCACCCGCCCGGTCAAGCTCTATACCACACCCAAAAGCTATATTCGGGATCTTTCGATTTGCTCTCGCGTTGAGAACGGCGCGGCCCTTCTCGACTATTCTGTGGATACTGTAGGCAGCGGAGAAGTCCATGTGGAGCTTTGGGACGAAAACGGCCAGAAAGTTGCGGAAGCTCATGGAAAGGATGGAGCGCTGCGGATCGACGAGCCACACCTGTGGGGACCGCTGAAGCCCTATCTTTATGAGGCGCGGGTCTCCTTCGGCGAAGACCGCTACACCCTACCTTACGGCGTCAGAACCGTAAAAGTACAGGGCGGCAAATTTTTCATTAACGACAAACCTTTCTATTTCAAGGGCTACGGCAAGCACGAGGACACCTACCCCGCTGGCCGGGGCCTCAATGAGCCCATGAATGTAAAGGATATCAGTCTGATGAAGTGGCAAGGGGCCAATTCCTTCCGCACCAGCCATTATCCCTACAGTGAGGAAATGATGCGGCTGTGCGACAGGGAAGGCATCGTGGTGATCGACGAGGTCCCGGCGGTGGGTGTACATCTCAATTTCGGAGGCGGCGCCAACTTCAGGAACGGCAAGCCCGTAGGTACCTTTGACCCGCCTGAAGAAGGCGGCATCCGAACTCTTCCCCACCACAAGGATGTGATTCGGGATCTGATAGACAGGGATAAAAATCACGCCTGCGTTGTTATGTGGAGCCTTGCCAACGAGTCCGATTCCGGCGCTCCCGGCGCCTATGAATATTTTAAGCCCCTGTACGACCTGGCCAGGTCTGAGGATCCCCAGCACAGGCCCTGCACCATCGTTTCCGTACAGATGGCAAACTTTAAGGAAGACTGCACCCTGCGTCTCAGCGATGTGATATGCCTGAACCGCTATTACGGCTGGTACGTTTCCGGCGGAGACCTGGAAGCTGCAAAGGGACTTATGGAACAAGAGATGGCCTTCTGGGACAGCCTGGGCAAACCCTTCATGTTCACGGAATACGGTGCGGATACCGTGTGCGGACTGCACGATACCACCCCCGTCATGTTCACTGAAGAATACCAGGTGGAGTACTATAAGATGAATCATGAGGTCATGGATAAGCTGAAAAATCTTGTGGGTGAGCAGGTATGGAATTTTGCGGACTTTGCCACCAGCCAGGGCATCATGCGCGTTCAGGGCAACAAGAAGGGAATCTTTACCAGGGACCGCAAGCCGAAGCTGTGTGCCCACTATCTGAGGAACAGATGGACCGGCGGTGTGCGCGGTCTGTAAGGCTGTTGACTGTCTGAATAAAGCAAAAGCGTTGAGGATCCTTCAAAGGGAAGCTCAGCGCTTTTCTTGTTTTCCAGAAATGAACCGGCAAAGCCGAAAAAGCGCCGCGCCTATCGTCTTTCTGCAGACCGGCAGCTCACGGCTTCGGGTATATTCCCAGTCAGGTTATTGACATATGCCATAAATTCTATTATCATTTTAATGAGGTGATCATATGGCAAGGCCGACAAAATGCCGCAGGGTATGTCACTTCCCCGAGATCCTTGAATTCAGTCCCGTAGGGAAGCTGGGCGGGGAGCCCGTCGTCCTGACGGTCGACGAATTGGAAACGGTGCGTCTCATCGACCGGGAAGGCCTGTCCCAGGAGGAGTGCGGGACCCAGCTCGGCGTGGGAAGAACCACGGCACAGAAAATCTATGAAACCGCAAGAAAGAAAATAGCCGACGCTCTCGTTCTGGGCCGTTCTCTGAAAATCAAAGGCGGCGATATCAATCTTTGCAGCGGGAACGCCGCGTTTTGCTATAAAAAGGATTGCCTGAAACGGCAGATTCAAAATCAATATCATATAGAAAAAGGAGAACATGCCATGAGAATTGCAGTCACTTACGAAAACGGAAACATTTTTCAGCATTTTGGACACACGGAGCAGTTTAAGGTCTACGACGTGGAAGACGGTCAAGTTGTAAGGTCGGAAGTCATCTCCACCAACGGTTCCGGCCACGGCGCCCTTGCAGGCGTGCTTTCCGCCATACGGGCAGATGTGCTGATCTGCGGCGGCATCGGCGGAGGCGCTCAGACGGCGCTTAACCAGGCAGGGATCAAACTCTACGGCGGAGCAAGCGGAAGCGCCGATGAAGCCGTAAAGGCTTTCCTTGACGGACGTCTCGATTTTGATCCCGATGTCCATTGTGACCACCACGACCACGAGCATACCGGCGGTGACCACACCTGCGGTAAGCATACCTGTGATAACCACACCTGCAGTGAGCATGCCTGCGGCGGACATTAAAAATTCCGACAGATGCCCATGCTGCCCGGCCGGGAAATTTTCCGGCCGGGCAGCATCTTTTTACAGACCGCTCGAATGGCTGCCGGTACCGGTCCCCCCAAAAGTCAAAAACAAAACGCAGAAAAAGCTTTACAATCTGTCACGTTTATGCTAAAATAAGCCTGCTGTTTTGAAAGCCCATGACTGAAAACACAGGAATTGAGTCCGTAGCCTGGCTGGGATGGAGCGCAGGCGCTCTCCAGGCTTTATGGTTTATGAGCTGCGGACTTGAAAGTTAAAATTCTATAAGTATGGGCCCGTAGCTCAACTGGGATGGAGCGCAGGCGCTCTCCAGGCTTTATGGT
>CAZNZS010000051.1:0-16323 GCA_964577585.1 uncultured Acutalibacter sp.
TCTCCCCGCAAACCGGGCTTTTGCAGTCCAGAATGCGCATGGGGTTCCGGTCAAGTCTCGAAAGGCAGGTCTCGCAGAGCTGATCCTTGTAGGCGGTAAAATACTCTGTCAGGGCCTTGTGATACTCCTTCCGACAGGTGGGACACCCGATGGAATTGAGCTGCAGGCCCACGTCACGAAGGCCCAGCCGGTGAAAGCCCGAAAGGGCCATGGCGATGACCTGGGCGTCCGCCGCCGGTTCCGCCGCGCCAAACATCTCCACACCGAACTGATGGAGCTCCCTAAGCCTGCCTGCCTGAGGCTTTTCATAGCGGTAGCAGGTATCCGTATAGTAGAGCTTTACCGGGTACCCCGCGTTGTACAGCCCGCTTTCCAGCATGGCCCGCACCGCTCCGGCGGTGCCCTCCGGCCTTAGGGTGATGGACCGCCCGCCCTTGTCTTCAAAGGTGTACATCTGCTTTTCCACCACATCGGTGGTGTCTCCCACGCCCCGTAAAAACAGCTCAGTATGCTCAAACACGGGGGTGCGGATCTCCCCAAAGCCATTCAGCTCCGCTTCATTTCGGAAAACGCTTTCCACGATCTGCCACTTTTCCGAAGTCGCCCAGGGGCCATCCTTTACAGCCGGGGTAATATCCTTTGTACCCTTCGGCGCTTTTGTGATCAGTTCCATGTTATCATTCCTTTCCCTAACCTTTATTTCTACCGTTCTGTCCTGCTTTTAAGCTCCGCTTCCTATCCCGCCCTTTTCGGCAAACCTCTTCCGGTATTTTTCCAGAGCGGTGTGAAGAGCGCTTTCGCTGTCCAACTGAAGAGAATCACACAGGCACAGCATGGAAAAGATACAATCCCCCAGTTCCTTTTCCATCTCTTCTGTGGCGGCAAGAGGACATTTCCCGTAATCGGAAGCCTTCAAAAGCTCCTTCGAAAGCTCTCCCAGCTCAGAAGCCAAATCCAAAAATCGCACCTGTGGGTCCATATTCAACGCATGGGTCCTGGCGAACTCCGCCGCCGCTTGCTGTTCTTCCCGCACTGTACCGCCTTCTTCCATCAAATTTCATAAAACAAAAAACCTTCCTCCCCCCGGCCAGGCCGGAATAAGGGACGAAGGTATCTCCGTGGTGCCACCCTAATTCAAAAGCAGCGCGCCCTTTCCCGGAGCGCCGCTTTCCTTCAGTCTATTCGGTTTTCAGCTCTGCGGGTGTCCTTCCTCCGTTTCTTCCTGAAGGGGCTTGCAGCAAGGCTTTCCCTTACCCCTATTCTCTGACAGGCCTCCCGAAGTACTGCTCCCGCGTCATCGCTGTGACGCCGCTTATTATAACGCAAAACTATCTTCTTTGCAAGACAGAAAGGCAGATTTATCCCATGGGTTCCCGGACAATATCGCGCCAGTCAAGGTCGCCGCGCTCCAGGCCGTGGATCAGCACCTCTGCCGTGGCGATGTTTGTGGCCACAGGGATATTGTGCATATCGCAAAGCCGGAGAAGATTCATATCGTTCGGCTCATGGGGCTTGGGGCTGAGCGGATCCCGGAAGAAGAGAAGCAGGTCTATTTCATTGCACGCGATCCTCGCGGCGATCTGCTGGTCACCGCCCTGAGGGCCACTTAAAAAGCGCTGCAGCTTCAAGCCGGTCGCCTCTGAAACCATCTTGCCGGTCGTACCGGTGCCGCAAAGCGTGTGGCGGCTCAAAATGCCGCAATATGCAATGCAGAACTGCACCATCAGTTCTTTTTTAGCGTCATGTGCTGTCAACGCAATGTTCATACATCATTCCTCCCAAAACACTTTAAAAATCTCATTTTAAAGAAATCGGAATATCCTCTCCCTCCAGCCTTCCAGCCATTCTGGAGAGGGCCATCATGCCCTTGGAATCCTGCTTTGCCCCATTTCCTCTCAAAAAAGAGGCTGCCAGGGAAAAATCCTCCGGCACCAGGCCAAAAAGCCGAATGCCCGCCGCATCCACCACATGGTCCAAATCGCTGTAAGCTCCGGTCTCGTCAAAAAACCTTCCGTTAAAGCGATTGATTACCAGGCGCATATCCGGAATGGACAGCTTTTTCAGCAGTGTGCCTACGGAATTTACGCTCCGCACACAGACAGGGTCCGGGCTGCAAACGATAAGCGCCCTGTCCGCCGCGCAGGCGGCCGCCTTGAATCCGCTTCCCACCCCGGCAGGCGAGTCCAGCAGAACATAGTCGTAATACCGCTTCAAAAGAGGAACCAGCCGCCCCATAATGCCGGAGCGGACCATGTTTTCCCCGGAGGAGGGGGCCGGCAATAAAAACAGGCCTTCTCCATCCGCGCAGGAATAGATTGCCTCAGCCGGTGAGCATCTGCCGTTTACCACGTCTGATATGTCGAACACCAGGTTTTCTTCACAGCCTGTCATACGGTCCAGACTGCGCAGGCCCGCATCGCAATCTACAAGGAGCACACGGCATCCCCGCCGGGCAAGAGCACGGCCAAGACCCACGGAAACCGTGGATTTGCCCACGCCGCCTTTTCCGGAAGTGATCACAGCAGCAATACCCATATAATTTACCTCATTCTTTATTCTATCACTCAGAAATCGTCCTGTCAAAAACAAATATGATATAATTTCATTTTTGTTTGATATTTACAAAAATGAATGCCTGAATTTGACATCCGAAAGGAGCTACTCTCCGGAATAATACGGAGAGCCCGCGTGTTTTTTATCGTCCGCCTCCGGCGTGGGGGAGCCTGCCGGCTCCGGAGAGGGGGAAGCGGGAGTGGGGCTGCCAGTAAAGGGCTTTGTGGGGATATCGTCTCCCGTTGTGACGGCGCTTGCGTTGTCCCCGTCGGAAGGGGCAGGGGCCGTGGGGGCCTCCGGAGACGGAGAATAAGCGCCTCCCTCCAGAGCGGAATTCAGGAAATCTTCCTTTTTCCTGGCTTCCTCTTCGGCCCTCTGCTCATCAAGCTGTTCCTTTGTGAGGAGGACCTCACCGTTATCGTCCACCATATTTCCCGCGTTGTCATAGCGGTTCCCTTCATTGTCCCAGGTGTAGAAGCCGAAATACTGGTCCAGAATATCCTTCGCGACATTTTTGGCGTAAGGACCCTTGTTTCCGTTCTCCATGACAACCGCTATGGCGATCTCGGGATCGTCGGCAGGGGCATAGCAGATAAAGCTGCAGTTCGGCTCTTTTCCGTTTACGGTGTCAGTATCGGCGTTTTCCGCCGTACCTGTTTTGCAGGCCACGGATACGGGATAATCCGAAAACACATCGGAAGCGCTTCCGTAGAGCCCTACCGCCCGCATGCCTTCTCTTACAACGCCCAGCACGTCGCTGGAGAATCCGGCGTCGCTTATTTCAACGGGCTCATATTCCTTTACCAGCTCTTCGCCGGAATAATCGGTGACCTTATCAAGGAAATGGGTCTGAAGCCGCTTTCCGCCGTTGGCGATGGTGGCGCAGTAGGTGGCAAGCTGAATGGGGGTGAACATATTGTCCGCCTGGCCGATGGCCGCCTGGGCCGTAACGCCTTCCGGCCATTCCTGGCCGTAGCGCTCCAGATATTCCTGGGGGCCGGCCAGAATGCCGTTGCTTTCCACAAGCTCCACACCCGTCTTCTGGCCCAGGCCAAAGTATTCCGCATAGATGTCGATCTTCTTTATGGTAAGGTCCAGGCCCACATTGCAGAAAAACACGTTGCAGGATTCCGCCAGAGCGCTGTACACATTTTTTTCTCCCAGCGAGCTGGTGCAGCCCAGCTCCATGTCGTAATACTCAAATGTCCCGTTGCAGTAATAAGTGGTGCCGGCGCCGATAACGCCCTCCTGCAAAGCTGAAAGGGCCACCAGAGGCTTAAAAACAGAGCCGGGAGTATAAATGCCGTTGAGCGCCCGGTCGAGCAGAGGCTTACTGGCATCCTCATTCAGAGCGCTGGTATAGCTGCTGTCCGAAACGTAGCGGCCTATATCAAAGGTGGGGTAAGAGGAACAGGCCAGAACGCCGAAATCCCGGACGTCCAGCGCCACCACCGCTCCCGCCGTACAGTTAGCGGCCAGCGTGTTATTTAGGATATTCTTTTTCAGGGATATATTCGCCGCCCGCTGAAGATCCACGTCAAGGGTGGAATAGACGGAGTTCCCTTCCCTTGGCTGTTCGGTAATAGCGGTGCTTTTCACTTCGCCTGAATCACCGTTATAAATGGTCTCTCTGCCCCGCACGCCCCGAAGATCCTCTTCAAAGGCTGCCTCCAGGCCGTCGCGCCCCACAGTGTCATTGAGCTTATAGCCGGAAGGGTTATCCCGATAATCATAAACCGTTTCGTTTTCCTCAGCCGCCGCATACTGCGCTTCCGTAATGTTTCCGGTAAAGCCCACCACGTGGGGGGCAAGGCTGCCGTCCTCGCCGTAATACCGGGCGGCGGAAACACGGGGCTCCACGCCTTTCCATTCGCCGCTGCGCTGGCTGATTGCTCCCACGGTAACGGCGGACACATCAGAGGCAATCACGTAATAGGGGTTCTGCCTGGAAAACAGATCTCTCGTCATGGAATAGCATACGGAAGCAACGGTGCGGGTATCTTTTTTGGAAAAGCCCTCACAGCCATAGGTCCTTGCAAGCTCCGCGATGCATTCCTCCGCCGTGGCGTAATCGGCCATATTGAGCATATCCTGGCCCTTCAAAATGGCTATTTCGTCATCACGGCCCTCCATGAACTGATAGTCACCGTTTTCGTCCAGCTCAATGGGAAGCCTGTCGCGCCATGTCTCGCCCCGTTCTTCCAGAAAATCGATCACCTTCAGGATGGTGGCATTCCGTTCTGAGCGCACCATTTTCAGGGCATTGTAGACGATGTTGTAGGAGGTTCTGTTTCCGGCAAGGACTTCCCCGTTGCGGTCAAAGATCTGGCCCCGGGCAGGCTCCATCTCGATGGAGTTTGTCATGTTGCTTCTGGCGTCCTCCGCATAGGCCTGGCCGTCTATGATCTGCCACTGAAACAAGCGTGCCTCATAGCAGAGGCAAATAGCCAGCAGCAGAATAATGCAGAAAGCATATCTTCCTATTTTGCCGATCCTCGGAAATTTCATAAGCAGACCTCAGCTAGTTTTCCTGTGTGCGCACCACCTGAGACAGGCCCCTGTTCAGAAGGTACAGCAGCGGGATAAAAAGCATCGTGTAAAAGTATTTGGGCAGATAGTGATGAACGAAGGCGTATTCCGGCATGGAATACGAAAAATAGTAAAGGAAAAACCATTGGGCAACTAAAGTGAGCCCCACCGTCCAAAGGCCGGAGAACACGGCGTTCAGCAAATTGACCTGCAAATAGACTCGGCTGATGACGCTGACAAAGGAGCAGAGCACCGCCAGCACAAGGGCGTGAAAGCCCAGGATGCCCGAAAGGCCGAAATCGCAGAACAAGCCGCCCACTATGCCGAAGGCCATGGCGGGAAGCTCCTCTTCAAACATGGCTATGGTGATCACGGCAGGCAGGATCAGCACGGGGCGCACGCCCAAAATGGCAGGCATGAGCCCGGGCGTTTCCTGCAGCATGAAAAGCACCAGCAGCTCCAGCACATAGGCAAGGTAGCGGATCAAACGGTTAAAGTCTCTCATTCCGCATCCTCCCCGCCCTGAGAGTCCTCAGGAACCACCTGCTCCACCGCTTCTCCTTTCCCGGGGAAGCTGGTGATCACAAACACATCCTTCACGGTCCTCAGGTCTTCGCTGGGCTGGACCACGGCGTATTTTGAAATGTCATTTTCCGCTTTTTCGACGCTTTTCACTTCGCCGATCAGAATATCCTTGGGGAAATCTCCCCCTGCGCCGGAGGTGGTTATGATGTCCCCTTCCTCCAGCTTTGTGTCCCCTGAAAGATAGTTAAAGCGTAGCAGCCCTGAGCTTGCGGTCATGATATTGCTGCCCACAGAGCCGCTTTCCTGCCGCTGAATGCAGACAGCCGCCACCTGTATGTCCTCGGAAAGCAGACAGGTGACCTTGCTGGTGGTGGCATAGGCCTGGGTGACAACACCCACCAGCCCCCGGTTTGTGATCACAGGATCCCCCACGCTTATGCCCTCCAGGGTCCCCTTATCTATGGAGAAGCCGGAAAACACATCATTGGGATCCCTGCCGATCACCGACGCCGCCAGAGACTTGTTCTCCGGGCGCTGGGAGGTGATCTCCAGCTGGATTTTCAGCTGCTCGTTTTCCTGTCGGAGAGCTTCCTGCTCTGCCACCTGCTTCTGAAGCTCGGCATTTTTATCCTGAAGGCTTTCCACGATGGCCTTCAAGTCGCTTTTGGAAAGGTTGTCAAGATCCAGAAACTCCGTCACATTTTCCGTGACATTGGTGGCAATCCCCTGCATGGGAGAGGAAACAAAGCCCAGAAGGCTCGCCAAAAAGGAGCCTCCCGCCGCCGCGGTAAATATGATGAGGCCCAAAAGGACCACAACGGCAATGAGCAGTACCTTAAAGGAGCTGCTTTTGAGAAAATCCTTCATATCGGGCCTCCTTTCCACAAAGCGGTATCTTATCAAAATTGGAAGGACTGCCGCAGGCGGAAACGACCGCAGACCGCAGCAGCCCATTTTTTCTGGGATATTGGAATGAGATCGGGACAAACCCCCGGCCTGCTTCTCCTTTGTCCTCTCAAACCCTTTTCAAGCCAAAAAACTCATTTCTTCCTGGAACGGTAATAGGACTTGGGAAGCTCAATCTCCAGGCTCTTTCCCGTGCCCTCCACAACACAGTCCAAAGGCCGCTCCGCAACATGGACGGGAATGCCGGTCTCCTGGCTCACCAGCTTGTCCAGGCCCCTCAGCAGAGCGCCACCGCCCGTCAGCATAATGCCGCGGTCAATGATGTCGGCCGCCAGCTCGGGAGGCGTTTTTTCCAGGGTGTCCTTAATGGCGTCCACCACGATCATCACACTGTCGCTGAGAGCTTCCCGGACCTCGTCGGCATTGATGGAAACATTTTTGGGCAGACCGTCGATCAGGTTGCGACCCTTGATCTCCACAAAAGCGTTTCTGGTGTCCTCCGTGGGAAAGGCGGAGCCCAGCTTCATCTTGATCTCTTCTGCGGTGCGTTCGCCAATCAGAAGATTGTATTTCTTTTTCACATAGGTGACGATGGCTTCGTCAAATTTATCTCCGGCCATACGGACGGAAACAGCGGTGACAATGTCACCCAGGGAAATGACTGCCACCTCGGAGGTGCCGCCGCCGATATCCACCACCATGCTGCCAGTGGCCTCACCGACAGGCAGTCCCGCGCCGATGGCCGCGGCCATGGGCTCTTCGATCAGATCCACGTTATTGGAGCCGGCCTGGCGGGCGGCGTCCTCAACGGCACGGCGCTCCACCTCGGTCACGCCGGAGGGAATGCAGATCACGATCCTCGGGCGGCTGAGAGTGCCGGATTTCAGCGCTTTTTTAATAAAGTACTTCAGCATTGCCGCCGTCACGTCGAAGTCGGCAATAACGCCGTCCTTCAAGGGGCGCACCGCAACAATGGAGCCGGGCGTTCTGCCCAGCATCTCCTTTGCCTGCTTGCCGACCGCAAGCACCTCGTCGGTGCGCACATCCACTGCCACAACGGAGGGTTCCCGCATCACAATGCCCTTGCCCCTCATAAATACCAACGTATTAGCTGTTCCCAAGTCGATACCGATATCCTTGGAAAACATGGAAAACATGGAAAAAAGTCCTGAAAGCCCTGCCATCTTCTGCCCTTCCTCTCTCAATTTTCAGCGGCCCGCAGCCCGCGGCCCGCTTTCCTTACTTTTATCATTCCCACTGTGTGCCGGTTTATATCGTAGGGAATCCTTCCAAATCATAAGCATATCTTTCGTGATACAAGGTTTAGCATATCACAAATCCGGCGTTTTCTCAACAATAAAAGTTTACATAAACCAAGAAAATCGCAAAATTCCAAAGATGTGCCGCTTTTCTTTTCATCCGGCACAATATTTAGACGATGAACAACCCCAAAACGGGCAGTTGCAGATCAAAGCCCCGTGCTTCCGAAGCCGCCCGCCCCGCGCTGGGTCTCGGAAAGCTCCTGTACCTCCTCCACCTTCGGCATACACACAGGCATGATGATGAGCTGGGCAATGCGTTCTCCTGGACGGACGGTATAGGGAGCCTGGCTGGAATTGTGAAGGCCCACATGGATCTCTCCCCGGTAATCGCTGTCTATCACGCCCACGCCGTTGGTGACGGTGATGCCATGCTTTACCCCCAGACCGCTGCGGGTAAAGATCAATCCGGCACAGCCCTCAGGAATCTCCGCCGCAAGGCCGGTGGGAAGAATGACAAGTGCTCCGGGCTCAATGGTAAACTCCCCCGCGATACAGGCGCAAAGGTCGTATCCGGCGCTGCCGGGCGTTTTCCGTTCGGGGATCACTGCCTCCTCCCGCAGCCTTTTGATTTTCAGCACTCCAAAATCCATCAGTATCTCTCCTTTTTTGTTTTCCACAGCTCCAAACGAGCCTTTCTGTCTGGCTTTACACAGGATCAATTTCACATTTTCCACAGAGTTTTCCACAATCATTCCACACCGTGGCTGAAAAGGCCGCGAGTATAGTCAAAATCCGGCGTTTCCTGTCGAAAAACGGCGTTCAAAACGGCGCCGCATTCCACAGGATTTTCCACAGTGAACCGGACCGTTCCGAAATCAAAGGCGGAAAGCTCCGCCTGCTTATCCCCCAGCCAAAGAGGCACGGAGTTCAGCACCTCGGAATATCTCGCGCCGCCCTTTCCCCGGCACAAAACAGGAAACCGCTTTTTCCTTCTGTCGGTGAGATATTGGGGCGAAGGACAGTTCCGGCAGCCTTTCGGCGAATTCGCAAGAGGGCAGTTCCTCGTGAGCATCAGAGCCTGGCGTCCGTAGATCGCCACGCCTCTGGGCAGCGTTCCGCCGAGGCCGGCGGCTTCTCTGCCGGTCAGTTCAACGGAAAGCTCCGCGGAGGATAGGCCCAGCCTTTGAAAATACTCGAGAGAAGCGGTGTTGAATATATTGAGGAAGCAGCTTCCGTGAAGTACGGCAGGCAGCTTCCTTCCCAGGGCAAGACCCCCGAGATCGCCGCAGACAAATTCCTCAAAGCCGGCATTGAGCTTTTCCTTCATCTGCAGAAACACTGTGTCTTCCCCGCCGAAGGCTGCCCGGGGCAGCTCCGGAAGGATCCTGGAAAAGCCCTGCTTCTTCAGGCGCAAAAGGCTTTCGGTATCTGTTTCCAGAGGCAGGGAGATGCTTTCGCAGGAAGCCGCTTCAGGGCAGACCTGACCAACGCTTCTGAAGAAGGCTCTAACCGGCAGAACGCCCTCTCTGCTCTTTCGTTTCTTCCGGGGAGGGATCTCACAGGCCGCTTCCGAAAAGGGAATGGGCCTTTTTCTCTGACGAAGGGATAAAAGCTGCTCCAGGGCCTGACGGCGCAGGGCGTTGATCTGAGACACTCCTGCCCGCACCCCGTCCTCGGGGACCTCCGCGCCTTCGGAAAAGAAGGGTGTTCCCCCGGTTTTATCCAGTTGTGCCGCGCACCGCTCCTTTGTCAGCACAGGAAGCTCCGGGCCGCTTTCCGCCGGAAGCTCTGCGGAAGCCTCCCCTCCCTGCCTGTCGCGCACGGTGAGCCGCAGAAGGCCGTTTGCCTGCTCAAGGCGCATTTTCACCGGCACCCGTTTATATTCCCCGCGATAAAGGGACTGCAGGGAAGAAAAGACCTTTTCCGTGGCTCCGGCAACGTCCTCCCGGGTGCGAATGCCGAACATCCCCCTGCCCCGCTTTCCCGTGAGATATCCGTCGGTAAAGCCCGATCGGGAAAATACGGCCTCCAGCTTTTCCATCAGCTCCCCCGGCACCCCTTCCCCGTCCGCCGCTTTCCGGCAGGCGGAAACAGCCGCCGCCACATATTCGGGCCGTTTCATGCGGCCTTCGATCTTCATGGAATACACCCCGGCGTCCTGCAAAGCCTTCATTTCGGAGACGAAGGAAAGGTCCTTCAGGGAAAGATCGTGGCCCGTCCCCCCTTCGCAGGAAAAGGGCAGGCGGCAGGGCTGGGCGCAGAGGCCGCGGTTCCCGCTTCTTCCGCCCAGCATGGCGCTGAGATAGCATTGCCCCGAAAGGGACATGCAGAGCGCGCCGTGGATAAAGGACTCCAGCTCTATATCAGTGCTTCGGGAGATCTCCCGGATCTCTTCAAGGCTCAGTTCTCTTGCCAGCACGACCCGCCGGGCCCCAAGCTCCTCTAAAAGCTTAACGCCGCCCGGTGTGTGGAGCCCCATCTGCGTGGAAGCGTGCAGGGGAAGCTCCGGAGCCGCCCTGCACAGCATGGAAAAAAGCCCCATATCCTGGATCAGTACCGCGTCCACCCCAATGGAGCAAAGGAACTTCACCCAGGAAAGGGCCTCCGGCATTTCCCTGTCCTTGATGAGCGTATTAACGGTAACATGCACCTTCACCCCTCTGGCATGGCAGAAGGCGATGGCGCTTTCCAGCTCCTCCCGGCTGAAATTTCTGGCGTTTGCCCTGGCCCCGAAGGCGGGGCCCGCAAGGTAAACGGCGTCCGCACCGGAAAACACCGCCGCTTTTAAGGCCTCCGGCCCGCCCGCTGGGGCAAGGATCTCTACAAGCTCTTCCTTCATTTCTTTTCAAAGAAGCTCACAAAGCCTTCTCCCTCAAAATCCTCCTCGTACCGCAGAGGATTTTTCCGCCTGCTGCGGGAAGAGTTTCTGACGGCGTCAGCTCCGATATTTTCCTTTACCTCCTGCTCCAGAATATCAAGGGCGGGAGAAGCGTTTTCCTTTTTGACTCTTTCCAGCTCCCGCTTCGCTCCGGCGGCTTCCGCCTGCAGCTCGTCCACACGGCGCTTTGCCTCTTCCACGGCACGGCGTGCGGCAGAGATCGCCCCTGTCTTTTCCTGCTCTGCCTTTTGGACCTGCTCGTCCTTTGCTTTCAGCTCTTCTTCCAAAAGCCTGTTGAGCTCCTGGGTCCGGGAAAGCTTGTCCCTCGCGTCGGAAAGCTCGTCTGCACTGACAGTGTCCGAAGCAGCCGCGGAATTTTCCCGCAGGGCCGTGTTCTCGTCTTCCAGGCGCTGGGCCCTTTCCTTCCACTCCTGAGCTTCCCTGGAGGCTTCGGTCAAAGCTGTATTTTCCTGTTCCAGCTTTTGCAGCTTTTCCAGTAAAGCGGGGTCCGCTTCGGCGGAAGCGTCCTTCTTCTCCATCTCGGCCTTTTCCTCCTGCCAGATCTCCGCTTCCACCTCAAGCTCGTCGATGCGCTCCTGCAGCTCTTTCATGCGCTTTTCGTTCTTTCCGGCATCGTCGCAATAGCCCAGCGCCGCTGTCAACGCCGCGGCTTCTCTCGTAATATAGGGAGAGGCC
The DNA here is from genome assembly GCA_964577585.1 of uncultured Acutalibacter sp. GTDB lineage: Bacteria > Bacillota > Clostridia > Oscillospirales > Acutalibacteraceae > Acutalibacter. The sequence goes on from CAZNZS010000051.1 coordinate 11,350, forward strand.
TCCTGAATGGACTGTATCAGCCCGCCCACTTCCCGGGCCAGAGCCTCCATATACTCCTCGCTCTCCTGGGTGATAAGGCCGCACACCACGCCGTTGATCTCAAGCCTGATCCGTCTCTTTTCCACCGCGCACCCTCCCTTTCGTTTCCAACATTATAATGCAAAAACCGGATTTCGGGAAGTCCTTCCCGGGAAATTCTGCGGCTTTTTTGAAAATTCTTTGATTTTTCCGATGTTTTCGCGATTTTTTCGTTGTCTAACCGCCCAAAATGTGGTATAGTATATCTGCATTTTCATCCCCCTACCCCACGGACCATGTTTCTTTGGGGTTGATTTTGGGACTTTTTTAGTGTACAATGCACAGAGTCAGAAATAAAATTACATCGTTGGGCAAAAGATTTGAGGATTATTGTACAAGAATGGAGGCTTTTACATGAACTACAAAATGACTGTTTCGCAAATCAAAGAGGCAGTCCAGGATAAGCTTGTTCACGTTTTCGGAGTTTCCCTGGAAAATGCCACCAATGAAGAATACTACAAGTCTGTTGTGCTCATTATTCGGGAATTGCTGACAAAGGGCCGCGCTGAATTCGTGGCCAACGCGGAAAAGACGAACACAAAGCAGATCTATTATCTTTGCATGGAATTCCTGCTGGGGCGCTCCCTGCGCAACAATCTCTTCAACCTTGGTCTGGAAGAGAATTTCCGCAAGGCCCTGGCTGATTTTGATATCAAGCTTGACACGTTATATGAGCAGGAGCCTGACGCGGGCCTCGGCAACGGCGGCCTGGGCCGTCTGGCCGCCTGTTTCCTGGACGGCCTTGCCACCCAGGGCTACCCCGCCATGGGATACTCTCTGCGTTACGAATACGGCATTTTCCGCCAGAAGCTGGTGGACGGCTGGCAGACCGAGCTGCCCGATTTCTGGCTGCCCGGAGGCAGCGTCTGGCTGCAGCAGGTACCGGAAAACTCCGTTGAGGTTCGCTTTGACGGTCACATCGAAGAGCAGTGGCACCAGCAGTACCATTCCGTGAGCCACAAGGATTACACCCCTGTTACCGCCATTCCCTACGATCTGTGCGTAGCGGGCATGGACGGCAAGGGCGTAAGCCTTCTGCGCATCTGGAAGGCCGAAAACAACAAATTCGATATGAGCCTCTTCAACGGCGGAAATTATATGCGCGCCATGGAACAGCAGGCAATGGCCGAGGTGATCACAAAGGTCCTCTATCCTGAGGACAACCACACTGACGGAAAGCTGCTGCGCCTTTCTCAGCAGTATTTTCTGGTTTCCGCTTCCGTGCAGGATATTATCCGCCGCCACCTCTTTGCCCACAGCAGTCTTGACGATCTGCCGGATCTGGCGGCCATCCACCTCAACGATACCCACCCCGTGCTGGCTATTCCCGAAATGATGCGCGTAATGCTGGACGAATGCGGCTATGGCTGGGAAAAGGCCTGGGAGATCGTAAAGCGCACCGTGGCGTACACCAACCACACCGTTATGAGCGAGGCTCTGGAAACCTGGAGCTGTGAGCTGTTCAAGATGCGGCTGCCCAGAATTTACCAGATCGTGGAAGAGATCGACCGCAGGTTCTGGGAAGAGATGCGGGGCAGAGGCCTGGACGAGGCCATGATCTACCGCATGGCCCCCATCAGCGACGGCTATGTGAAGATGGCCAATCTGGCCGTGATCGGCTCTCACAATGTAAACGGCGTTTCCGCCCTGCACAGTGAGATCCTGAAGGACAATGTATTCCATGACTTCTACGTGGAGTGCCCCCAGAAGTTCACGAACGTCACCAACGGCATTGCCCATCGCCGCTGGCTGAACCAGTCCAACCCGGAGCTTGCCTCCCTGATTACCGAGCTGATCGGCCCGGAATATATCCTTCACGCGGATAAACTTTCCGGCCTGATGAAATATCAGGACGACAGCGCCGTGCTGGACCGCCTGCAGAAGATCAAGCGCTCCAACAAGGAAAGGCTTGCCCAGTACCTGAAAAGGGTCCAGGGAGAAACCGTGGATCCCGATTCCATTTTTGACGTACAGGTCAAGCGCCTCCATGAATACAAGCGTCAGCACATGAACGCGCTGAACATTCTGGCCACCTATCAGTGGCTCCTGGAAAATCCCAATGCGGACTACACGCCCCACACCTTCTTCTTTGGCGCGAAGGCCGCCCCCGGATATTATTTCGCCAAGCAGATCATTCAGTTTATCGCGGCGCTGGCAAAGACCATCAACGCGGACGAGCGGGTCAACAAAAAGCTGAAGGTCGTATTTGTTGAAAATTACTGCGTCACATGGGCTGAGCTTCTGACCCCTGCCGCTGAGATCAGCGAACAGATCTCTCTGGCGGGCACAGAGGCCTCCGGCACCAGCAACATGAAGTTCATGATCAACGGCGCCGTGACCCTCGGCACCCTTGACGGCGCGAACGTGGAGATCCACGAGGCCGTGGGAGACGACAACATCCTGCTGTTCGGCATGAACGCCGCCCAGGTGGAGGAGCTGAAGCGCTCCGGCTATCAGCCCCGGCTGCAGTATCAGAACGATCCCGTCATCCACCGGGCTATGGACGCCATGGCTGCCGGCTTTAACGGCCAGCAGTTCCAGGATATTTTCAATGCCCTGGCAGATCAGGACCGCTATATGGCCCTGGCGGATTTCGAATCTTACAGAGCGGCTCAGAAGAAGGCAGAGCAGCTTTACGGCGACCAGGCCACCTGGAATCGTATGTCCCTGATAAACACCGCCTGTGCGGGCCGTTTCGCGGCAGACCGTTCCATTCGGGATTACGCCGGAAACATCTGGCACGCTTCCCCCGTTCCTCCCACAAAAAGCAGCACAAAAAAGTAAGATCCCTATATTCTTAAATAAAGGGCAAAGGCCGCTGTAAAAACAGCGGTCTTTCCATGTGTGAATTTCTCAGAAAGAAGGCACGATACCCATGTTTCATTCCAGAAGCCGCATTTACCGCGATCCTACAGGCGCTGTAGAGGAAAACACGCCTGTCCATTTTCGCATAACCCTTCCCAGGGAGCTGACCGCCTCCGCCGTAAAGCTGGTGGTGGAGCATGAGGGCTTTGGCACAACTCAGCTCGATCTCTTCTGGTGCGGCATGAACGGAGATAACAGGGAGTGGTGGGAATGCCATTTTGTTCCTCCGGCACCCGGCCTCTATTTCTATTGCTTTGAGGCCCGCACCTGCCGGGGCAGTCTGCGGATCTCCCGGGGCTTTGGCGGCGATGCTGTCTGCGGCGGCATGGACCGCTGGCAGCTCACGGTCTATTCCCGCGCTCTTTCCACGCCGGACTGGCTGGAGGGCGGCATCATGTACCAGATTTTTCCCGACAGGTTTTACAGCTCCGGCACGAAAAAGGAGAATGTCCCGGCCGACCGCAGCCTCCACGAGAACTGGGAGGATCAGCCTGAGTGGCGACCAAACCAGAAGGGCGAAGTGACGAATTCCGATTATTTCGGCGGAGACCTGAAGGGCATTCAGGAAAAGCTTCCGTACCTCAAAAGCCTCGGCGTGACCTGTTTGTATTTCAATCCCATTTTTGAAGCCCATTCAAACCACCGCTACAACACGGCGGATTATTCGAAGATCGATCCGCTGCTCGGCACGGAAAAAGATTTTGAAGAGTTGTGCGCCGCCGCCAAAAAGCAGGGCATCCGTATCCTTCTCGACGGCGTTTTCAGCCACACCGGCAGCGACAGCGTCTATTTCAACAGGGAAAGCCGGTATCCCGGCCCCGGCGCTGTCCAGTCTCAGGATTCCCCCTATTATCCCTGGTACTGCTTCCGTGAATGGCCCACCTCTTACGATAGCTGGTGGAATTTCGACACTCTCCCCAATGTGCATGAAACCGAACCCTCCTTCGACCGCTATATCAACGGAGAGGACGGTATCGTCCGCAAATGGCTCAAGGCTGGAGCCTCCGGCTGGCGGCTGGACGTGGCAGACGAACTGCCCGATGAATTTCTGGATCACCTTGCCCTTGCCGCCAAATCGGAGCGGGAAGACGCGATGATCTTGGGCGAGGTGTGGGAGGACGCCTCCACCAAATTTGCCTACGGCGTCCGCCGCCGGTATCTTTTGGGCGGGCAGCTTGATTCCGTCATGAATTATCCCTTCCGAGACGCCATATTCGGCTTCCTGCTGGGAAACAATCCTCGTGCCTTTGCGGAGCAGGTAGAATCCATTGTAGAAAACTATCCCGCTCCCTGCCTTCGGCTTTTGATGAACCATATCGGCACCCATGACACGGAACGGGCGTTGACGGTCCTGGGCGGTGAGCCCTCCGGAAGCCGAGGCCGCGAATGGCAAAGTGCTCAGCGCCTCACACCGGAGCAGCGGGAACTTGGAAAACGCAGGCTGAAGCTCGCTTCGCTGATCCAGTATCTTCTGCCCGGCATCCCCTGTGTGTATTACGGCGATGAGGCCGGCGCGGAAGGGTATCGCGATCCCTTCAACCGGTACTGCTACCCCTGGGGAAAGGAAGACGAAGAGCTCATTGCCTGGTATCGGGAGCTTGGAAAGCTGCGCCGCGAGCAAAAGGCGGTTTTGGGCCGCGGCGATTACAGGACTCTGCTGGCCGATCAGGACCTGCTGGCCTTTGAGCGCTCCGCGGAAGTATCCGGGGAAAAGAGAGAACGGTTGGTGCTCCTTGTCAACCGCAGCGGGGAGCCAAAAGCCGTGCCAGTCCCCGAGCTGGATCTTTCCGGCGGGGAAATCCTGCTGGGCAATCTGGGGGATTCCATGGATACGCTGCCGCCCTTCGGCTGCTGTCTGTTAAAATTTTCCGATACTTTGGAAACTGACACTTGACAAGCTCTGCTTCGGTGAGTATAATAAATAAGCCGTGAAGAAAGCTATGGCTTTTTAAGCTTGCTTTCTTCTCTATGCGCCGGTAGCTCAGCTGGATAGAGCGTCTGACTACGGATCAGAAGGTCGGGAGTTCGAAT
>CAZNZS010000052.1:0-13445 GCA_964577585.1 uncultured Acutalibacter sp.
GCGTCTTATCCTTGATAAAGGCGTAGCTGGTGGGGTCCCAGGCCGTATATCCCCTGGCTTCAAAGGTGGCGCGCAGGCCGCCGGAAGGGAAGGAAGACGCATCGGGCTCGCCCCGGATCAGCTCCTTGCCGGAAAACTCCATAATCACCTTTCCGTCAGGCGTGGGGTTGATAAAGCTGTCGTGCTTTTCGGCGGTGATCCCCGTCAGGGGCTGGAACCAGTGGGTGAAATGGGTGGCTCCCTTTTCCACCGCCCACGCGCACATGACGCTGGCCACCGCGTTTGCCACAGACAGATCGAGCTTCGCGCCGCGGCTTATGGTCTGCTTTAACGAAAAATAAATCTCCGGCGACAGCCTGGCACGCATTACCTGATCGTCAAAAACCATGCTTCCGAAATAGTCGGGAACAGTTCTCTTTTTTTCCATGATGACGTCTCCCTTTTTATGATGTTAAAAACAAAAAGAGAGACAACGGCCGGAGCTTCCTCCGAGACGCCGTTGTCTCTCAACGCAATTTACTATACACCCGGTTTTGCAAGTTGTCAATACAGAAATTGCAGATTTTTGAAAAAACTTTCTTTTTCCTTTTTCAAAATGAAGTGTTGACAATTGTATCTTTCATAATGTATAATATGCCCTGGGAACAAAGGCGTTCTCTTCTGTTTGCTGCGGGCAAATGGAAGAAGCCTTTGTTTTTTGTTTTTTCAGGAGGCGCGCTGACGCCGCTTCCGCAGAAAGGAAAGTGGCAAGAATATGATACCTGATCATTTGAAGGAAGGGAAAGTCCGGATCCCCTCCGGATGCGCCATCTCGGCGGTCATTTCAAAGGAGGGAAGGCGCATGAGCGGCGAGGGGATCATCCGCTCCATGCGGCCCATGCACGAACGCTCCAACGGCCTGGGCGGCGGCTTTGCCGGATACGGCATCTACCCGGAGTACCGGGACCAGTTTGCCCTGCACATTTTCTATGACAACGACAGTATCCGCGGAGAATGCGAAACATACCTCCGTTCCGTCCTTGAGATCGTGCGGGCGGAAAACATCCCCACCAAAAAGATCCCCGCCATCACCGACGAGCCTCTCGTCTGGCGGTATTTTGTAACGCCCCTGCGCTCCGTGCTGCAAAGCATGCAGCTGGACGAAAACGAATTCATCGCCAGGGCCGTTATGCGCATCAATACCACCTTTGACGGAGCTTACGTTTTTTCCAGCGGAAAGAACATGGGCGTGTTCAAGGCAGTGGGTTATCCCGAGGACGTGGGCGAATTCTACCGGCTGGAGGAATACAGCGCCTATTGCTGGACCGCCCACGGCAGGTATCCCACAAACACGCCCGGCTGGTGGGGCGGGGCTCATCCCTTTGCCCTGCTCGACCGCACCGTAGTACACAACGGCGAGATCTCCTCCTATGACGCGAACCGCCGGTTTATCGAGATGTTCGGCTATAAATGCACCCTGCAGACGGATACGGAGGTCATCGCTTACATAGCCGATTTTCTCCAAAGGAAGCAGCATCTTTCCTTAAAAGAAACGGCCTCTGTCATCGCCGCGCCCTTCTGGAGCACCATACAGCGCAGGCCGGAGCCGGAACGGCAGCAGCTTTCCACTCTGCGGACGGTATTTTCCAGCCTGCTCGTCACGGGCCCGTTCTCCATCATTCTTGGATTTACCGGCGGATTGATGGCCCTCAACGACAGGCTGAAGCTCAGGAGCATGGTGGTGGGCGAAAAGGACGACCTGGTATTTCTTGCCAGCGAAGAGGCCGCCATTCGCGCCATGGAGCCGGAAGCGGAGCATATCTGGGCCCCTGCCGGCGGCGAACCCGTGATAGTCCATGTGAAGGAAGGTGCTTACTGATGGGGATCTCCTGTTTTTATCCGGAATTCGAAGTGGTGCGCAATGACGACCGCTGCATTCGCTGCCGGGTCTGCGAACGCCAATGCGCCAATGAGGTACACAGATACGACGAGGCCCGGGACCGCCTTTTCAGCGACGAAAGCAAATGCGTCGACTGCCAGCGCTGCGTTTCCCTCTGTCCCACCAGGGCGCTGAAGATCGTAAGATCCGACTGTGCCCTCAGGGAAAACGCAAACTGGGGAAGCGACACGATCAAGGAGGTCTACAAGCAGGCCGGCAGCGGCGGCGTGCTGCTTTCCTCCATGGGAAACCCGAAGCCGTACCCGGTGTATTGGGATAAGCTTCTCATCAACGCCTCCCAGGTCACGAACCCCTCCATCGATCCTCTGCGGGAACCCATGGAGACCAGGGTGTTTTTAGGGAAGAAGCCATCCCTGCTGGAAAGGCAGCCTGACGGCAGCCTGAAATGCGAGCTTTCCCCCCAGCTTGAGCTTTCCATGCCGGTCATGTTTTCCGCCATGAGCTACGGCTCCATCAGCTATAATGCCCACGAGAGCCTTGCCAGGGCGGCCAGAGAGCTCGGAATATGCTACAACACCGGCGAAGGCGGCCTGCACGAGGATTTTTACGCCTATGGCCCCAATACCATCGTGCAGGTGGCGAGCGGGCGCTTCGGCGTACACGAAGACTATTTGAACGCCGGCGCGGCCATTGAGATCAAAATGGGGCAGGGGGCAAAGCCCGGGATCGGCGGCCATCTTCCCGGTGCCAAGGTGGGAGAAGACATTTCCCGCACAAGAATGATCCCCAGGGGCTCAGACGCCATCTCCCCCGCTCCCCATCACGACATTTATTCCATTGAGGACCTGCGGCAGCTCGTCTATTCCCTGAAGCAGGCCACCCATAACAGGAAGCCGGTCATCGTAAAGGTGGCGGCGGTGCACAATATTGCGGCTATCGCCAGCGGCATTGCCCGCAGCGGCGCCGATATCATCGCCATCGACGGCTTCCGGGGCGGTACCGGGGCGGCACCCACCAGGATCCGGGACAGCGTGGGGATCCCCATAGAGCTTGCCCTGGCCGCGGTGGACCAGCGCCTCAGGGACGAGGGAATCCGCAACCATGTGAGCCTGATCGCGGGCGGCAGTATCCGCTCCTCCGCCGATGTGGTAAAGGCCATTGCCCTTGGCGCCGACGCCGTATACATTGCCACAGCGGCCCTGCTCGCACTGGGCTGCCACCTGTGCCGCACCTGCCAGACAGGCAAATGCAACTGGGGCATTGCTACCCAGCGCCCGGAGCTTGTAAAGCGCCTGAATCCGGACATCGGCTCTCAAAGGCTTATAAACCTGATGACTGCCTGGAACCACGAAATAAAGGAGTTGATGGGCGGCATGGGGATCAACTCCATAGAAGCCCTTCGGGGAAACCGGCTGATGCTCAGAGGCATCGGACTGACAGAAAAGGAGCTGGAGATCCTGGGGATCTCCCACGCAGGCGAATGAAACGAGTTTATGTCAATGAAAAATGGTGTCTTGGCTGCCATCTTTGCGAATACAACTGCGCCTTTGCCAACACCGGGGAGCCGGATATGGCGCTGGCGCTCAAAGGGAAAAAGCTGTTTCCCAGAATCCGGGTGGAGGAAAACGACAAAATCAGCTTTGCGGTAAGCTGCCGCCACTGTTCCGACCCGATCTGTGTGAGGTCCTGCATTTCCGGGGCTTTGTCCCTTCGTGACGGCGCGGTAAAGATCGATCACGAAAAATGTGTCGGCTGCCTTACCTGTGCGCTGGTCTGTCCCTACGGAGCCGTCAGGCCGGGCCCGGACGGAGCGGCGCTGAAATGCGAGCTTTGCCTCGACAACGCCTGCGGCGCGCCCGCCTGTGTTCAGGGCTGCCCCAACGGCGCTATCGTATACGAGGAGAGATGACCATGAAACAGTATGTGATAATCGGCGGCGGGATCGCCGGAATAAACTGTGTGGAAGGGATCCGCAGCCTTGACCGGGAGGGGAGCATTACCCTGCTTTCCGGCGAACCCATCTCCAATTACGGAAGGCCCCTGATTTCCTATTACCTCCAGGGCAAAACCGATCTTTCCCGCATGAGCTACAGAGGAAAGAATTTTTACGAAAAAAGCGACATCACTGCGCTGCACGGTGTTTCCGCGGAGGAGATTATTCCCGACAGCCGGGAGGTGCTAGCTTCGGACGGCCAGCGGATCCCCTATGACGAGCTTTGCCTTTGCACCGGTTCCGTCCCCTTTGTCCCTCCCATGAAAGGACTCGATACCGTAGAAAATTGTTTTTCCTTCCTTACACTGGAAGACGCCCGCGCCATCGAAAAAGTCCTGACGCCGGAAAGCCGGGTGCTTATTGTCGGAGGGGGACTGATCGGCCTGAAGGCGGCGGAGGGCATTCACGGAAGGGTCCGGAGCATCACGGTATGCGATCTGGCAGATCATGTGCTTTCCAGCATTTTGCAGCCCGACAGCGCCGTCATCGTAGAGCGTCACCTTACGGAAAACGGCATCAGCCTGAAACTTGGAAAAACCGTGGAGCGGTTCGAGGGCTCCGCTGCCTTTCTGACCGGCGGGGAGAGGATCGATTTCGATCTTCTCATTCTGGCGGTGGGCGTCCGGCCCAACGGCGCGCTGCTGGAAAAATCCTGCGGGAAAACGGTCCGCGGGGCCATTGTGACAGACTCTTTCCAGAGAACCGACCTTCCCCATATCTACGCCGCGGGGGACTGCACCGGACCCTACCTTATTCTCCCCAGCGCCGCCATACAGGGCCTCTGCGCGGGGAAAAACATGGCAGGCGGCAGTGAGACCCTTTCCTCCAACATTCCCCTGAATTCCATCGGATTTTTCGGGCTGCACATAATGACGGCCGGAAGCTGCCCCGAGGGCTGTGAAATACGGGAGGAACGGGGCGAAGGTTTCCTGAAGCGCCTGTTCCTCAAGGATAACAGGCTCAAGGGCTTTCTGCTCATGGGAGACAAAGCTCTTTCACGGGCCGGCATCTATACAGCCCTCATCCGGGAGGAACGGCCCCTCGATACACTCGATATGGAAGCTATGATAAAGGATCCGGGGCTTTTGCCCTTTTCCCCCAAATACCGTAGCCAAAAGCTGGGAGGAGTGGTATAATGAATCATGAAATTCACGCGGAAGGAAAAACCTTTCAGGAATTAGGGGCGCTCATTGACCGGGCCCCCGAAGAGGTCACCGTTACCGGATGCCTTGGCCAGCGCTTTATCGGTACGGGAATGAAGCCCCGCAGGATACGCATTTCCGGCATACCCGGAAACGCCCTGGGAGCTTATCTGAACGGCGGAGAGCTGGAAGTGATGGGAAACGCCCAGGACGCTGTAGGCGACACCATGAATGCCGGCACCATCATCATCCACGGCAATCTGGGAGACACGGCGGGCTACGCCATGCGGGGCGGGGAGATCTACGCGGAGGGCTGCGCCGGATACCGTGCCGGCGTACACATGAAGGAATACCGGGAAAAGCTGCCCGTCATGGTCATCGGCGGCAAAACCGGATCGTTCCTGAGCGAATATCAGGCAGGCGGGATCATTGTTGTGCTGGGGCTCTGCGGCTCAGGACCCATCGTAGGGAATTTTCCCTGCACTGGCATGCACGGCGGGAAGGTCTTTCTGCGGTCAGACTGCCGAGATATCATCTTTCCGGCCCAGGTAACGCCCCGCCCTGCGTCAAAGGAAGACCTTGAAGAGATCCTTCCGTATCTCAAAAAATTCTGCGGCTGTTTCGGAAAGGACCTGAACGGTATCCTGGACAGCCCATTTACCATCATCACACCGGACAGCCGGAATCCATACCGGCAAATGTATGTAGCAAATTGACGGGAGAGAGCTTATGAAGTTCACACAGGAAGACGTATTGCAGTATGTGGAAAGCGAGGATGTAAAGTTTATCCGCCTTGCCTTTTGTGACCGGCAGGGCAGACAAAAAAACCTTGCCATCATGCCGGGAGAACTGGAGCGGGCCTTTCGGGAGGGATACCCTCTTGAAAGCGGCGTACTGGAGGGTCTGCCCGAGGGCAGGCTGTTCCTGCATCCGGATCCCTCCACCCTGATCCAGCTTCCCTGGCGGCCCCAAAGCGGCAGGGTGGCCCATATGTTCTGCGACCTGCTGCTGCCCGACGGCACACCCTTTGAAAACGATCCCCGCTGGCAGTTGAAAAAGGTGCTTGAGGTCTTTGAGAAAAAGCTTACCATAAGCCCACTGATGGAATTCACGCTGCTTCGGCTGGACGAATTCGGGCTTCCCACCCAGGATCCCTGTGATTACGCGGGATATCTTGACATTGCCCCGGAGGACAGGGGAGAAAATCTGCGGCGCTCGATCTGCCTTACCCTGGAGCAGATGGGAATCCAGCCCGAAAGCTCCCATCACGAAAAGGGGCCGGGGCAGAATCTGATCATCTGCCGCCCCGCGGAGCCTCTGAGGGCGGCGGACAACATGGTGATCTTCCAGATGGTGGCCCGCACCATCGCGGCCCAAAACGGGATGTATGCCGATTTTTCCCAGCCCGGGAACAGAATGGATCTGATAGTTTATCAGGACGGGCAGGAAAGCCGGGTCCCGCTGGAGGCTCACGACAGGAACCCCTACACACTGGTGGCAAACCTGCTGAAAAACAGCGCCGGCGTTTAAAAATCCCCTTTTGCAGAAAGGCCGAAAGGAGGTCCGGCGGTGATATTTCAACCGAATACATACAGCGTGCTGCTTGTTTCCGCTTCCAAAAAGGCGGCCGATTCTCTGCTTTCGCTGCTTTCCCCGGGGGAATACCAGCCGGTGACCGCCGTGAAAAATATTGCCGGGGCCAGGCGGCTACTGTTGGAGCAGGATTTTGACATTGTGCTCATCAATTCCCCGCTGACCGACGGAACAGGCATAGAGCTGGCAGAGGACGTCTGCGAAAGGACAGAAGCCGGGGTCCTTCTCCTCACAGGCGCTGACTATTTTGAAGAGATCCGGTGCAGGCTGACGCCCAGCGGCGCAGTCACCCTTCCAAAGCCCACAAGCAGCGCTATTCTCGCCCTTACTGTTCAGACGCTGTGCGCTTTGCGGGAACGGCTGCGAAGGCGGGTGGACCGGCAGTCCACCGTGGAGGAAAAGATACGGGAGCTGCGCACCGTAAACAGCGCCAAATGGGCGCTGATCCGCACGCGGGGGATCTCCGAACCTCAGGCTCACCACACTATTGAGCAGCTTGCCATGAAGCAGCGCATATCAAAGCTTCAGGCGGCGGAGCAGATCCTTCGCGATATCGGCCCCGGAGCGGAAGAACAGAATTGACGCAAAAAAGGCCCGGCAGACGCCGGGCCTTTTCAACCTCTGGAACCGGCCAAAGACCGGTTCCCTTTTATTTTCCAATGAAGAAAGCCGGGTCTTCCCTGCGGCCTTATTCCTGCTCCGTGCCCGCCACATTGATGTTCTTCAGACGTACGGCATAAGGGCCGGAGTAGTTTGCGGACTGATACCGCTCTTTGGAGAACACCATGTCCTTTTGGGCTTCCAGGATGCTGCCGTTGACAGAACCGCCTGTCACCGGAGTGACCTTGCCGTCCTCAATGAGATAGGCAAGGCGGATCTCCCCGCCAAAATGACCGCTCATGGAGTCCATCTGAAAATCGGAGAAGGTCACGGCCCACAGGCAGGGGGCCTTCTTCAGTTCTTCAAAGGGAACGGTACCGTTGGCACAGGAGCCCTTACGGTAAGCACCGGTGGGCTTCACGCCCAGATACCGGCAGAAGCGGTTGTTTCCATGGACAGCCTTCAATTCGCCGCCCTGAATCAGCGCCAGATCCTCCATGGGAATCCCTTCCTCACTGTAGGGTGAAGTGGCACAGAGGGTAAGCTCCAGGCGCTCCCCTGCAACATCCTCGCCCTGCACGTTCTCGCCCTTCTTCCAGGTGGAGTATCCGGGATAAAGCATACTGGCGGCCGAACGCTGCATGTAATAGGAAAGCACTGTTGAAACAGCGTTTCCGCTGAGAATCAGATCGTATTTTCCGCTTTTCAGGATCCTCTGGGCCCTCGATCTGTCGCGGACAAAGGAAAGGGCTTCCTCCACCTTGCCGCTGAGGGCCTTCGTATCCAGAGAATCATAGGAATAGATATTGTGGATCTCCACATCCTCCGGTTCTCTGCACTGCACCACAAATTCGCCGTTTACTTTTGCCTCGGTATAGGAAACATCCGTTCCTTCCGAAGAAAGGATCCGGCGCAGGGAACGGCTCACAAACAGCTCGGCAGAGTTGATGAAGGCGTCTTCGTGGGTATCGGGCGCGAAGAGAGCCTTCGCCATTTTCCCGGCACTTTCCGCCAAAGGCGCTTCGGCAAGCTCTCCCTTCTGCTCTATCAGCGGAGCCTTTACCGGGTCGGTCAGCTCATACATGGGGTTTGCCGCAAATTGGGCGGCAAAATACGCGCTTTTCAGCTCTTCTTCGATCTGCCCATCGCTCATGGAGGACACAAGCTCTATTTCCGTAAAGCCGCGCTGGGCGCCTCCTTCCTCCTCAACATCCCGGAACACCGTTACACGGTACTTTTTTACGTCCTTGATTCTGCGCGTATCCAGCTCCTTTTTCACAAAGAACAGCTCCGCTGTTTCCTCCGTGGTCTCGCAGATACGCCACATGGAAATGCCGCATTTCTTTAACGCGGCTTCAATTCTGTTTCTCATCATTTTCCCTCCTATCAGCCCAAACGGATGCGGGCCTTCATATAGGGGCCGCCATCGGAAACCTTGACCCATTCCTTATAGCCCTTGCCACAATACCCGCTGCCGGAAAGCTCCAGCCTGCCGCTCATCATGGAAACGGATTTTAACAGATCCGGAACATATCCGGTAAGCACAATGGGAGAGAACAGCCTGCCGGTAAGCCTGCCGTCCTTGATCTCCTTTGCCACGGTCACCATGCACTGGATTCCCCAGTTTTTGGGATCCTCCATACCGCTGGAGGGCGTTTCCAGAAGAAAGCCGTATTTTACGGAGGCGATCATTTCCTCCGGCGTGCCGGAGCCTGCCTCAAAATACGTATTTGTCATGCGGGTGTAAGCCTTGCGCTCGAAGCTTTCCCGGCGGCCGTTACCGGTGGGGGCCACGCCCAGCCTTGCTGCACTGAGCACATCGCACATACCGCGCTTCAAAACGCCCTTGTCAATGATGACTGTATCCCCTGTCAGGGTGCCCTCGTCGTCAAACAGCATCGTGGCGGCTTCCTTTACCGCGCTGCCGTCATGCATGGTCACAAGCTCGCTTGCCACATAATCGCCGATAAAGTTTTTCGCCAGCGCCCTGTCCTTTACGAACATATCCATTTCCACGCCGTGGCCGAAGGCCTCGTGGACGATCATACCGGTGGTTTCCGGAGAGCACACGCACTCGTATTCGCCGGGGATCATGGGCTCTGAATCCAGCAGCGCCAACGCTTCCTTCGCCACCTTTTCAACGCCGTCTCCCAAGCCCTCCAAGACCTCTGCCCCTCCAAGATTTGAAAGGGGCCGGTATGAAAACTTGATCTCCTGCCCTCGTGCGGCGGCAACGGAGACAGAGGCCGTCATCCACATGACCGTCTGGTCCAGGTCCCGGTTTTCGGAAAGGAACAGCTTTCGGTAGGAAGAATAAGACGCGCCCGCCTGTACGTCCAGGATCCTGTCATCGATGGCAAGCCCCTTCTGCCGGGTTTCCGTCAGCTTCTTGAGGATCGCTTCGTCTCCCAGTTCTCTGGGGTGTACCCTGTACGCGGAGCATTCCTTCAAAACAGCGGGTTCGTCCGCGGGAACGGGCGTTTTCAGGGGTGAGATCCCGCCAAGCGCCTGATCCTGGGCAGCCAGACGCGTCCGGATAGTCTCTTTGATCTCGGGGATCTTCTCCTCGGAAAACTCGTTCAGGGAGTATTCCGCGCAGCCCACCTTGTCAAACACTCTGATCACAAACCCATTTCCGCCTCCCATACCGGAAGCGGAAATACTTACGCCTCCGCGGCTGATATGCCAGCTTCGGCTGTCTTCCTCCACCGCCAGCACGGAAGCATAGGAATACTCCTCCCGCAAAGCGGCGATCAGCTTTTTCAATCCGGGCTTTACCCGGTCGATCGATGAGAACACAATAGGACCTCCTTGTATAAAAATGAAAGAATCTATGATACGCGCCCTGATGAAGAGCGCTGTTACTGGCCCGCAAAACGGCTGACTGTTTTCATCAGCTCGTCCACATTCAACGGCTTTGGCAGATGACCGTTCATGCCGCTTTCCGCCGATTTCCTGTGATCCTCTTCAAAGCTGTTGGCGGAAACTGCCACAATGGGGATCCCCGCCAGAGCGGGATCGGGAAGGGAGCGGATCGCTCTGGTGGCCTGATAACCGTTCATCTCCGGCATCTGGATATCCATGAGGATCAAAGCGTATTGACCGGGCTTTGAGCTGCGTACCAGCTCCACGGCCTCCCGGCCGTTGACGGCGGAATCCGCCGCATAGCCGGAATCCGACAAAAGCTCCAGCAGAATGGTCCTGTTCAGCTCGTTGTCTTCCACCACCAGGATCCGTCTGCCGGCATCCGGGGAAGGGCCCCGTCGGTCTTCCGATTCGCTGTCGGATCCTCCAACCCGTAAGGTGAATTCCACAATGAATCGGCTTCCTTCTCCCAGCCTGCTTTCCACGCGAATGGAGCCGCCCATCATATCCACAATGCTCTTGACAATGGCAAGCCCCAGGCCGGTGCCAAACTGGCCGCTTTCCGTAGAATTCTGTTCCCGCTCAAAGGGCAGGAATATCCGCTGCAGAAATTCCTCGCTCATGCCGACACCGGTATCCGACACTGTCAGGCGGTAATCCGCAAAGCCTCCCTTTTCTTTTTGAAGCTGGGCGATCACCAGCGATACCCGTCCTTCCCGGGTATATTTGATCCCGTTGGAAACAAGGCGCTGCATCAGATTCAGGAGCTTCTGCCGGTCGCCGTATACCAGAGGGCATTCCAGGTCCTGAATGACAAGCTCCAGCTCAAGCCCCTTTTCCTCTGCTCTGGGAAGAAACGCTTCCCGCACCTCGTTCCCCAGCTCGGGCAGATCGCACAGCCCCTCGGCCTTGCTGTCGTGATTGGACTGGACCCGGGAAAACTCCAGAGAGTCATCGATCAGCCGCAGAAGCTGGGTCCCGGAATTTTCCAGCCGGTCCAAATAGGAAGAAAGCTTTTCGGGATCGTCCAGTCTCTTTTTGGCCAGCACCGTCAGGCCGATAATGGCGTTTAAAGGTGTGCGCATATCGTGGGACATATTGGCCAGAAAAACATCCTTGGCGTCCATGGCCGACTTGGCCCGCTTCAAAGCATTTTCCAGCTCCTGCCGGCGCCTCATCTCCCTGCGGGTCTCGCTGTCCACACTGCTCACGCCCAGCACCACCTGATTGACAGCGGGGCCGGACTTTCCCACATTGACCAGGCGCATCTGCAGATACTCTGTTTTGCCATCCTGGATCACCCGGTACCGTAGGGAAAACGCGGAGGCGGAAGAAAGCCGTTCCCGGATAAGGGCGGGATCTACCGCCCGGGCCACCCGTTCCCGATCCTCCGGGTGCACCCAGGAATTCACATAGTCCTGAGCGAAGGCGGAAAACCGCCGCCAGCACACATCTCCGTCGATCCGATGCGCCACCCGGCGGCTGGCCCGGTAGGTCTGAAAGGTGTCTTCGCTGAGATCCGTGTAAAAGATGGATTCATAGTCTACGCTCAGGCCCTCAATGACCTCCAGATGGCGCAGGCGTTCCCTGCCGATGCTTTCCAGCTCCGCCTGCTGCTGCCTGTGTTTTTCTGTGGCGTCCCCCACAAAAACGCAGAACACACCGCCCATGGCTTCGCTGGACACATAGTGTCCATAGTCCTCGATCCATCGGATCTCTCCGTCCTTCCGGCGGATCCGGTATTCCACATAATCGAGGTCGTACTGGCTTTTATGGATCTGCTCCCAGATGCTGCTTTCCACCCGCTCCAGATCCTCCGGATAAACAATGCCCCGGAAGGAATTCCCGGTATGCTCCCGGAAATCCTCGATGCTGTCACAGCCGAACATGCGCACTACCGCCTTGTTCGCATAGAGCAGCTCCTCGTTTCCGTCCGCCCGATAGATAAAGAAGCCGCCGGGCATTTCATCGGTAAACCGCACCAGATGCCGCCCGTCAAGGCAGGCTTCCTCTCCTTCGCTTTCTCCCAGCATCAGCAGCATATATTTGATCAGGTTTTTTTCGTTTTTCACAGACATCTCCGTTCCGCCTTCCCCGAAAAGCCGTCTATTCCCCTGGCTCACCGAAAAAGCCGCTGGTCCCGCTGTTTTGGAAGACCCGCCTGCTTTTACAGCTCGACCAGTTCATATTCCCTGCTGCCTACGCCGAGCTTCTCGGCAGCTTCCACGGTGTGAACACCGTTGCGGGATTCAATGCGCTCCAGCAGATGGGGCTTGCCGGGGTCATCGCAGGCATAGACCTTGTCGAGGCAGGCCTGATCCAGCGCCACCGGGTCAAGAGAGGCGAGAATGCCGATATCCTGGATGGCGGGATCCTCCGCCACGGCACAGCAATCGCAGTCTACAGACATGTTCTTCATGATGTTGAGATAGGCTGCCTTCCCGGCAAAAAGCTCCTGAATGGACTCGGCGGCATCGGCCATGGATTCCAGGAAGGAATCGTGGTCGGCGGTCCACAGAGCCGCAGGATCCCCTGCCCCGTGGATATAAGCTTTTCCGTGGGCGGAAGCGATGCCGATGGAAATATTCTTCAGGGCGCCGCCGAAGCCGCCCATGGGATGGCCTTTGAAATGGGAAAGGACAAGAAGGGAATCGTAGTTTTTCAGGTGGCTTCCCACGTAGTTGACATGGATCCGGCTGCCGTTCTTTACAGGCAGCTCCCATTCTCCCTCTGCGTCCATGATGTCTACAGGGGCGATCTCCGTCCAGCCGTGAAGCTTCATGGTTTCCCAATGCTCCTCCGTGGTATTGCGCTTCCCCTCATAGGCGGTGTTGCATTCCACAATGGTGCCGTGCACCTTATCTACCAGGGGCTTCATGAAATCAGGACGGATAAAATTTTGGTTGCCCACCTCGCCGGAATGGACCTTGACGGCCACCTTGCCGGGCAGCTCCGCATCCAGCGCCTCATACAGGCGGATCAGGGCCTGGGGTGTGATCTCTCTCGTAAAATACACTTTTGCCATACAGCTTTCTCCGTTTCCCGGGTTTTCAAGCCCGCTATTTTTCAAATTTATTGTATCGCTTGAAGTGGGGTCAAGTCAAGGAAAAACTGGGAGATTCTGTATTTTTTTACAAGGCAATTTTTATGGCTGAGGCACAAGCTCCAGGGCAGCCTGTTCTTCGGAGGCATAATACTGAGCCTGGGCGTCCCAAAGCGCCCGGTAAAGGCCGTCTTTG
This sequence comes from uncultured Acutalibacter sp., assembly GCA_964577585.1. Classification (GTDB taxonomy): domain Bacteria; phylum Bacillota; class Clostridia; order Oscillospirales; family Acutalibacteraceae; genus Acutalibacter. Next base: position 13,312 of record CAZNZS010000052.1, read on the forward strand.
TCCTCCAGGAGCTTTTCATGGCTGCCGGTCTGCACCAGCTCCCCCTTTTGGAACACGGCGATGCGGTCGCAGAACCGGCAGGAGGACAGCCGGTGGGAAATGCAGACAGAGGTCTTGTTTTCGGCGATCTGGGA
>CAZNZS010000052.1:13545-15843 GCA_964577585.1 uncultured Acutalibacter sp.
AGGAGGACAGCCGGTGGGAAATGCAGACAGAGGTCTTGTTTTCGGCGATCTGGGAGAACTTCTGGTAGACCTCGAATTCCGCCACCGGGTCCAGGGCGGCGGTGGGTTCGTCCAGCACCAGGAAGGGAACGTCCTTGTAGAGCGCCCTTGCTATGGCGATCTTCTGGGCTTCGCCGCCGGAGATCTCCACGCCCTCCTTGTCAAATTCCTTATCCAGATAGGTGTTGAGGCCATGGGGAAGTCTGGAAAGCCGTTCTCCGAATTCTGCCTCTTCCAGAGCCGATTCGACCGCCGCTTTGTCATAGCTCATATCGGCCGCCACGCACTGGCCCAGCTCAAAGGGGAACAGGTGGAAATCCTGGAACACCACGGAGAACAGCCTCAGATATTCCTGATAATCGTATTCCCGGATATCCACGCCGTTTAGGGTGATGGTCCCCTCGGTGGGATCATAGAGCCTGCACAGCAGCTTGATCATGGTGGTTTTCCCGCTGCCGTTCCTGCCCACCACCGCCAGCCGTTCGCCGGTTCGAAGCTTCAGGTCCAGGTGGCGCAGCGCCCAGCTTTCCGTGCCGGGATACCGGAAGGAAACGTCGTGAAATTCGATGAGACAGCCGTTTTTTCCGTCTCCGGCAGAGTGGGTTCCCTGCTGCTTTTTGTTCTCCCGGTCCAGAAATTCGAAGGTCTCCTTCAAATGGATATTGTTGGCGGCCAGGGTGGAGAGCTCCCCGGAAAGCTTCTGGAAGCTGCCCGCAAAGCGGCTCACCGCTCCCACATACTGCACCACGCCGCCGATGCCGATAGCCCCGCACCAGGCCTTGGCCGTCACCACCAGATAGACCAGCAGGCTTACAAAATACGACATGCTCCCCTCCAAAGCCCCCAGCCGGAGGCTGATTTTCGCCACGGGGAACAGGCTTTCCCCGATGAGCCGGGCACCGCTTTCCATCTCGCTGTGAACCAGCGGGGGCTCCCGGTACAGCCGGATATCCTTTCCCTGCTTGTGATCGTTGGGAAGGGTGTAATAGAAATAGGAAAACAGCCGGTTGATGAGGGTCATGGAATCTCCCATGTCGGACCACGCCCGAGAGCTCCTGACGGCACAGAAGCGGAACAGGAAAAAGGAAACCGCCAGGGAACCCAGGATCAGAACCGTCCCCCAAGGGGAGGCAAAAAACGCCGCCGCGCCGGAGACCTCCTCGGCAGGGGCCAAAAACAGGCCCATCGTCATGGCAAAGGAACAGATAACTCCCACCGTGCCCTCGATCAAACCGTCGATCACCACATACAGGCGGTAGATCCCGTGGCCGCCCCAGTTCTGCATCTGCTTCATCTTGTCCAGGCGCTCGTGCATCTCCACGTTTTCCACATCCTCGTAATCCATGGAAAGGATCTTCCGGGAATAGAGCATATACACGTCGTCCCAGCCGGTGGATTCATACCCTTCCTTGCGCCGAGTCAAAAGGCCGCGCAGCAGCAGAAGCGCCAGGTTCAGGGAAACCGTCAGCGCTGCCAGCCAAAAAAGCCTCTGGGGGTCCCTCTGCCCGGTCAGCTCGTCGATGATCTGCCCGGAAAAATACAGGGTAATCAGGGGCGCAATGGCGGCGATGGCCGCCGCCCCGGCGGTGCAGAGAAGCATGGGGCCAAACCCGATTTTCAGCAGCGTCCCGTATCCCCTTTTCAGCAGCAGCGCCGTATCCTTCAGCGCTTTTCCTTTTCCTTTCATGCTCCCGCTCCCCCTTCTACAGCCATGCCGGCAGGTTCCTCCCGGTAATAGGCGCTTTGAATCTCATACAGCTCGTAATACTTCCCCCGCTGCTCCAGCAGGCTTTCGTGAGTGCCCTCTTCGCAGACGGCGCCGTTTTCCAGGAACAGCACCCGGTCGCAGAATCTTGTGGAAGACAGCCGGTGAGAGATATACAGCGAGGTTTTCCCGCCCGTCAGCTCCCCGTATTTTTCATAAAGCTCCGCCTCTGCGATGGGATCCAGGGCGGCGGTGGGTTCGTCCAGCAGAATGATGGGGCCGTTTTTGTACAACGCCCGGGCAAGCATCAGCTTCTGGGCTTCGCCGCCGGAAAGGTCCACGCCATCGTGCCAGATGTACTTCATCAGCTTCTGCTCCATGCCGTTCGGAAAGCCCTCCACCTTTTCCCAAAGCCCGGAAAGCTTCAGACAGCGCTCCACCTTCGCCCGGTCCGGCGCGCTGTCCATGGACACGTTTCTTGCCACGGAATAGGGGCGCACGGCGGATTCCTGGAACACCGCCGAAAACAGGGTGTAATACTCCTCCCGGTCAAA
>CAZNZS010000053.1:0-15816 GCA_964577585.1 uncultured Acutalibacter sp.
CGAGCGCTTGACTATCTTATCACATCCCTATACCCCTTGTCAACTCTTTTTTTCAGCATTTTTGAACTTTTTCTTAACTTTCTTTTCTTTGTCAATATGTGGTGGTTTCTGCCGCATGATACACTTTGTAAAGTATCTTCTTTTCTGCTCTTTTTGTTTGTGCCTCGCCTTTTAATTCCGGATTTTTCCCCGGATAAAGCTTTCCCATTTTCGTGATACTATTTTCATTGGCATGTCCGGACCGGAGCTCTTATATATTATATGGTATAGCAATGCTGAAGGATATGTCCGAAAAGCGAGGGGGAATACACGATGAAAACCGAAAAGCTGAAGCAGATCGGCCATTATCTTTGGCGCGTTCTGGTGGTAATTCTTGTAAACCTGCTGATCCTCATCATGCTGTGGAACAGCGGCGCGGCTGGGGCCCTTTCCAAATACGGCTCCCGGGGCGGCGAAGTCACAGCCATTCAGCAGCGCCTGCAGGAGCTGGGGTACGATCCCGGCACGGCCGACGGCATCTACGGCACGAGGACCCAGCAGGCGGTGACTGCCTTTCAAAGGGACAACGGCCTTGCGGCAGACGGCATTGCCGGAAAAAATACCCTTGCCGCTCTGGGGGTAACAGGCGGAGGCGGCTCCGGAGGCGGTTCCTACGGCGGCTTCAGCGAAAGCGACGTGCAGCTTCTTGCCTCCATTATTTCCGCCGAGTCCCGGGGTGAGCCCTATGAGGGCCAGGTGGCCGTGGGCGCGGTGATCATGAACCGGATCGCCCACCCGTCCTTTCCCAACACCCTTTCCGGCGTCATCTATCAGGAAGGCGCCTTTTCCTGCCTGTATGACGGGGGCATCAACGCCGCCGTGGCGGATTCCTCCTATCAGGCGGCAAGGGAAGCCATCAACGGCTCCGATCCCACCGGCGGTGCCATATACTATTATAATCCCGCGAAAACCACAAATCAATGGATCTGGTCCCGTCAGGTGGTGGCCGTCATCGGCGCCCACCGCTTCGCGGTTTAAGGTTCTAGCCATCGGATATGAGATAATAGTTTTCAGTCCGCAGCCCCTTCTCTGATATCTAACAGAAAGCAGTCAGGGAGAGCAGGAACATTCCTGCTCTCCCTGACTGCTTTCAGAGCTTTCTATTTGGGAAAGGGAAACAGGGGGTGCTGCGTCCTCCCCGGATACACAGTCTCTTCTCCGTCTATCAGATGGCAGTCTTGCCTCCGTCGATGGCAATCGTTTGGCCGGTCAGATAAGAAGCGCCGTCCGAGGCCAGCAGAGTCACCAGGCCATCCATCTCGCTGGGATGGCCGATCCGCTTCAAGGGGATCAGATTGGCGGTCATCTCGGCATAATCCTCGGCCTGACCCGGCATCAGCTCAGACAGGAAAAAGCCGGGAGCAATCGCATTGACTGTGATATTATAGGGGGCAAATTCCCAGGCCCATCCGCGGGTCAGCTGGGGAATGGCGCCCTTTGACGCCCAGTAGGGAACGATGGCTCCGGTGACGCTGGCCCGCAGGCCATACATGGAGGAGATGTTGATGATGCGGCCATACTTCTTCTCCATCATATGCTTTGCCACATATTTCGTCATAAATACCACGGCTTCCAGGTTTACGTCCACGGTGCGGTGCCACTGCTCGGGGGTCAGATCCACGGTGGGAACCACCTCGCAGGTGCCGGCGTTATTTACCAAAACGTCGATCTTGCCAAAGGTTTTGACGGCCTCGTTCACCGCGGCCTCGACCTGAGCCTTATCGGTTACGTCACAGACGATGGGCAGCACCTTGTGTCCAAAGGCGCGAACCTCCTCGGCCACGGCGTTCAGCTTCTCCTGTCTTCTGGCCAGAAGCACTACATCGGCGCCGCGGTAGGCCAGCGCTCTGGCAAACTGAGCGCCCAGACCGGAAGAAGCGCCTGTAATAAGGGCCACTCTGCCGTTAAGATCAAAACAATCCTTCATTTGAAATTCCTCCATTCAGTTAATTTGTGAAACAACTGGGACATTCCCATTGTTCCCAGGACGGTTTCGTGATATAATCATCCTTGTTAAAATAGTAACGCCATCTCAGAGCTCCGTCAACGAACAGTGTTCTATTTATTGATTTGAAAACGACAAAAAAGGAATTAGTGTTGCTTTATGAAAAACCGAAGGATTGCAATGACAAAAAGCCTGCTTCAGCAGGCCTTGACGGAGCTTCTGGAAAAGGATCCTTTGTCCGGCATCACAGTGACCGCGTTATGCGTCAGAGCCGACGTGAACCGCTCCACCTTTTACTCCCACTACGCCAATCTGGATGCCGTGCTTGACGATATGGAAGCGGAGTTTCTCTCCCACGTCTCCTACATCACGGGGATCAGGGACCGGCAGCAGCAGTGGCGGCAGATGTATGAGTATATGCGCTACATACAAAGGCATAAAAACACTTTCCTGGTCCTGCTGCAAAACGGCCGGCTGGTGGACAAGGTCTCGGAAACCTCCATGGAATTGTACCGGCAGAAGCTGGTTTCAGGCAAGGGAAAATCCGAAAAGGAGTTTAAGCTTTTGCTCCAATATCATGTGGCGGGTACCTATCAAATGATCTCCTATTGGGTCCAGCATGAAGAGCTTTATTCTATCGAGCACGTCACCGATCTTGTCATTGACCTGGTGGGAAAATGACAGACCAGAACAGAGGTAGGAAAGCTTCGCGAACCGAAAGTGTAAATGTCCTTCGCCCTTTCCTTTTTCCCTGTCATCTTACTCTTTCCTTGTCATTCTGAGCGCAGCGAAGAATCTAGTCCTTATCCCTAATGCCTTTCCCTTCGCCTTTAATCCCTTGTCCAATATCCAGTATCTAAAATCTAAGATCCAATAGTCAGAAAGTGCCCGGCCAAATGGCCGGGCACTTTCTGACTACTAATTACTAATATCTAACAACTAAATTCCCAGCAGACCCGGAACGGCAGCTTTCATCTTTTCAATGACGGCTTCGCTTTCCGCTCTGGTCTTTCCCTTGCCGGACAGGTAGATCTTGATCTTCGGCTCGGTGCCGGAGGGGCGGACGATCAGCTTGCAGCCTGTTTCCAGCCTGTATTCCAGCACGTTGGACTTGGGCAGGTCGATCTTTCCTTCCCTGTCACCGTAAGAAACGGACTCCTTGTAATCGGAGCGGCCGATGACCTTTGCGCCGGCGATCTCAGCAGGGGGATTCTTCCGCAGGGTATCCATGATCCCGTTCATGGTCTTCATGCCGTCTTCGCCTTCAAAACCGAAGTTGCACAGGTCGTTTTTATAATAGCCGTATTCCTCATACAGGGCGTTCATGGCGTCTACGAGCGTCATGCCCTTGTGCTTATAATAAGAAGCCATTTCGCAGATCAGCATGCTGCCGTCCACGGCATCCTTATCCCGCACATAGCCGCCGGAAAGGTAACCGTAGCTTTCCTCGAAGCCCAGGAGGTACCGGTCCTCTTCTCCCGCCGCTTCCAGCTCGGCAATGATATCGCCGATATACTTGAAGCCGGTCAGGCACCGGCGCAGCTCCACGCCGTAATGCTCCGCGATGGGATTGACCATATCGGTGCTAACGATGGTGGTCACCGCCACGGGGCGCTGGGGAAGTCTCCCCTGCTCCTTCTTCACCCTGGCAATGAAATCCAGCAGCAGAATGCCCACTTCGTTTCCGGTCATCAAAACATATTCGCCCTTCTGGTTCACGGCGATGCCCACACGGTCACAATCAGGGTCGGTGGCCAGAAGCAGGTCGGGCTTTACTTTTTCACAAAGCTCCAGGCCCTTCTGCAGCGCTTCTCTGATCTCGGGGTTCGGATAGGGACAGGTGGGGAAATTTCCGTCCGGCTCGCTCTGCTCCGGCACCACGGTGATGTCCTTTACACCGATGCGGTCCAGAATGCGGGTAACGCACATTTTTCCGCTGCCGTTCAGGGGGGTGTATACCAGCTTCAGGTTGGAAGCGTCATTGATCAGGCTCTCCTGATATACATCGTCCAGGAACGCGCTTACAGTCTCTTCGCCGATATATTCGATCAGGCCCTGCTTTACGCCCTCTTCGAAATCCATTTTCTTCACGCCGGAGAAAATATCCAGGGCGTTGATCTCATTCATAATGCCGTCTGCCATGTCGGCGGTGACCTGGCAGCCATCGCTGCCATAGGCCTTGTAACCGTTGTACTTGGCAGGGTTGTGGCTGGCGGTAACGCAAATGCCCGCATCGCACTTCAAATGCCTGACAGCGTAGGAAAGGGAGGGGGTGGGCATGAGCTGGGGATACAGATAGGCCTTGATCCCGTTGGCGGCCAGCACCGCCGCGGACTGCTGCGAAAACAGCACGCCCTTGTTCCGGCTGTCGTGGGCGATCGCCACGGACTGGGGCTTCCCGTCTGCGTGCTTCAACAGATAATTGGCCAGGCCCTGGGTGGCCTTGCGAACGGTATACACATTCATGCGGTTGGTTCCCGCGCCGATCACGCCGCGCAGGCCGCCGGTGCCGAATTCCAGGTCACGGTAAAATCTGTCGTTGATCTCTTCCGGCTGGTCCTTTACCGCCAAAAGCTCTTCCTTAAGATCCTTATCATCCAAGTCCTGCTGCAGCCATCTTTCATATTCGCTCATACTGATCGTCCCTTTCAAAGCGGGGTATTTCCCCCAATATTTCTATTTTTAGCTTACCATTTTTTGGCTTCCTTGTCAACTTGAAACCTGTCGCTTTTCGGGATACCGCCCTCAAAATTACCATGGAATTTCCACAATGTTCGTCACGATCCCCTGAGGGGTGATGTCAAGGATCCCATAGGTGGGCTTATAGTAACTGGCGGAACCCGGGTTCATGATATACAGCCCGTCCTCATAATCCGTAACAGGCTCGTGAGTATGCCCGTAAAGCAGCACCTGGGCCTTTTGCTCCCTGGCGGCGCACACGGCCTGGTAGAGCCCGCTTTTTACCCCGTATAAATGGCCGTGGGTATAAAATATTTTCACGCCCTCCGCTTCATAGATCCCTCTGTCGGGAAGGTTCGAGCCCCAGTCGCAGTTTCCCCGGACCTGCAAAAACATTTTTTCCGGGAAATTTCTTTTTGCGCGCTCTGTTTCCTCGTCGCCGTCGCCCAGGTGGATGACCACCTCCGCCTTCGGCTGGGAAAGCAGCGCCTGCCGCAGATTTTTTTCGTTTCCGTGGCTGTCGGACAGTACCAATATCCTCATCTAGCCTTCTCCTTTTCAAAATTTATGATACGTTTTTTAATAAAAATGCAGTCCTGACAGATTTTGATTTTCCGCCGCCTGCATCCGTCTTTCATCTTTCCATCTCTTTTTGCATACTATGGATTATGTGCTAAGAAGGGATGGGATTCTTATGTCTGATCAACCTAATTTCAATGAAAGCCAGCTCGATGCTCTTTTGAAGCTGACCTCCCGCCGCCTGGGAACTACCCCGGAAGCGTTGAAACAGGCCGCGCAAAACGGTCAGCTTTCTCAAATGCTGGGGCAAAATGAATCGGAGGCTGTGCAAAAGGTGCTGAACGACCCTGAGGCGGCAAAAAAGCTCCTTTCGTCTCCTCAGGCCCAAAAGCTGTTTCAAATGTTCCAAAAGGAAGATAAATAGCGGAACAAAAACCGGATAAGGAGGGGATAAAATGGCCGATCTGAACGAGCAGCTTAACAAGATATTGTCCGACCCGCAGAGCATGCAGCAGATCCAGGGAATGCTCAGCGCCCTGACTTCTTCCGGAACCCAGCAGGAAGCTCCCCCTCCGAAGCCGGCCCCGGAGCAAGCGACACCCCAAAGGCAGACACAGCAGAGCGGGGGGATAGACCCTTCCGCCCTGGAGGGCCTGCTGGGAACCCTGGGAGGCTCTTCTCCTCAGCCCGCCGCTTCCACAGGCGGCAATCTTACAGGCGGGCTCACACCGGAGCTGCTGCAAACCGTGACGCGCCTTGCGCCGCTGCTCGGGCAGGTAAACCGGGAAGACGATTCCACCCGGCTTCTCAGGGCGCTGCGCCCTCTTCTGGGGGAAGCCCGGCAAAAGAAGCTGGATGAAGCCATAAAGATCCTGCAAATGATGCGGCTGCTGCCGCTGTTGAAGGAAAGCGGCGTTTTTTCTGGGCTGCTTTCCGGCCTTATATAGGGAACCTCTAAAGCAATCGTTCAGGCACACCTCGGCGGCAGATATTTCGCCTGTCTTCGCCCCAAAATCCTGCAATACACCAAGTATTCCTTCGATTTTGGGCCTTTGACATCTGAAATTTCCTCTCGCCGATCTGACTTGTCCATTGCTTCAGAGCTTCCCTGGGAAATTTTCTCGTAAAATCTTTTCTGTCAGGAGGGATGACCTGTGCCTGAAAACGAAAAAAACCGGCTGCAGGAAGAAGCCATTCGCCGGGCAAGAGAAATGCATTCCCGGGCCAGATTTCCTCCACGGCAGCAGGAGCAGGAAAGGGAAGCCTCTCCCGAACCGAAAGCTGCGGAACCGGTCCACAGGGAACAAAGCGGTATTTCCGCTCCTGCCGCGGCAGAACTTCCCGGCGGATTGCTGGAAAATCTGTTTCAGGACAAAGAGCGCACCATCATTCTGGCCCTCCTGATCCTGCTCAGCGGAGAAGACGGCAATCACGAGCTGATGTTCGCCCTGCTTTTTCTGCTGATGTAGCTTACCAGTCGTTAGTCATGAGTAGTTAGTTATTTAGAAAGGGCTTTGCCCTTAGCCTCCCCTTGCTTTGCAAGAGGGGAAACAGTTTGCTCCGCAACCTGTGGGACCGCCGTTAGGCGGTGGAAGGGATTGTCACACGTAGAAAGCGACATAGAACCACCGGGTTCTTATCCCCTCAGTCAGCTTCACTGACAGCTTTCTCACGTTGTTCGGTCGGTGCTGAACGGTTTCCCCCGGAAACCAGCACCCCTTACCATAAGGGGAGCCTGCCACTACCCCTGACTGCTAAACTTCAATTTGCCGTACTTTGTCCTTTATCCAGAATCTAATATCTAGAATCCAGTATCTAACATCCTACGATCTTCCCCCCGCCCACAACAATGTCGCCGTCATAGAGCACCACGGCCTGGCCTCTGGTGATGGCACGCTGGGGCTGGTCAAAAATCACTTTTATCCGATCCGTATCGGTCTGCACCACGGTGGCGGGCTGCTCCGCGTGGCGGTAGCGGACCTTGGCCGTGACCCGCATGGGCTCCGGAATTTCAGCGCGGGAGATCAGGTTGATATCCTCCGCCGCAAGCTCCGTGGAAAAAAGCCGTTCATGCTCTCCCAGCAGCACCTCGTTTGCGGCCGGGTCTATTTTGCATACATACATGGGCTGGGGGAATGAAAGGCCCAGGCCCTTGCGCTGGCCCACCGTATAATGGATGATCCCCTTATGCTGACCGTAGATCTCCCCCCCACTGCCCACAAAGCTGCCCGGGGGGAATTTTTTCCCGGCATACCGTTCGATAAAGGCGGCGTAATCGCCGTCCGGCACAAAGCAGATATCCTGGCTGTCCCGCTTTTTGGCATTCACAAAGCCGTTTTCCTCGGCGATGCTCCGCACCTGCTCCTTGGTCAGTTCCCCCAAGGGCAGCAGAAGCCGGGAAAGCTGTTCCTGGGTCAGGGAATACAGCACATAGCTTTGATCCTTGGAAGGGTCCAGGCCTTTTTTCAAAAGCCAGCGGCCGGTTTCCCCGTTGTAGGAGACCCTGGCGTAATGCCCGGTGGCCACATGATCACAGCCGATCTCTTCCGCCCGTTCCATCAGCCCTTCAAATTTGATATACCGGTTGCAGTCGATGCAGGGGTTCGGCGTTTCTCCCCGCTCATAGGCTGATACAAACCGCTCCATGACCTCCCGGCGAAAGTTTTCCTTGAAATTCAGCACATAAAAGGGGATATTCAGCCGGGCGCACACCGCCCTGGCGTCGTTCACATCGTCCAGCGAGCAGCAGGTCTTTTCCCGGGAGATCCCCGCGTCTTCATTGTCATAAAGGCGCAGAGTAACACCGATGGCCTCATACCCGGCCCGGCGCACTAAAAGCGCCGCCACGCTGGAATCCACCCCGCCGCTCATGGCGACGACCGCTTTCTTTTCCATGCCGCTCCCCCCTTCGGATATTGTGGCCGATCTGAGCCTTTTCCCCGCCTGACATGCTTTTTATAGTACCACATCCCATACAGAAAAACAATATGGGGAAAGCCCGGGAAATGCCAGTTTCGAGGATTTTTTCATGCTTCTCCCACCCTATAGGCAGAAGAAGCACAAAGCATTATCGCCGCGGTTTGAACATTCCCGAAAGCGCGATCGCCCTGATTTCACCTTCCGCATACAAAAAAGAAACTGCGAAGGAGCATCCCTCTGCAATTTCCTCTTTTATTTTTCCTCCAATTCTTCCAAAGCCGCCCGCACCGCCGCGATCACAAAGGCGGAGAAGGTGCAGTCCTTTCCCCGAATGGCCTCTTCCACCTGCTCGATCACATCGTTTGGAAACCGGATGGTCTTATTGGTGGTGAGCGGAATGGAAGGGATTTAAAAGCTCATCCTTTTCTCCCTTTTCCTCAGGTTTCCTTCCCACTGCCAGAAAATGTGGGCTGATTCCCAAAAGCGAGGGCTCCTGTTCTGTCATGCGGACAAGCCGCAGCAGCCTTTCCCGGCTTTCCGGGCTTTCCCATTTCTCCTGCAGGGTGGGGCAAAACCAGATGCAGCCCTCCACCGCGTACAGCCCCTCCGGGGAAAAGCCGCCTTCCGCAAGCTCCTGCTTCAGCCCCTCCGGCGTGTGAAAATAGGCCTGGGATAAAAAATTGGGATATTCCTTGGGCCGGATATGCTTGTTTTCCAGGATCTCCCCCTCCAGCATGCCGAAATAAACCGCGTCGTCCAGAAAATCGTTTCCTGCCCCATACACGGATACCGCCCAGGTGGCCGAGCTGAATTTAGAGATCCCCGCGGCGATCAGAAGCCCGCCTGACTTCAGAATCCGGCGGGCTTCCCTTAGGGCCAAAAGCCGCTCCTCCCGCTCTAAAAGATGGTAAAGAGGCCCCATCAGCAGCACCGCGTCCATGCTTTCGCTTTCTATCCCGGAAAGGTCTCTGGCGTCTCCCACCTCCGCGCGATAGGCGGCGGTTTGGTGGGCGAGGGCATACTTCACCGCCGATGGGGCCAGCTCGATCATGGTCACTTCGTGGCCAAGCCCCGCCAGCCAATCGGAGTAATACCCTATCCCGCCGCCCACATCGCAGAGACGCAGCTTTCCTTTCGGCAGCAGGCGGGAAAGCAGCTCCTTTGTCCGCTGGGCTTCCACCTTTCCCAGGCCCCGCTCCAGCCGGCCCACTTCCGCGCCGTTTTCATAGAATTCATAGGTCTCCCGGTTGCTTTTTTCCATGGCTGGCACCTCTTTTCCTTTTGCCGTTCTTTTTTATTTTTCCAGAAAATCCTCGTCCGGCTTGTGCTGAGGAACGGTCAGGTACCATTTTACACCGAAGCGGTCTCTGACCCCGGCGGCCCAGGGGCTCCAGGGCAGCTCACAGGGCTCCAGCTCCACAGCACCGTCCTCCCGTAACAGGGCAAGGGCCTTTTCCAGACCTTCTTTTGTTTCAAAGGTGATGCCCAGCTCTACCGGGTTTGCCTTGCCGTCACCGGCCTCCACCACGGAAAGCACCCCTTGCCCTCTTTGGGTCAGCTCCGAATGGAAATAGGTGCCGTCCTCATTTTTCACATGGTAGCCCAGCTCCAGCCCAAAGGCCGCCCGGTACAGCTCCACCGCCTGGGGGCTGTTTTTCACATAGAGGCCTACGCCTACATAACTTCCCGTTTCTGCCCGGATCAAACCGCCTTCCTTTTGATACAGAAGGGTTTCCTTGTTCTCAAACAGGTCATAGCCTGTGATAGAGCGGCAGCTTTTCTCGGAAAATTCAAATTTGACCACCCAGGGGGTCAGATCCACGATCTCCGAAAACTGCTCAAAGCCAAACTGCGGCTGATAAAAATTCACGATGCTGGAAAGGGCTGTGCCATGGGCGCCCACGGCGATGGTTTTCCCTTCATATTTTTCCAGCACCTCCCGCAGCGCCGCCACATTCCTGGCCTGCACCTGTCTGAGGCTTTCACCCTCCGGCTCCCGGTAGTCAACATCTTCCCAGTGGCGCTTTACAAAGGCCATGAAATCCTCTACCCAGCGGTTTCCCACCTTTCGCTCTCGAAAATCCTCCACCGTTTCGATGGAAAAGCCGTGGGTACCGGCAAAATCCCGCACCGTATCCATGGCCCGGCGGTAAGGGCTGGAAAGCACGGCTTCGATTCCCTTATCTGTCAGGAACTCTGTCACCAATCTGCTGTCCTCCATGCCCTTCGGGGTCAGCGGCCTTGTTCTGTCATCGTGGACCGAATGGTCCGACTGGCAGTGGCGCGCAAAATAAACCGTTGTCATAACGGACTCCTTTCTGCCTTGCGCTGCTGGGCCAGAGCCTTTCCTTCTTTTCCTGTGATATGCTCCACGGTAAACCGGATCACAGCGGTGTAGTTCTCTGTTCCGGTGGATTTTCCCTCCCGGTGGGCGGGAGCGTCTTCCGGGCAGTATTTTTCCGCCAGCGCAAGCAAAGCGTCGTGCTGTTCCTGGGGATCGGTGACAAGCTCCGCCTTTCCGAAGGCGATGACGCTGCGGTAATAGGTGGTGTACTCCTCCGGCACGATCCTGTCCTGGCCGACCACGCAGAAGGAAGCCCTGGCGTTTCGCCTGATAGCATCGATCTTGTGCCCTTCCCGGGCGCTGTGAAAATAGATCCTACCGTTGCTGTAAACAAAGCTTATCGGCAGGGCGTAAGGGTACTCCCCATCCCCTGCCAACGCCAGAACACCTGCCGTGCCGCGCTTTAAGATCTCAATGCATTCTTCCATGGGGACGTCCTGGTTCTCTCTTCGCATTTTCCGAAATTCCATACCTGTCTTCCTCCTTCTATTTGTTGTCATTGCCCTTGCAAAAAAGCCCGGCATTTTTGCTCCAGCTCTCCGGTTTTGAGCCATTCCCGAAGGGTGGCAAGACCCTGCTCGTTTTTCGGGCAGGGGAGCCATAAGTGAAGATAGCCCTCTTCCCCGTATTTGTCCCGGACATGCTCCAAAACGCGGCGGATCTGCTCCTCATCGGACAGCTCCGGGTAATTTGCCAGCCCGTATTCCACACAGCGCCGAAGAATCCGCTCCGGCTCCAGGTCCCTGTCCGCCTCGCTGACGATCCGCCCGTAAAGATTTCTGGGCGGCTCCTGTCGGGAAGCTCTGTGGTCCTCCACCGCTTCCCGCATGGTCTGCCGCTGCCCTTCCGTGAACCAGCGGGCCAGTTCCTTGTCCTCCATCAGCCATTTTCCGGAGGCGGCTTCATGGTTTTTCCGTCCGTAGCGAATCCCTACATCGTGGTAGACCGCCACCGCGTACACCATGTCAAGGTCGATCTCCCGGCCTTCCGCAAGCAGATTTTTTGCTAATTCCATGCTGTTTGCGATCACCGTGCGCACATGCTCCGGGCCATGAGCCTTGTCGAAGTCTTCATAAAGGGGAAGAACTTGCTTTTCCGCATACTCCCGCAGGGAACGGTTGATTTCCTTCATGGGTCTCCACTCCTTTTCCCGGTCTTCCGTTTACCGCTTTGCTTTTTGATGGCTCATTTTATCACATTTTCTAAGGGACTTCAACATGTTATGCTCCGTTCTCCCTTGTCAAACGGAACAAGGCCCCTGTATACTATAGTTGTCTCTTTAGACTTTTTCAAAAAACAGCACTGCAAAGGATGAGTCAATTTATGGAACCGAAAAGCAAACGGCCCGTTCTCTATCTGATGGTAGGCCTGCCCTGCTCGGGCAAAACCACCCTGGCAAAACAAATCGAACAGGAAACAGGCGCTGTCCGGTTCACGCCGGACGAGTGGCACCTTTTCCTGTTCGGAGATGATTTTCATCAAAGCGAGGAGCACGACGCCCGCCATGACCGGGTGGAAGCGCTGATGTGGCAGATTGGCCGAAAGCTGCTGCAAAAGAGAGTCAGCGTGATCCTGGATTTTGGCTTTTGGGCCAAAGAGCAGCGGGACGAAAAGCGGGACGAGGCACAAGCCCTGGGCGCGAATTTTCAGATCTGCTATCTGGATACGCCCTTACCGGAACTTCTGCGCCGCGTGGAAACCCGCAACCTCACCGGGGAAAATGTGTTTACCTCCATCACCCCGGAGGATATGCGGCAATGGGCCGCCCTGTTTCAGCCTCCGGGGAAAGAAGAACTGGAAGTTCAGCGCAAATGATGGTTCTTTAGTTGTTAGCTGTTAGTCGTTAGTTGTTAGTTGTTAGAAAGGCCCTGCCCTTAGGCTCCCCTTGTTTTTTACAAGGGGAGCTGTCAGCGAAGCTGACTGAGGGGATTTCCCGCCTTGTCTCCCCTGAAAGGGGCGTGCTCACCCCTTATCTTTCGATAAGTGGAGGCTAAAAGACCACTAAATTGTAGTTTAGCACACTAACAGAAACGCACAAACTCTTGCCTCCCCTGAAAGGGGAGGAGGGCCATGCGACAGCATGGCGAAGGGGTTTACTGCCGCAAATGCAAAACCCCTCAGTCAGCCTTCGGCTGCCAGCCCCCCTTTCAGGGGGGCCAAGAGTGAGCGCTAAATTCCAATTTAGCGCAATGCTCCCGCTGTCATCTCTGAGAAAAAGGGAGCTTTGGCTTCTTTCCGAAGGGTCGCACGCTGCAAATTTCGACAAAATATAACAAAAACTCCCCCTTGACACGAAAAAGGGGGAAGCTTATACTTTGTGTGAGATTTTTTGTCGGATCCTGCATTTCCCCGGCATAAGGGGAAACGAAAAAGATTTCAGTACGAATTCAATATGGCTTGACCACAGAAGCGGGCGCGTCCGTTTCTTCCATTTCCTTCAGCAAAGTCAAAACAGCCCGTTTTGCCCTGATGTTTTTCAGGCGTTTGATTTCAAAATACAGCTCGTCGTCTATGGGCGGAAGCGGTTCCCGCAGATTCGTATGGCCGATCAGGTAGTCCACTGTCACGCCCAGTTTATCGGAGATATCCTTCAGGGTAGAAAAATTGGGTTCGCGGACGCCGCTTTCATACTGACCGTAGGTGGACGGGTTCAGACCCAGGAATTCAGCCATCTTTTCTACTGTAAGGCCCTTTTCGTTTCGCAAAGTCCGCAAGTTCATCACAGCCATGACCTCCTGTGCGCTGCCAGAGTTCTTAACTGGTATCGTACAGGTTATTTTCCCATCCATCAAACACAATATGAGTTATTCGCTCATATTGAAATATTTTTTGAGAGGCAACTATCATGGATAAACTACTGCACCGGAAATGTGACATGCAGGCAAGTCTTCGCGCACAGCTGTCCGCTTCCCTGCGCGCGCTGCGGGTCAAAGCGGGGCTGAGGCAGGAGGACGGGGGAAATTCCTTCAGATGCTAGATGCTAGATTCCAGATGCTAGATGATGGTTGCGCCGAAGGCGCAATGAAGTAAGGGCAGAAAATTATAGTCTGGCACCCACCCCTTGGCTCCCCTGAAAGGGGAGCTGTCAGCCGATAGGCTGACTGAGGGGTTCAAAAACTAGGCGAAACCCCGCTACAAACCCCTCCTCCGCCGTTCGGCGGTCCCCCTCCCCTTGCAGAGCAAGGGGAGGCTAAAGGTCAAGGGCAGAATCGCCGCCAATCGCCATATAAATTCCAATTTATCGCACTGACTGCCCCCCTGTCATCCTGAGGAACACAGTGCGTTTTAGTTGTTAGCTGTTAGTAATTAGTTATTAGAAGGGATTGCCTTTTTCCCTTATTTCTACACTATACACTCTACACTATTCCCTACCCTTTTGCCCTTCCGTCCTTTTCTAACATCTAACATCTATTTCCCTTCCGCCCACAGGGTCTTCAGATAGTCTGCCAGAACAGCCGCCGCATTCTCGTGAGCCTTTTTTCCCGGGTGGTTTCTTGCGCCCTTGGTATCCTCGTTCATTTCAGGCAGCAAAAGGAAGGAAACCCGAAGGTCGCCTGTTTCCGTCTGATATTTCCCGACAGCCTCATGGATGGCTCCGGCCATTTCCCGGCCTACGATCCCATAAGCCCACAGCAGATAAGCTTCGGGGTTTTTCTCCCGCAGGTGCTTTAAAAAGCTTACCGCGTCCTTGATAAACGCGGCCCGCCCCTTCTCATCGGCAGTCTGCTGAAAGCGCTCCCCGGTATCGGGATCCTGCCAGGCCGGCTGATGGGTGGCTCCGCCGTCGTTGGTGCCCAGATTCACGATCACCACGTCCGGCTGCCAGGCGGCAAAATCATTGGGCTCATGGGCGCCAAGGGCCAGATTTTCTTCCCCCTGCAGCGGGCCGCATACCATGTCGTATATGCTGGGCAGGGTGCAGTTCGGGTCGTTATCCCAGCTGCTGCGCACGCCCCAGCCGCTTTGGGAGATCACCCGGCAGTCCGCTTCGCAGAGATCGGCCACCTGCCAGGGATAGCCCTGAGCAGCAGAGAAAAACATGGGGATCCAGTCCTCCTCTTCCTTTGCTCCCACCACGCCTTCGCAGGAGGTGATGCTGTCTCCGATGAATTCCAACCTTCTAAGCCGCTTTTTTCCGGGCAGGAAGCTGCCGTCGGTGCGAAGGCCGTGGATCTGAAGCCTGGTACCGGGATCGTTGGGCATTGCCTGAACCTCCTTCACAAAGCGAAGGGTTTTTTCCCGTTCCGGGTCCATACCGCGGAACAGGCAGAGCCAGTGCCGCCCGGAAGGAAGCGGAAAGCGGCTGACCATTTCACCGTTCAGCACCACGGCAGCCCACTGCTCCATGTTGGAGAAGGCTGTTTCCACCTCAATCCACAGCTCACCGGCCCGCATGGTTACCTCCAGGGCACTTCCCGTCCAGAAAAGCGTCAGAGGGGAACGGGAGCCGTTTGTGCGGCCAAACACCTGAAGCTCCGGTATTTCTGTCAGCTTATACTCACGCAGCATTTTGGTCACCTTCGGTGCGGAGCCTTCTCCAAAAGCAGCCCCGCGCCAATCCTTTCTTTCTGTTTTGATTTGATCTTTCTCAGCGGGTATCTTCCAAAAAAAGCAAAAAGGAGGGAAATCCCTCCTTTTTCTCTTTCTCAGTGTCTGTCGTGATCTCTTCTCGGGCGGCGGTCACGGTCGCCGCGGTCACGGCGGGGGCCCCGATCCTCGGAAATATCGTTTTCCGGCACCGCTCCGTCAAGGTCTATCAGCGCATCGCGGCGGGAAAGGTTCAATCTGCCCTTATCGTCAATCTCCAGCACCTTGACCTTAACAATATCGCCTACGTTTACCACGTCGGTCACGTTTTCGGTGCGCTTGACGTCAAGGCGGGAAATGTGTACCAGCCCTTCCTTGCCGGGGGCAATCTCCACAAAGGCGCCGAAGTCCATCAGGCGGGTAACCTTTCCGTTATAGTAGGAGCCGGGCTCCGGATCGTTTACGATGGTGTCCACAATATCCAGCGCTCTCTGGCACTTCGCGAGATCCAGGCCGGAAATAAATACGTGGCCGTCCTCTTCCACATCCATAGTGATCTCGCATTCGGCGCAGATCTTCTGAATGACCTTGCCGCCGGTGCCGATGACCTCACGGATCTTGTCCACCGGGATCTGGGTGGAAAGCATTTTGGGAGCGTATTTGGAAAGCTCGGGCCGTACCTCGGGAATAGCCTTGAGAATGATCTCATCGATAATGTAATTTCTGGCCTTATGGGTCTTTTCCAGAGCTTCCTTTACCATCTCCGGAAGCAGGCCCTTGATCTTCAGATCCATCTGAATGGCGGTGATGCCCTTCTTGGTGCCGCCCACCTTAAAGTCCATAT
>CAZNZS010000054.1:0-15770 GCA_964577585.1 uncultured Acutalibacter sp.
GTGGAGGACCTGATCTCCATTGGCACCATCGGACTGATCAAGGCGGTAAACACCTTCCGACCGGAACGGAATATCAAGCTTGCCACCTACGCTTCCCGGTGCATTGAAAACGAGATTTTGATGTATTTGCGGAAAAGCTCTCAGCTGCGGAATGAAGTTTCCATCGACGACCCGCTGAACGTGGACTGGGACGGCAACGAGCTTCTGCTTTCGGACCTCCTCGGCAGCGAACCTGACGCCATCAGCCGGGATATCGAGCAGGAGGCGGAAAAGAAAATGCTCCTGGACGCCGTAGGCCGCCTTTCCCCGAGAGAAAAAAAGATCATGACGCTGCGCTTCGGGCTGGAATCCACAAAGGAGCACACCCAGAAGGAGGTGGCAGACGAGCTGGGGATCTCACAGTCTTACATATCGCGTCTGGAAAAGCGAATCATTCACCGGCTGCGGAAGGATCTGGAAAAGGTGAGCTAGCTTTCCAGTTGTTAGATATTAGATGTTAGTTGTTAGAATGGCCTTGACCTTGTCTCGCCTTCGGTTCGGTCAGTTCGTGGCAACGCCCCACCGGGGCATACTCACCCTCCCCTGCTAAGGGGAGGTGGCACGGCGGAGCCGTGACGGAGGGGTTCCGAACTACACAAAAACCGCAACAAGAACCCTTCCACCATGCTTCGCATGGTCCCCCTCCCCTTAGCAGGGGAGGTTAAAGGTCAAGGGCAGGCTCACCGCCAATCACCATATAAATTCCAATTTGACGGTTATTTCCCTGCGCTCTTTCTGTCATCCCGCCCTCTCCCTGTCATTCTGAGGAATGCAACAATGAAGAAGCTTGCTCTTTAGATTCTAGATTCTAGATGCTAGATGCTGGATAATGGTTGCGCCTTCAGCACAATGAAGAAAGGGCAAGGGCAATGCAAAATGTACAATGTATAATGTAAAGATAAGGGCAAGGCCCTTGCCTGTTATTCTTCGCAATAGCAATGTTTACATTGCTATTGCTCAGCAAATGACAATTGAGGGAGATCTGCAAGATTGATGATTTCGAGGCCCTGCTTCCTGGCGTAATTCACCGTGTAGACAGTGCCACCCCTGACGCTGTTTTTCAGATAGCAGACGCAGTGGCTGCTGTGGTCTACCAGGTACCGGTTTCGCAGGAACATGCACTCTTTTGTATACACGTCTCCGGTGTAGATCACCTCGTCGGCCCGGCGCATCAGGCTGTAATAAAGCTCGATATCCGGTTCTCTCCAGCCCTTCTCCTGCCCCAGACAGGGAAGCGCCAACACCAGCTTTATCCCGGGCAGCGAGCCTTCTCTGAGCGCAAGGACCTCCTGCGCCGCCAGGGTGTCAAAGCCGAGAGCGCCGCCTGCAAGGAAGATCTCTGTTCCCATACCGGCCAGCCGAAGGATCTCACCGCGCAGCTTTTCCCACAATGTTTCCTTTTCCTGGGCGGAAAGAATTCTGTGGCCGGTAAAGCAGCAGCATTTTTCACGGATCAGTTCCATCATGATCGCCATACGATACGCGATCCGCACAAGAAGATGCAAAGGTGCAGGCTTGTGCGGCCAGTATCGTCCTTCCTTCGATTTTTCACACATTCTTTCCCAATATATTAGGAAACAGGCAAAGCATACCTTCCGAAAATCCTGGCGCCAGGGCAAAAGCCATGGCGCCTGAATTTTTTGGATTCAAACCAGATTATCTATATAGCGCTGGGGGGAAACGCCATATTTCTTCTTAAAGCACTTACAGAAATAGGAAGGATCCGTATAGCCTACCGCCGCAGCAGTCTGAGAAATATTTACGGCCCCGGCATCAAACGCTCCCTTTGCTTTTTCCAGACGAATATTGGTGATATAGGAGTTTATGGTTATGCCCAAACACTTTTTGAACATGGTACACATATACCCATAATTTAATGAAAAGTGCTTTGCAAGGCTGGAAACCGACAAATCACTTTCCTGGTAATGGGCCTGAAGATATTCCAATATCTCCTTTATATAATCGTTTTGCCCTTTGGCACCTGCAACGGCATAGCAACACGTTATGGCCATTTCCCGAAGCTTTTTGAATATATCGGCAAAGGGGCGGGTCCGGGCGATATAGGCGGGAATTTCCGTGTAAAAATCGTTAAACTTGTCCAGCTGATATTTGTCGACCATGGGCTTCATGTCAATATAGATCAAAATCAGCGCCATCAGCAGATCGCGGTATCCAAGCTGAAATGACTCCGGGGTCTGCTCCAGCCTGTCAAAAAACTCAGTTACCTTATTACTTTCTCCGGATGATATCGCGGCTATCGCAAGCTGACGGCAGGAAGACAGGGACCTTTGGGAGCTGTTTTCCGCGATCAGATCCTCATAACAGAGAAAATTCCCGGGTTCGGCATAATCGGCGGCAAAAACCGCCTGGTAATAGGAGTGGTGGGCATCCTTCAGCAGCTCATATCTTTGTCCCGCTCCCATTTTCAGGCCCGCATCTGACACTTCATGGCCAAGCTGCTCAAAAAACAGCTTAAAATCAGATTCATCCGCATAATTCAGCAAGCAGCATACCCTATCGGGAAAATAGTGAAAGCGCTGCAGAATAAACTTCTCCGCCAAAGCGGGAAAATCTGGGAGCTTTCCTTCCGTTCCCTTTTCCCAGCATAGAACCACGCATCTGAAAAACGGATGCGTCCAGCCGCCGGTGTATGAAGAAAGCTTTTCCATCTCCCCCTCATTCCATGTCAGGAGACAATTTTGAAACAGGAAATTTAACTGCACCCGCTGTGTACTATGTTCCCGCAGGGCAGTTTCGGTGATAGATTCCAGGGTATGCTCAATGGTGTGGAGCAATTCGGTTTCGTTGATAGGCTTCAAAATATAATCGTCAACGCCCATGTTTATCGCCTGCTTGGCGTAGGCGAATTCCGCATAACCGGTCAGCAGAATAAAATGATCGCAAATCTTTTCGCTGAGGCACTGCTTTATCATATCAAGCCCGCTCATAACAGGCATATTGATATCCACGATGACAAAATCAGGGCGCGTTTCTCTTATCAGTTCAAGGCCGGATTCGCCGTTATTTGCCTCCCCCACGCACTCAATGGGAAGAGTGCTTTCCTCCAGCATTCTTTTCAGGGATTGCCTGAAAAAATACTCATCGTCTACGATCGCAAAACGAGCCATATGGCTGTCACCTCCATGACTTAAAAAAGACAGGGCCTGTTAACAGTTCACCACCGGTCAATTGATTCGCCTTATGGCAGCTGCGCCAGCACGGAGCACAGCTACGGCAGCTTACAGGGAACCTTCAGAATAACCTTTGTTCCCGGCTGACGGGGTTCGATCTTCAAAACAACATTCTGTTCAAAATAGGATCTGCAGCGGAATACAACGGACGATATCCCGAAGTTGCCCTGATCTGTACGGTTTAAGACCTCTTCGATCTTCTTCGGAGGAAAGCCCACTCCGTTATCCAAGACCTCGAAGCAAACCATACCGTCTTCCAAATATCCTCTTACCTTCATCTTTCCCATATATCCGCAGTCGCGCAGGCCATGATAGATGGCATTTTCCACCAGAGTCTGAAGAGAAAGCTTTGGAATCGTATACGGGAATATCGCCTCTTCAAAATCGGTTTCAAATTCCATAAATTCCCTGTACCGCATTTCCTGCAGGAAAAGATACTGCTTTACCAGGTTGATCTCATCTTCTACCTTTATGATATCCACACCGTCGCTGAGAGAAATCCTGTAAAAATTTGAGATGCTCTGAACCGTCATGAGAGCCGTGTCTTTCATATCAAGACGGATAAAGCTGCT
Organism: uncultured Acutalibacter sp.; assembly: GCA_964577585.1. Taxonomy (GTDB): domain Bacteria; phylum Bacillota; class Clostridia; order Oscillospirales; family Acutalibacteraceae; genus Acutalibacter. The sequence goes on from CAZNZS010000054.1 coordinate 3,803, forward strand.
GATAAGCTCCAGTACATTGTATAGAAAATGCGGTTTTATCTGTGATTGGATAAGCTGCAAACGGTAATTCTGATTTCGCTTTTCTTCCACGGCAATCTGTCCCATAAGATTCTGCACCGTGTCGAGCAGATGGTTAAAGCAGGTGCTCAGCAGACCGAATTCATCTTTTCTGTTATAGGAATTTCTCAGGGACAGGTCGCCCTCATCCACTTTTCTGATCGTGTTCTGAAGCTGGCTTATCGGCCGCAGGACATAGTAAACCAGCAATATCAGCATAAGCGGCAGAGACACCGCGCAAATAGAGAGCACGGCAACGAAAAAGGACCTGTCGAAATTCTCCTTGGCATAAAGGGAATTGGAATCGCTTCTTATCACAAGCTGCCAATTCATACGTTCGTAGTACCGCATGGTCAAAACCGTATTTTCCGGTTCAAGGACCGCACTTATATCAGTACTCAGATCCGCATAATACCCGAGAGACATTTTACTGTAAAAATCTTTCAGCAGATAATCCTTTTGGGCAAAGGAAATGATAAGATTCTGATCGTCCAAAATAAAAATGCGGTCTTCATATGCACTGATGTTTTTGTAAATACTAGCTTCGTTCACATACAGCACCAGGTGACCCAAAAACCGGTTATCGCCATTTGTATATACGGGAATGGTACAGGGGATCACGCAATGCACCTGCTCTGTGCTTTGGGACTGGATTCGGAACATATCCAGCCAGTTAACGCTGTCCTGACTCAGGTCTTTGACCTGAGTAGGCCCGAAGATCAGATCCATGCGATCCTTATAAACGGGAGTCCCCACGATAACATAGCCGTCCCGGTCAAGAAAGCAAAGATCCTCCACCGCGGAATTCTTCAATTCCTGTACCAAATTGGTCAAATCGTATTCTCTGTATTTTGTCTTTTCGCCGATAGGGACCTGACACGCCGTTTCAAGGAATGAAATCAGGTCCGGATTATTTGCCAGCACCCACCCCGTTTGCTCAACCATATTGAAAAAATTGTCCAGCGAAGCAGAAACTATTTCCGCAGTACGCAGATCCGCATCACGTATCTGATACAGAATGCGGGAATCGCTTTGGTGGTCGTAAAAATAAAAGACGGTTAGAGTAAGGAACAGATAAAAAGCCGCAAACAGCCCCACGATCTTAGCCCTGAAACTAATGTACAAAAAAACCACGCTTTTCAAACAAATTTCCTATCGGACAAACAAAAATCCATTTCAATTATAGGGGGAATCCGGTACAATGTCAACACAGAAGCCAAGTATGAGTGCGCACTTATCTGGCAGAAAAGCTCGAAAGGACACATAGGAAAACTTGAAAGGATGGCTCGTTTATGAAAAAATTCTTATGCTTGCTCATGGCTGTTGCCATGCTGTTGTCTTTGACCGCCTGCGGTGGCAACAACAATTCTTCCACTCCTGCAAACAGCACTGCTGACAGTACTCCTGAAAGCACTGCTTCCACCAACGGTTCTACCGCCAGCACTGCAACACCTTCCGGCGATGGCGTTACACTGCGCTGCATCTGGAACGGCGACGGTGACAACCGGGACAAGCTTCTCAGATGTCTGGAGGATTACACAAAGGAAACCGGCAATACAGTGGATTTTACATTTGTTCCCGGAAACTGGGGTGAATATTTCACCAAGATCCAGACCATGGTGGTTGGCGGCGAACAGATCGACTGCATCTTTGCCGCTATCGAAGGATTCCAGATGTTCAACGATCTGGGCCTGGCACTGCCTCTGACCGATTATGTCAACGCTCATCAGGAGGAAGTTGACGAGCTGATGGCTGACGTTCCCGACGGACTGGAGAAAACCTTCTACTGGGACGACACCCTGTATGGCTTCCCTCAGGCTTACAACACTATGGTAACCCACTACAACACCAAGGAATTTGCCGAGGTAGGCCTTGAGAATCCCGGAGAAGGCTTTACCACTGACGACCTTCTCAACGCGGCTGAAAAGCTCACCCGCGAGGTAGACGGCGTGAAGCACTACGCAGTTTATGTTCCCACCTCCTACTTTGAGCTGGAGTCCATGGTGCGCAACTTTGGCGGCGCTTACATGAACGAGGACTTCACCGAAGCCACCATCAACTCACCTGAGTGCGTAGAGGCCTTCCAGTTCTACAAGGATCTCATTCACAAGTATGGCTACGCTCCTATTCCAGAGCCCAACCAGAGCTCTTCTCAGATGCTCATCGACGGCACTGTGGCGATGTTCTTTGCCGGCCGCTGGCCCCTGTTTGACTACAAGGCAAGCGAATTCACCGATGTTGGTATCACAAACATTCCCATCGCCACCAAGGATGTTATGCAGTTCGGTATTGACGGCATGTTCGTTTCTTCCGCCACCCAGCATTATGAGGAAGCCGCCGAACTGGGCTTCTGGATGTCCAAGCCGGAGTACATGATCGACTATCTTACTGAGGGAAGCATCCCCACCCGTCTGTCTGTGGCTGAGGAAACTGTTCCTACTCTGGGATACCCGCTGAATGCAGAGCTGTTCTACAACCGTTCCGACACAGCCGTGCCGATCAGTTCTCCCATCGCCTTCGCCGATTGCTCCTCCATCGTGGTCGATGCCGCTTCCAAGATCTTCGTGGAGCAGGCCGACGTACAAACTGTGTTGAACGACGCAAACGATAAGATCAACATGGCTCTGGCAGGCTAAAGGAACTTCCGGCAAAGCTTAGAAAAACCTGAATGACCTTAACACAGCAAAGGCAGCAAAAAGCTACATGTTTTCCTGCCTTTGCTGCTGTTAATGGTCCTCATTCCAAGCCGCACATCATTTTGAAAGCAAGGCCTTTATCAAGCTTTAGAAGAGAGGTTCTAAAAATGAAACGATCCGCCAATGAACTGCGCTCGGGATTTTTCCGCAAGAAAAGGCGATGGGACACGATTTCCGCTTATCTTTTCCTTTCGCCAGCTCTGATTGGCTTTCTGGTATTTATCGCGCTGCCGATCCTTGCAAGCCTGGCGCTGTGCTTTTTCAAATACAATATCATTAAGCCGCCGACATTTATTGGACTTGACAACTTCAAAGCATTTTTCAGTGATCCTGACATTGCTTCGTCTTTTGGAAACACCTTTAAGTTCCTGATCATCTTTTCTCCTATGCACTGCATACTGGGCCTTATCCTGGCTTATGCCGTGTACCGGGTAAAGAGAGTCAGGCTCAGAAATACCATCCGGGGTATCATTTATTTTCCGTCAATTGTAACCACTGCTTCCGTGGCTATCATTTTCGTGCATATGTTTGCCACAGATACAGGCTTTATCAATTACTTTATACGCCGGCTGGGCGGTTCCAATGTGCCTTGGCTGACAAATTCGACGATCGTATATTTCACCTTAGCTCTCTTTAGCTTCTGGAAATTTATCGGCACGAATTTCCTGTATTATCTGATCGGCCTGAATAACGTTCCGGAAAGCTATTATGAATCGGCAAGCATCGACGGAGCCAATACCTTCCAGATCTTCACAAAAATCACTGTTCCTCTGCTGACGCCAACCATTTTCTTTGTGGTCGTCACCAACATGATCGGTGTGTTCCAAATCTTTGATGAGCCGAGCCTCATCACAAACGGAGGACCCGGCACCGCAACCCGTACCGTAGCTCTGCAGATATACCGCGTGGCTTTCCAGAGCAACAAATACGGTTACGGGGCCACAATTGCCTCAGCCCTGTTCTTTATCATACTGGTGGTAACGGTGATTCAGTATATCGGCCAGAAAAAGTGGGTGACATATGACTATGAATAAAAGCAGAATTAAGAAAAGGCTACCGCAGATCATTCTGGTCATTCTTCTTCTGGCGCTGTGCGCAGTTATGCTGCTTCCCTTCTGCTGGATGTTGTCCACTTCACTGCGGATGCCCAAGGACTCCTTTAAGATGCCGCCGTCTTTCTTCCCCACCTCCTTCCGAATCGAAAACTATCAGGAGGTTTTCCGCAGTTTCCCGTTCCTGCAGTTCATTCTGAACAGCCTGTTCGTAGCTGTGATAGTGGTATGCTGCAATATCGTTGTAACGACCATGTCAGCCTTCGCCTTTTCCCGTTTGAACTTCAAGTTCCGTGACGGCCTGTTTCTGGTTTTCCTGGCAGGCATGATGATCCCTTCACAGGCTACGCTGATCCCTCAGTTCATCATCATGTCAAAGCTGCATCTGGTCGGTGAATTGTGGTCCCTGATTCTCCCGGCAATCACCACGCCTCTTTCCATCTTCCTTGTCAGACAGCACATGCTAACCATTCCCAAGAGCTATGAGGAAGCGGCTTACATAGACGGCGCCGGACGCTTTACGATCTACGCAAGGATCGTACTGCCCATGTCCATACCGGTCATCATAATGACAAGCCTGCAAACTTTTCTGGGAAGCTGGAACAACTACATGGGGGCCTTGATTTATTTGTCTGACTGGAATAAAATGACCTTACCGGTCGGTCTGAAGATGCTGCAAAACGCCCGTGGCACAGGAAATGTCAGCGAAGTTCTGGCAGGTGTTACCATTTCTGTGATCCCTCCGCTGATCCTTTATATTTCCTGCCAGAAGTATCTCATTCAGGGCGTTTCACTGTCCGGCTTGAAATCATAACAAAGTACGACGTCTCTTTCAAAGCTCATTTAACGTATCTTTTATCATTTTAGAAAGGCGGCTGTTCTTTTCACGCAGCCGGTCAGGTGATGACAATGCAAAGCAAAACTTATACCGGAAAGCATCTGGATTACATAGGCTTTCCTCTGGGAGGCATCGGAGCGGGAATGTTTACCGTAGAAGGCACAGGCGCCTTTTCCGCCTTCTCCCTGCGTAACGCTCCCAACCTTAACCTGGAGCCCTGCCTGTTTTCGGCCATTACCGTAAAAGGTGAGAAAAACATCAGCCGGGTCATTGAAAGCCAGGTACCCAAGCACAAGATCTACGGCGCTGCTACCGCGCCCTCCACTCCCGACCTTTACAAGGAAAATTTTGCCAGAGGAACCGGCGTACCGGGCCGCACTTACGGCCTGCCCCGTTTTAAGAACGCCGTATTCTCGGCCCATTTTCCCTTTGCTGATATCAGCTTTGAGGACAGCAATTTCCCGATGGCTGTATCCCTGAAAGCATGGAGCCCGTTCACTCCGCCTCAGGCCGATGATTCCAGCTGTCCCATCGCCTATCTGGAATACACTTTCGAAAACAACACTTCCCAGCCCCTGGAGGCGGTATACTATTACAGTGCCATGAACTTTATGGCGCAGGGCGCCGGCACACGATCTGTGTACCGTGGGAAGAACGGCTTTGTTCTGGCTCAGGAAGGTACGCCCGACGAGCCCTGGAACGAGGGATACTATGCGGCGTCTGTCTGTGATCCTGAGGCGCGTGTCAACACAGCGCTGTTCAGAGGCGGCTGGTACGATTCTCTTTCCATGCTTTGGAACGACGTTCTGGCAGGCAAAGCCGAAGAAAAGAACAGGGAAAACGACAGCTCTTACCCGAATCCGGGCGGATGCATTTCCGTTCCCTTCCAACTGAAGCCGGGTGAAAAGAAAACGGTTGTAGTACAGTGCGGCTGGTATGTACCGGAATCTTCCCTGAGGATAGGACAGACGGACCAGAAGGAGCCTTACACAAAGGAGCAGCTTGTAAAGCTGGAGCGTTATCAGCCCTGGTACGTAAGCAAATTCAAGAACATCGAAGAGGTTTCGGATTTTGCGGCTTCTCAGTATCAAAGGCTCTATCAGGAAAGCGAGCTTTTCTCTAAAACCTTCTTCGCTTCCACCCTGCCCGATGATGTAATTGAAGCAGTAAGCGCAAACCTGAGCATTCTGAAATCACCCACCGTACTGCGCCAGGCCGATGGCCGTTTGTGGTGCTGGGAAGGCAGCGCGGACAGTGAGGGCTCCTGCCACGGTTCCTGCACACACGTATGGAACTACGCTCAGGCCATTTGCCACCTGTTCCCTTCCCTGGAGCGCAGTCTGCGTCAAACTGAGTTCTTCGAATCTCAGAACGAAGAAGGGCATCAGAACTTCAGATCCGCTCTGCCCATCGGAAAGACTACTCATGATTTTCACGCCGCCGCTGACGGTCAATTGGGCGGTATTCTGAAGGTTTACCGTGATTTCACCATCTATGGCGACGTAGAATGGCTGAAAAACCTGTGGCCCAAGGTAAAGGCCTCCATGAATTACTGCATCAATCTGTGGGATAAAAACAGAGAAGGCGTACTGAAAGAGCCCCATCACAATACCTATGACATTGAATTCTGGGGCGCCGATGTGATGTGCTCTTCCTTCTACATCTCGGCATTGAAGGCCATGACAGAAATGGGCAAGCTGCTGGGAGAACCCACCCCAGAATATGAGGATCTGCTGGAAAAGGGAATCACCTACCTTTCCGAACACCTTTACAACGGAGAATACTTCTATCAGGAAGTTGAGTGGAAGACCCTGCACGCAAAGCCCGGACAGGCCGCTCTGAACGACCGCATTTCAGAAGAAGCTGAAGCGCTGATCAATACAGAAGGACCGAAATATCAATATGGAAAAGGCTGCATCTCCGACGGCGTACTGGGCTTCTGGATGGCACAGGTTTGCGGGCTGCCGGAAGTAGGCGAACAGGATAAAATCAAGAGCCACCTGAACAGCATTCACCGTTACAACCTGCCCAAGGATCTTCTGGAGCATTCAAATCCTCAGCGTCCCGGCTACTGTCTGGGAGAGGAAAGCGGCCTGCTGCTTTGCACATGGCCCCACGGAGAAAGACCTCAGCTCCCCTTCGTCTACAGTGATGAAGTTTGGACTGGCATCGAATACCAGGTCGCTTCCCATCTGATGTTTGCGGGCGAGATCGAAAAGGGTCTGGACATTGTACGGGCCTGCCGCGGCAGATACCAGGGCGATGTGCGCAACCCCTTCGATGAATACGAGTGCGGCCACTGGTATGCAAGGGCCCTGGCGTCTTATGCCCTGCTTGAAGGCATGACTGGAATTCGCTACGACGCCTATCAGAAGACCCTGTACATTTCTCCCAGGTTCAAGGGAGATTTCCAGTCCTTCCTGGCCACTGACACCGGATATGGATTGGCAGGCATAAAAGATGGAAAGCCTTACTACAATGTCACTTCCGGAAGCATCAAGATCGAAAAGGTAGTAGTGAGCGCTTAAGATCCGTTTTTCTAAAAACAACGGCGGGAATATCTTCATAAAAGCATGACCTCCTAATTCAATGTGTTTCTGAAAGCACCCGTCAGCTTGCAAAAGAGCCAGCGCTTTTAAGCGCTGGCTCTTTTCATGCATCACGGTTTCTGATAACGACTAATATCTAATAACTAGTAAAACCGAGATTCTTCGTCACGGTGTTCTCCAGAATGGCAAGCCCTGGCGAGTGGTTTTCCGGACGCAAAAATGCCCCTGTCTTTCGGCAGGGGCATTTTCAAGCATCTCATTTTTCGTTTTCGCGCAAAGCGCCCAGCGCGCCGCCCGGATGCCAACGCACATATTCTTTCGGAGACAGCCCGCGCTGCACCTGAAGCACAATGCTGAGTCCCTGCAGAACCAGCATTTCAGCAAGCACGGAATTTCTGGGAGCGCGGTTCAGGGGTCCGCCCTCCTGCTCTACACCGGCAAACAGATGCGCATCGGCCTGACCTGCAAGCCAACTGTTGGGATTGCCCGATACGCCGATGATTTTGCAGCCGTTATTTTTAATCGCCGTTACAGTGGATTTCATTTCAGCGGTTTCTCCGCTGTTGGAAATACAGATCACAACATCGCCTGCCACCAACTGCCCACAGGAGCCATGCACTGCCTCCGTACCATGGAGGAAATAAGTGGGCGTGCCTGTGGAGCTCAGGAGAGAAGCCATATAATTTGCCACGTGAGAGGGCTTACCGATCCCTGTGATATGTACCCTTCCCCCATTTGCCTGAGCATCCCAGATCAACTGAGCCGCAGTCTCATATTCTTCCGCGTTCATACCGCCAATAAAGCGGTCCAGTTCTTCCTGCGCCAGCTTTTTGCCGGTATCCAGCGCTTCTCTGGCCGCACTGCCAATACGGCCGGCCTTCTCCGCACCGGACAGCTTTTTCAGCATATCCCGATCCACAACTTTATCTCCCAGCTTATCCAGCAGGCCCGCCACCTCTTCCAGGGTCGGAAGGCTTGGCTGCGCTCCCATGCGTGACACGGTCAGCGTTGCGGTATAATTTGCAAACTGCAGGGCGGCCTGATGTCCCGCACCGGCACATACTGCCGTGCAGAAGGCGCCGACAAAGCTATCGCCCGCCGCAGTAGGATCCACCGGCTTTACAACGTCCACACACGGACTGTATTCAATATTTTTTCCATCGGAAACCGCAGCTCCACCACTTCCCAAGGTGACGACAACGTTCTTTGCGCCCTCCTTGTGAAGCACTTTGACAGCCTTGGAAAGAGCTTCCTTATCAAGCTTTCCGTCCTTTTTAACGCAGATCCCGGTCATAGCCTCAAGCTCATGCTCATTGGGGGAAATATACGCAAGCTTAGCAAGCATTCCCTGGGGGATCTCAGCAGCAGGAGCAGGATTCAGCATAACAGGAACTCCGGCGTCAGCGGCATACCCGGCAACCAAGACATTGATCTCCAAAGGAATTTCGTGCTGCAAAAGCACCATATCATATTCCTTGACCGCGTCCTTCAAAAACGCAACATCCTCAGGGCAGACAGCCATATTTGCACCGGGTACCACTACGATGCGATTGCGGCTCTTTCCGCTTTCATCTGTTTCCAGCAGCACGTTTCCTATTGCCGACGGCATAGAGGGATCAACGGCCACACGGTCGACCTGCACGCCGGCCTCCCTGGCTGAACCGGTCAGACGGCGGCCGAAATCATCGTCTCCCACTCTGCCGACCATGGCAACCTGTGCTCCGAGCCGGGCGGCCTGGATCGCCTGATTTGCACCTTTTCCGCCGGGTGCAGTCGAAAAGGCACGCCCCAAAATAGTCTCGCCAGAGCCGGGGAGCTCCTTTGCCGAAACGATAAGGTCCATTACAAAGCTGCCTACTATCAGCAGCTTAGGTCTCTTTTCCATAGATACACTTTCCTCCCCAGGGATATCCGACATCTGTCAATTGTGAAACAAGGTGCCAGAGTCCTTCAAAATTATTCTTCATAGTGTGATATCGATGTCATAAAACAGACGCAATAATACCACATTCTATTTCTTGTAGTATATTGCATTTTCGCGACTTTGTCAACATATTTGCGAAAAAACGGCCCTCGGTTTTTGAGTCGCCGAGGGCTGTTTGGGGGAAATTATTCGTATTTCTTTCAGAATTTATGTGATACCGGTTTCACAAATTTGAGATCACAGTTTGGCCTTCTCGGCGGAATCGCGGGAAACCAGCACCGGTTCAAGCATGATCGTCTTTTTGTAATCCCGCTTTTTTTCTATCCGTTCCAGCAAGGTTTGAGCGGCGTTGCTTCCAAGCTGATACTGCATCATATCTACAGACGAAAGACGCGGTACCGAACAACAGCAAAAGTCCGTGTTATCCAGCGAAACTATGGACACGTCTTGGGGAATGCGGAGCTTAGTCTCCCTGCAGGCATTCATACACCCAAAAGCCATCAAATCATTACAGGCCACCACCGCGGTGAATTTCCGTTTCTTTTGCAAAAACTCCCGGAAGTCCCTTTCACTGCCTTCCCTGGTATAATCTGACACAACTACCATATTCCGGTCAAATTCCAGGCCATTATCAGCCAGCGCCTGCTGAAAGCCAGACAGACGCTCTCTGCCTGTCAGTTCCTCAGAAGTACCGCCCAAAAACACGATCTTTCGGTGACCAAGCCTGATAAGCTCTGTGGCCGCAATATACACCGCCTTGATCTGATCCACATATACGCAGTCCAGATCCTGAGCGCCACTGCCATTATAGAAGGCAGTTAAAACCGCCGGAACGGGCGCTTCCCTTACCGCCTGTACAAGCTCCGGGGAAAAATCAAAGGATCCCAGAATGATGCCGTCTACTATATGCTCCTTCAAAACCTCCACAAAGCTGAGCTCTCGTTCTTTACTGTGCTCGCTGTGTGCAAGGACCATATAATAGCCGTTGTTCTCCAGAACCCGGTTTGCCCCCTCTATCATGGCGAAATAATAGGGGTTATACATATCGGGAATACAGAACATCACCTTTTTGGTACGCATGCTTTTTAAGGCCTTGGCAGCCTGCACAGGGGCATAATTCAAGCGCTGCGCAGCTTCCTGAATGATTTTCTTTGCCTTTTCACTGCAATAGCCTCTGCCGCTCAGCGCCCGGGCTACCGTTGAAGCAGAAAAACCGGTTTCCTTCGCGATGTCATAAATCGTCGTCATACGCCACTCCCTATCCTGCCGGTCCACATATTTATTTTTCATTTTAACTTGCATCAACGCAAAACGCAAGGTTGCAATCGCGAATTTGTCTATTATGTATAAACTTTTGCTGAATTGATTGTGTTACAACTTGAAAGAACTGTATTGACAAGTTCCACACTACATGGTAGCATACAATTAGCTCAAATGTGACATCGATGTTATATTTGTAAAAGCCAGACACTCAAATATTTTTCAGGAAGGTGTACTACTATGGAATTCAATGGCATCGTCAATGGAATGGGTGACCTCACAAGGCTTTCCAATGCAAAAACCCGCTCTATCAGTCCTGAGAACCCGAAAGGCGCTCCCGGTCAGGGAGGTATGTGCGAGCTTCAGGACGGTATCGCAAAAGCTGCTGCCAAGGATTTAGGCAAGGGCTGGAAGGTGAGCCCTTATATCTATATCCAGCCCGGAGAGACATATGAGATCGCCGATATTACCGGTCCCGGCATAATCCAGCATATCTGGATGACTCCGACCGGCCTGTGGCGCAATGTAATCATCCGCTTTTACTGGGACGACCAGGAGATCCCTTCCGTAGAAAGCCCTGTAGGAGACTTTTTCGCTTCTACCTGGAACCATTACGCACAGCTTTCCTCTTTGGCAGTATGCGTGAATCCCGGAAGCGCCTTTAACTGCTACTGGCAGATGCCTTTCCGCAAACGCTGCCGCATTACCCTGGAAAATATCGGCAACGAACGGGTGACCTACTATTATCAGATCGACTATACCCTGACAGAGGTCCCGGAAGACTGCGCCTATTTTCACGCTCAGTTCCGGCGCACAAATCCGCTGCCTTATAAGGAAGTTTATACCTTGGTTGACGGCATAAAGGGCAAGGGGCACTATGTCGGCACATACATGGCCTGGGGCACCAACAACAACGGTTGGTGGGGAGAAGGCGAAATAAAATTCTACATCGACAGCGACAGCGAATATCCCACGATCTGCGGCACCGGCACAGAGGATTATTTCTGCGGATCTTACGATTTTGAAGACCCCTTCACACACGACAGATATGTTCCCTTTACTACGCCTTACGCCGGTCTTCACAATGTGATCACGCCTGACACACTTTACCGCAGTCAGTTCCGCTTTGGCATGTACCGCTGGCACATCACCGACCCTGTGCGCTTTGAAAACAATTTGAAGGTTACAATACAAGCTTTGGGTTGGAGAAACGATGGACGTTATCTGCCGCTGCAGGAGGATCTTGCGTCTGTTTCTTATTGGTATCAGACTTTGCCTACCGCTCCCTTCCCCACTCTTCCTGACAGAGATTATTTGGAAGTGATCTGACACAGCCGGTCTATTTTCTCTAAAACACAGCTTTTCTCAAAGCAGGAGCAGCCGCAGCGAAAGCAAGCAAAAGGGACTCTGCCACAACAGAGCCCCTTTTTGTATTGGCATTTTAGCATAGACCACGTCGCGAAGGGACTTGGTCTATGCTAAAGCGCTAACGTAAAACAGGCCCCCGGACATACCGGAGGCCTGTTGCATTTTTGAAAAGAATTGAATTACTTGGTTCCTTCGTAAACGGCCACAGCGCAAGCCACGGTAGC